>JAZKSB010000053.1:0-12347 GCA_036626315.1 Halobacteriales archaeon
AGGCCCGCGGCGTCACGAAGGAATACGACGACCTCCGGGCGGTCGACCACGTGACGCTCACCGTCGGCAGCGACGGACTGCACTGTCTGGTCGGTCCCAACGGGTCGGGGAAGACGACGCTGTTCCGCCTGCTTGCGGGGCTGACGAACCCGACGGAGGGAAGCGTCCGCCGGCCGACGGAGGCGATGGGGATCGGCTTCCAGCACCCGACCTTCTACCGGAGGTTCACCGTCGCGGAGAACCTCGAGGTGTTCGCCGACCTGGTGGGCGCCGACGCGGACTGGCGGGCGACGCTCGTGGAGCAGTTCGACCTCGCGCCGGTCGTCGACCGGCAGGCCGCGGCGCTGTCGGGCGGCCAGGCGAACAAGCTGGATCTGGCACTCGCGATGCTGGGCCGACCGGAGATTCTGCTGGTCGACGAACCCCTCGGGGACCTGGACGACGTGAGCCGCGAGCGGGTCGTGAGGTTTCTCGACGAGTACGCGGCAGGAAGTCGGACGGTGCTGGTCGCGACCCACCGTCTGGGCGCGTTCGAGGGCGCGCTCGACCGCCTGACGGTGTTCCGCCGCGGACAGGTCCTGTTCGACGCCGCCGGGGACCGACTCGACGCCGCGTTGGAACCGGACGGCGCCCACGCCCACTACCTCGACCTGCTGTCGGGGGAAAACGGCACCCCGGATTGACCGCCCGACCGCCGACCCGTCGCGCGACTCAGCCCTCGTCCGGCGCGGCGTCCTCCGGTGCCTTCCCCTCGACCAGCGACTCCTCGGCGTACTCCTCCCGCAGGTCCTTCTTGCTGAACTTCCCGGTCGCAGTCTTGGGAATCTCGTCGATGTAGACGACGTCGTCGGGCAGCCACCACTTGGGGAACTGGTCGCGAACCATCTCCAGCAGGTCCGCCTCCAGGTCGTCGTCAGCCCCCTCGGTCGGCACGACGAAGGCGACGGGCCGTTCCTGCCAGCGCTCGTGGGGGACGCCGATGACGGTCGCCTCGGCGACGTCGTCGTGGGCCATCAATTCGTTTTCAAGTTCGACCGAGGAGATCCACTCGCCGCCGGACTTGATGACGTCCTTCGCGCGGTCGACGATCTTGACGTAGCCGTCTTCGTCGACGGTGACGATGTCGCCGGTCTTCAGCCACCCGTCCTCGAAGTCTGCCTCGTCGGCCTCGGGTCGCTGGAAGTACTGGCGTGTGACCCACGGTCCGCGGATCCACAGTTCGCCGAAGTCCTCGCCGTTCCAGGGGACCTCGTTGCCCTCGCCGTCGACCACCTTGAACTCCAGGCCGGGCACGATCAGCCCCTGCTTGGTGCGCTTTTCGACCTGCTCGTCGTAGGGGCGGTCCTCCATGCCGGCCTTGAGGTGGGCGACCGTGCCGATCGGTGCGGTCTCGGTCATCCCCCAGGCGTGTTTGACCTCGACGCCGCGGTCGTCGAACCAGCGCACGACCGCCTCGGGGGCCGCCGACCCGCCGATGACGACCCGCTCCAGCGAGGAGAGGTCGACGTCGTTGTCCTCGACGTAGTCCATCAGCCCCAGCCAGACGGTCGGCACGCCGGCGGTCGCGGTGACGCCCTCCTGCTCGATGAGGTTCGCCAGGTCCGCCGGGTCCGGCGCCGGGCCCGGATAGACGTGTTTGGCCCCGCCCGCCGTCGCGCTGAACGGCATCCCCCAGGCGTTGACGTGGAACATCGGGACGACCGGCATCATCACGTCGTCGTCGTCCATCGGGATGCCCTGCGGGGACTGGGAGGCCATCGTGTGGCTCCACAGCATCGACTGGGTGTACTCGACGCCCTTCGGTTTGCCCGTGGTTCCGGAGGTGTAACACATCCCCGCCGGGCGGTCGCCGTCCAGTTCGGGCCAGTCGTACTCGGTCGGATGGCCCTCGATGAACGACTCGTAATCGGTGACCGGTTCGAGGTCGGTCTCCGGCACCGCTTCGCCCATGATCACGAACTGCTCGACGCTGTCGAAGGCGTCCGGTTCGTAGGCGGCCTCGACCGCCTCCAGCAGCGAGGGGTTGACGAACAGCACGCGGTCGCCCGCGTTCTCGACGATGAACCGGAGGTGGTGGTCCGGCAACAGCGGGTTGATCGTGTGCAACTGGCTGCCGCGACTCGGCACCCCGAAGTACGTCTCGAAGTGCCAGTGGTCGTTCCAGCAGACGGTGCCGATCCGTGCGCCGTCGTCGATCCCGAGGTCGTCCAGCGCATGGGCCAGTTGTGCGACCCGACCGGCGAACTCCTCGTAGTCGTACCGGACGATCCCCCCGGCGGTCCGGGAGACGATCTCCGTGTCGGGATAGAGGTTCTTCGCTCGCCACATGAACGGTCGCAGGGTCTGTGAACTACCACCTAACATGGCCATCGCTACCAACGAACAGACGGGTCATAGTGTTACCGCCCAGAGAGGCCATCGCGCCGGCGGCGAGTGGGGTCAGATTCTCGGGGCGGTCGGCCGTCGTCACAGCCACGAAGCCGAGAAGGGCATCGTCCCGCCACCGCCAGGAAGTCGAGAAGGGCATCGCCCTGCCACCGCCAGGAAGTCGAGAAGGGCGTCACCCGGCCACCGCCTCGAAACCGGCAAGTGCATCGCCCGGCCACCACTACGAAGCCGGTAAGTGTGCCCCGCCCCGAGTGAATCAGGTGCCCGACCCCATCGAGCAGCGAGCCGAGATCCTCTTGCCCGCCGAGCGGCCGATCGTGCTGTACGACGGGGTCTGCAACCTCTGCAACGGAGTCGTGCAGTTCGCCCTGCCGCGGGACTCGGCCCGCCGGTATCGGTTTGCACCCCTGCAGTCAGCGCCAGGGCAGGCCCTCCTCGAACACTTCGGCATGGAGACGGACGACCACTCGACGTTCGTGCTGGTCGAGGGCCGCGATGCGTACGTCAGGTCGACCGCGGCGCTGCGCCTGGCGCGGGGGCTGGATCTGCCGTGGTCGGCGTTCGGGGCGCTGCTGGCCGTGCCGCGACCGCTCCGGGACGCAGTCTACGACCTCGTGGCCCGCCACCGCTACCGGGTCTTCGGCCGGAAGGACCGGTGTCGGCGCCCGCCGTCGGACCGGGGGGACGTGTTTCTGGACGGCGCCGACGCGATTCCGGGCGAACCGTAACGTCCCGAAACCAACACTCGGGCCACCCGCGAGGCGGCTTGCGCGACCCGGTGACCGTGAGCCGACGAGGACCGTTCCGGAGCGGTCCGGACCCGTCCGGTTCCCGAAGTTTGAATGGCCCCGCCCCGAGTGGCGGAGGTATGATCGACGGCCACGTCCCCCGCGACGCACCGACGGCATGTAGCGATTCCCCCATCGACTCCGGACCGCCCGGCGGCGGTCTCGGCGCACCGTCCCCTTCCCGGGGGGCCGCCGCATGATCCTGTTGACCGGGTACGAACCGTTCGGGGAGTTCGAGATCAACCCCAGCGGGGAGATGGCCCGGCGTCTCGACGGACAGACGGTCGCGGGGCAGACGGTCGCCGGCGAGGTGCTCCCGGTGGCGTTCGACCGGACGGCGGACCGGATGGCCGACCTGATCGACGAGCGCGACCCGGACGCGGTCGTCGCGACAGGGCTGGCTGGCGGCCGGTCGGCCGTCGCCGTCGAGCGCGTCGGGATCAACGTCGACGACGCCGTCGGGACCCCGGACAACGACGGCGCGGACCCGGAAGACGTACAAATACACGCCGACGGCCCGGCAGCCAGGTTTGCGACGCTGCCGGTCGGAGCCGTCGTCGAGCGGTGTCTCGACCGCGGGATTCCGGCCCGCCTGTCGAACTCCGCGGGGACCCACCTCTGCAACCACCTGCTGTACGCGACTCGCGAGCACGTCGAGCGAGCGGGACTGGCCGTGCCGGTCGGGTTCGTCCACCTGCCGTTGCATCCGGAGGAGGCCATCCGTCAAGCCGACGAACCGGCCCGTGGCGGCGGCGTCGCGGCGAGCATGCCGCTCGAACTGCAGGCCGACGCCGTCGAGACGGCCATCGAGGTGACCGCGGGCCGCCTCTGAACCGGGGTCCTCCCGGGCGACGCCCGGGGAGTCGACTACTCGCCCGCTAGCTGTGCGATTGCTCCGGCCAGCACCCGGGTCGCGGCGGCACAGTCCGCCCAGTCGGTCCACTCCCGGGGGCTGTGAGAGGCGCCGTCGCGGGAGGGAGCAAAGAGCAGACCGGCGTCGGTGACGCCGGCGACGTGCATCGTGTCGTGGGCGGCCCCCGAGTGCAGGTCCATCGCTCCGACGCCCGCCTCCGACGCGACGGCGTGGGCCGCCTCCCGGACCCGCTCGCTCATCGGGGTCGGGTCGACGTCGAGGTGCCGCCGGAGGTCGGTGTCGACCGATCGGTCGCGGGCGACGCGAGCGAGGCTCTTCTGGATGCGGTCCTCGAGGTGGTCCATCGAGGCGCGCTCCACGTCGCGGACATCGATGCCCATCCCGATCTCCCCGGGCACGACGTTGGTCGCGTTCGGCGCGATCTCGACGCTGCCGACCGTGGCGACCGCTGTCTCGCTGTCGGTCGCGACCAGTTCCCGGGCCGCCCGCTCGACGTCCCGGATCACCTCGCTCGCGGCGGGCAGCGCGTCCCGGCGGGCGTCCATGGCGGTGGCGCCCGCGTGGTCCGCCTCCCCGACGACCGTGGCCTCGTAGTGGGCGATGCCGGTGATGGTGGTGACGACGCCGACGGGGACGCTCGCGGCCTCGAGTTGCGTGTCCTGCTCGACGTGCAACTCCAGCCAGGCGTGCCAGTCGCCGGCATCGAGACGCCCCTCGCCGCGGGCGCCGATGTCATCGAGGGCGTCCCGCAGGGTCACGCCGTCGCCGTCCGCAAGCCCCAGGGCCTGTTCGACGCTGCGGACGTCGCTCGCGACGGACGACCCGAGCAGGCCCTCGCCGAACCGCTGGCCCTCCTCCTCGGTGAACGAGACCACGGTCACCGGCCGGGCGAGGATCAGGTCGGCCTCCTGCATCGCCCGCACGGCCTCAAGGGCGGCGTAGACACCCAGCGGGCCGTCGAAGATGCCGCCCTCCGGAACGGAGTCGAGGTGGCTGCCCGCCGCGACCGGCGCGGCGTCGGGATCCGCTTCCGGGGGAACCCAGGTGCCCGCGACGTTGCCGACGGCGTCGACGGTCACCTCCAGGCCGGCGTCGCGCAGTCGGTCGAGGAGCAGTTCGCGGGCCCGCCGGTTGGCCTCGGTGCCCGCGAGGACGGTCCGGCCGCGGCCCTCCTCGGCGTCGATGACCCCGAACTCGGCGTTCGCCTCCAGGTCGGCTCGCAACCGCGATTCGTCGACTGTGTCCATGCTCGGCGTTCGACCCCCGGGAGCAACTTTCTTCCGTCCGCGGCGAACTCCGGCCTCACTGCGGCGGCCGGACCGGGGGCCGGGTCCCGATGGCCGAAGCGGGGGAACCCGTGCGCGCCAGGATCTCCCGCCGGGGATCGCGGGGCGAGGCTTTTTGCTCGCGCGTCCCGACCCGCCGGACGTGAGCGACTTCGAGATCGACCTCCAGGCGGTCGAGGAGCACCTCGACGACGCCGAGGACGGCGACGGCGGCGGCGGCGGCCAGGTCGTGCTGGGCGTGCTCGATGGGACGACGCCGTCCTCCGAGTGGGCCGACGCGGTCCGGGACGGCTACGTGCTCGTGCTCGCCATCGAGGGCGACTTGAACCGGCTGGCGGCAGGCTTCGCGGCGGACGTCAGCGAGGAGGGGGGCGACCTCGTCCAGTTCCGGGATTTCCTGGTGGTGACGCCGGCAGGCGTCGAAATCGACCGCAGTCGGCTGGAGTAGCGGGGGTCACCGGACGGTCAGCCAGTGGCCGTCCGGGTCCCGGATGCGGACTCCCTCCTCGCGGTCGACCACGTCCGGCGCGCGGTCGCCGACGGCCTCGACGGCGGCCCGGGCGTCGCCGGCGAACCCGAGGTCGACGTGAACGCCTCCACGTGCGTCGGCGATGCCGAGCTGTGGCTCCCACAGTTCAAGCGCCATCGGGCCGGCCAACCGGACTCGACGGCGGCCGTCGCCACGGTCGACGGGGTCGAACCCCAGGTCGGCGTAGAACGCCTCGGCGACTTCGAGGTCCTCAACCTCCAGCACCACCTCGAAGATGCGGGTGAGTTCGGCCCCCTCGCCGCCCGCCTGTCCGATCTCCAGGCAGTTGCCGTCCGGGTCATAGAGGTACAGCGACCGGCTGTCGCCGAACCGGTGCTCGACCAGATCGAAGTCCTCGCTCAGTCGGTCCCACCACGCCCCGTACCGGTCGTCCGGCGTCGACAGCGCGAAGTGGGTGTGGAGCCCGCCCCGGGGGACCGTTGAGGGCCGGCGCAGGCGGAGTTGCTGGTCGCCTGCCGCATAGACGAGTTCGTCATCGCCGCCCGCGAGCAGATCCAGGTCCAGGGTCGTGCCGTAGAACTCGCGGGTGTCGGCGAGATACTTGACTTCCAGCGCGAGCCAGCGCAGCGCCGAGAGCATACCGTGGGTTCGAGTGGGCCGACAATAAGCGGCCGCTCCGGTCGACAACACCGCCAGCGCCGAGACCAGCAATGTTAAGCCTTATGGCGTCCACGTGGCCGACGAGATCAGACCATGGCGGACGGATTTCCGGGCGGGGGACGGGTGTCCCAGCCGACGATCCTCGTGTCGGGGCGCCCCAGGAAGCCGCTCCGGCGAGTGCCCCTGCGGCTGTTCGGCGAGCGCGCGAGACCCGGAGACGGCGTCGTCATCGCGACGACCCGCGACGACCCCGCGTTCGTCGTCCGCCGACTGACCGACGGAGTGGACGCGTTCTCGCGCGACCGGATCGCCATGGTCGACTGCACGACGAAACAGCGCTCGTCGGCCCGTCGCACGGGCGACCGGCGCTGGGAGATCCCCTCGCCGGTTGCGTTCGGCGACGCGACCCAGGCCGTCGACGAGGCCATCGCGTTCCTCCGGAACGCGGACGTCGAGCGCGTGCACTTCCTGTTCGACACGCTGACCACCCAGTTTCGGCTGGCCGACGCCGACGACGTGCTCAAGCACACCCACGACCTGGCGATGACAGTCGGGAGCGAGTCCGGGCTGGGCGTGTTCACCGTCGAGCACGCCGTCGCTACTGGCCGGGAGTCCGAACGGCTCAAGCACTTTTTCGACGTGCACGTCGAGGTCCGGCGGAGCGGCGATGCGACGGAGGTCCGGTGGGCGGGACTGGTCGGCCGGTCCGACGGCTGGGTGGCCCTGGCGGACTCCGGAATCCGCTTCGACGCGCTGGGGCAGGGGCTGGGGTAGCGAGCGCCGGCCGTTCTTGCGACCGCCGTAACCGCCATACCGGGGGGACCCATACCGCCATCGATGCCACGGGTCACGACCGGCGCCCGCCTGCACTTCGGGTTCGTCAATCTGTCGCTGGCGCGCCCCCAGTTGTACGGGGGGCTGGGCCTCGCACTCGCGGAGCCGCGGGTCACCGTGGAGGCAGCGCCCGCAGACGGCGTCGAGGCGCCGCCCCAGGTCGCGACGTTTGCCGAACGAGCGGTGGCGCTGCTCGAGGTCCCCGGCGCGGAGGTTCGCCTGGTCGAGCAGTTCCCGCGACACGTCGGCCTGGGCAGCGGCACGCAACTCGCGCTGGCGACGCTGACGGCGATCGCCAGCGCCCACGGGCTGGCGGCGAACTCGCGCCGGCGAGCGCCGGACCTGGGCCGGGGCGGGCGCAGCGGCATCGGCGTCGCGACCTTCGAGGACGGCGGGTTCGTCCTGGACGGCGGCCACCCGACGGACCTGTTCACGACGGGGCGTCCCGCGGACGGCGAGTGGACGGTCCCGCCGGTCGCGGCCCGCCACGCGATCCCCGACGACTGGCGGTTTCTCCTGGTCAGGCCCTCGATCGAGATCGGCCGGAACGGCGGCGGCGAGGAGGCGAGCATCCGGGCGGTCGTCGAGGCGGCCGACCCCGAAGTCGCGGACGACGTGGCCCGGATCGCCGTCCAGCAACTGCTGCCGGCGATCGCCCGGGGGGACGGGGCCGCGTTCGGCGCGGCGGCGGGGCGGATCAACCGGCTGAACGGCTCGTGGTACGTCGACGAGCAGGAGGGCGTGTATCGCCCGCCCGTCGGTGCCGTGGTCGAGCGACTCAGCGAGGCGCCCGCGGTGTTCGGCGCGGGCCAGTCGTCGTGGGGGCCGACGGTGTGGGGCGTGACGACGGCGAGCCAGGCCGAGGCGGCAACGACGGCCGGCCACGATGCTCTGAAGACGGCAGGGGTCGACGGCGACGTGTCGGTCGTCGCCGGTCGGAACTCGGGGGCGACCGTCGAGGAGTGACCGGCGGTTGCGCGTATCCGGGGCGCATCGCCCGTGTGGTTGCCGGCAGCGACACCCGACGGTTCGGTAATCGGCGTAACACGTAAGCACCCGACACACGTTGGCCCGGTATGGCGCGGATTCCGTTCGGCGTCTCCAGACTCGACCAGTTGATCAGCGGCGGGGCGCCGGCCGGCAGCGTCGTGCTCCTGGCCGGCGACGCCGGTGCCGGGGCGCGAGAGTTTCTCTATACGACCGGCATCATGAATGGGCTGGCCGACGCTGACGCGGACCTGTTCTCGCTTCATTACGGCGATCTAGACGACGCCGCTCGAAGGCCGGAGGAGATCCACTACGTCTCGGTGACTGCAACGGAGCCCCAGGTCCGTGAAGAGATGGGGTACGTGATGGAGGACCAGCTCGTCGAGGCCGGGGCCGCCCCCATCCGGTTCACTGATCTCTCGACGGAGTACTTCCGGCTGTCGCCGGTCCCGCGGGGATGGTACACTGAGCAGGTGACGGACCTGCAGGCCCTCGGAGAGCGTCGATCCGTGGACTCGGCGTTCGGCGCGCTCGGCGACTACCTCGATGACCACGCCAGCGGAAACCTGGTGCTGATCGATTCGCTGACTGACTTCGTGTCGCTGGTGCGGGACCGCGAGCGGGAGTTCGGGTGGTCGGACCTGGCGCTGCTGTTGCAGGGACTGAAGAAGGCGTCCCACCGCTGGCGGGGCCTGGTGCTCCCGCTGGTCAACAAGGAGACGCTGTCGACCGCGGAACTGGGGATGCTGATGGAGGCCTCCGATGGGACGCTGCTGTTCGAGTGGGAAAGCGGGGGCAGCGAGCGCGCCCGGACCCTGATCGTCCGGCAGTTCCGTGGCGTGCTCTCCCAGCTCGAGGCGGACAACATCGTCCGGTTCGAGACCGAGATCGGCGACGCCGGATTCGACGTCAGCGACGTGCGCAAGATCCGGTGACCGGCAGGCAGTCCCGGCCCGCTCGGAGACCGTTTCCGAAGCCTGCCGTCGACGAAGTGCCGGGCAGGCGACAATCCTTAAGCCGTTGCCGGTACAACTCCGCCCATGACCGGCGAGGTCCCCGGGGAAACGTCAGTATCGGCCACGGTGCCGAAGTCGGTAGCCGATTGGCTCGACGACGTGGCCGCGGAGAGTGACCGCTCCCCGGAGGAGGTTCTCGCGGAGTTGGTCGAGGCGGTTCGCCGTCAGGACGCAGGACGGTCGTCCGAGTCCCGAGGCGGGGCAGTCGAGTCGTCCCACGACGAACTCGACGACCGGATCGAGGAAGCCGTCGACGCGTCGGTCGAAAAGCACCTTCGGGAGCACGTCGAGTCGGTCGTGGACGACCGGATCGACGAGCGCGTCGGTGGGGGCGCGGAGGGAACCGTCGTCGACCGGGCGATCCTCGACGAGCGGATCGACGACGTCGACGCCCGGTTCAGCGACCTACTCGGCGACGTTCGCGACCGGGTCGTCCAGGTCAAACGCGAGGCCGACGCGAAGGCACCCGCCGGTCACGACCATCCGGATCTGGCCCGATTGTTGGCCGACCTGGAGGATGCGGTTACGGCCATCGACGAAGAGGTCGAGGCCGTCCGGGACCGGACGGACGCCGGCTTCGAGAACTACGAGCAGATCCTGTCGTACCTGACCGACTCGGTGGAGGAACTGTCGGCGCGCCAGACGACGCTCGCCCAGGCGCTCGTTGAGACCCGCAAGGAGGTGCAGGCGCTCGCCGCCGCCGAGACCGCCCGCAAGGCGGCAGCGGACCTCCGGCGGACGGCCAACCGCCACGGCATCTCGACGGCCGTCTGCGAGGACTGTGACTCGAAGGTCAACATGGCGCTGCTGTCGCGCGCTCGGTGTCCGCACTGTTCCGCGACGTTCACCGGCATCGATCCGGCCGCAGGGTTCTTCGGAACGGACCGACTGGAAACCGGCGACCGTCCGGCGCTGGCACCCGGGGACGCCGAGCGGAGCGACTTCGAGTTCGGCGTCGAGGAGATCGCCAAGGCAGACTCGCCCGACGACGACGTCCCGGACGTCGACGGGGGCGGAACCGACAAAACCCGAACGGAGGACACCTGATCGACGATGCCCGAGGGATCAGACGACGGACACGAGCGCGATAGGGCGGAACGGTCGGAGGGGGTCGACGAACCGCTGCCGGCGGACGACGATGACCCGCTGGCGGACCTCGCCGCCGGGGGTGGCGAGGACGGCGAGTCGAGCGGAAACCGCGACGAGCGCGAGGAAAGCGAACCGCTCGGCGACCTCACCGGGCGGGTGAACCGACGCCGCGGGGCGAACGAACCGGACGACGAACTGTTCGAGCGCGCGTTCGAAGACGTCAGTCGCGACGAAACCGACCCGGAGGAGGTCTGGGACCGGCTTGCGGACGGTGAATCGACCGTGGGGCTGGGCGAATCGGCGACGGAAACGGAACGCGAGGAGTACGTCGTCGACAAGCGGACGTACTGCCTGAATTGTCAGTTCTTCTCGGCCCCCCCGGAGACCCGCTGTACGTACGACGGCTCCGAGATCCTCGAACTAGAAGACAGCGGGCACTTCAGAGTGCGAGGCTGTCCGGTCGTCGAGGGCGAGGAGGACCTCCGGGAACGGGGGTAGCGGCGCTCAGGGACCGGTAGGGCCACACGACGTGCTCGTCGTCTGGTCGTCGACCAGAATGGCAGTCTGCAGATCACAGTCGACGACTGCGGGTCCCACTTCGGGCACGTCGAAGGTCGTTCCGAGCCGTTCGCTGGTGAACCGCAGGCGGAGCCGGACGTCCACGTCGGTCCGTTCGCCGTTGCGCACGTGGCTCCGGAACCAGTCGTCGACGTTCCCGTTGTCCATTCGGATCGCCAGCGAGACCGTCCGTGTCTCTCCGGGTTCGATCAGCGCGTCGGTCGCAACGTCCCGGGGGGACGCCGCCCCGGTCCCGCCGGAGAACATGTCGACATCGTTCATCGAGACGTCGGCCCGGACCCCGTCGGGAACGGCAGGCACGGGGACATCGCCGGGATTGTGGACGTCGTAACTGACGATCACGACGGTCTCGCTGCGGTTGACCGACCCCCAGCGGGCGTCCGCGTTCCGGATCTCGTAGCCAGCGTTCACCTCCTGTCCGCCGAGCGCGACCCCCCTCGTGTACGTTCCCTCCAGGTCGCGTGCCGCCTCGGACAGCGCCGATATGACCGGCGTCCGGTCTTCGAGCATCGTCCGGCGCTGGGCGGGCAGACGGACTTCGGTGTCGCCCAGCGGCGTCCCGACGGTCACGGTGCCGGTCGCGCGCATGCGAATGGTCTCGTCGGCGCGGACGTACGCGACCCACCAGTCCCGGAGCCGTTCGTTCCGAACGTACGTCCGGAGTTCGACCGTGTTGTTCCCCGGCGCGATCTCGACGCCCCCTTTGGTCCCTTCGGCGACCGTGACGTCGTTCATCGCCACCCGGTAGTCGGCCCGCACGTCGTCGACGCTCGCGCCGACGGGATTGGGGTTGTTCACCCACAGCGTCGTCATGATCTCGGTCTCGGATTCGGTGACTTCCCCCCAGTCGCCGACGTCTGCGACGCCCGCCGACGGTGTGCCGACGACGCCGGTGGCGTACAGTCCAGCGACGACCAGCGCCAGCGCGAGCGCGCCGGCAGCAAGTTTTCGGCCCAGGCCCATGCAGAAACGTCGGTCGCGTACGGGTGAATATCTTGTCGCATCCGGCGGTGCGTCCTGTCGCATCTGGAAGCGACTCCTGTCGCGGCTGTCGGGGCATCTCGTCCCGCCTGGCGCCATCTCGCCTGCGCACCTCGCGAGTGCTCCGTCCCGCCACTCCCTGCCGGGCGCACCATTCAAACCGCTGGGGCGAGTACGTCGGGTCAGGAATGCAGTTCTGCGACGAATGCGGTTCGATGATGAAATCCGTCGACGGGGAGATGGTCTGCACCAGCTGCGGGGCGACCGCCGAGCGCGACGAGGCGGTCGCCGAGCAGTTCGTCACGACCGAGACCCAGACCGACGACGACGTCATCGAGTCCGACCCCGACGCCAACTTCGAGGGCAAGCCGACCG
>JAZKSB010000054.1:0-12313 GCA_036626315.1 Halobacteriales archaeon
GCTGTTCTGCTGCGAGGCGGCGAGCGTGCTCGCCGGGGAACTGTTCGACGTGAACGCCTTAGACCTGCCCGCGGTCGAGTGGGGCAAGGACGCCACCCGCGAACTGCTCCGGACGGGCGAGATGCCGGACGCTCCCGGCGACGAAACCCTGACCGTGGAGTGACGCGTCCGGCCACCGGAGTGGCCCCGTCGGATCTGGACCGACTGGCCGATGTTAGGGCCGAGATACCGACGGTTTGGGCCTCAAAGCAGTCGCTCGAAACACAGGAGCTTTCACGCTCCCGCCGTAGGGGTCGACAATGCCAGACGAGCCCTCCGAACCGCCTCGAACGGACAGCCGCCGTGCGGTGCCACCGGATACGGTCGCCGACGCCGTCGGGTCCCCCGCAGCCACGGCGGGCGTCGTCGTCGCCGCGGTGGCGCTCGTCGGGGCCGTCCCGTGGTGGCCCGGCGACCCCGTCGTCGCTCTCGGGTCGCTGGGCAGCCCGCTGGCCGCGGCCCTGGCGCTCGTTTCCGCGCTCGCGTTCAGCGCCCGGCGGTTCGGACTCCTCGACCGGCAGTCAGCGGCCGGGATCGCCGGCGCTGCCGGAGCGACGATCGCTGCCGTCAGCGCAGTACGGCTGGTCGCGCCCGCGGCGGGAAACAGCTACCCCATCTCCGCGGGGTACGGCCTCCCGGTGGCAATGGTGGCGGGATTGGGAATCCTCGGGGTGGCCGTGGCCGACTACCGCGGGGTCGGCGTCGACCGACTCGTGGAGATGGGCGTTGGTGTGCTCGCCGGCCTCGGCCTCACTGTCGCCGGATTCGTCGGCATCCTCCTCGTCGGGTTGCCGCTGCGGGCGCTGCTGGAAGTCGGGGCGTCACCCGCCCAGGACCTGGTCCTGCAACTGATAGTCAGCCCGCTGGCGGAGGTGGCGTTCGTGGCGGTGGCGCTGGGGTACGTCTTCGTCACGGACCGGGGCTGGGACTACGTCGACTTCGAGCGCCCGACTGCGGTGGGGATCGGGCTCGCGATCCTGGCGACGCTGGGGCTTCTGGTGCTGCAGTTTGCGACTATCGCCGTCATCCAGGTGCTCGGACTCCCCAGTTCCTCCCAGGGCACGATGCAGCGGGCCGCCCGGGAGGCCGCCGAACTCGGCCAGCCGGAAATCGTGCTCGTGCTGGCGCCGATGATGCTGCTGGTCGTCGGTCCTGCCGAGGAGTTGCTGTTTCGCAACGTCGTCCAGAAGCGGCTCTACGAGGCCTTCGCCCGGAAGTCGGCGGTGCTGGTCGCCGGCGTCGTCTTCGCCGCCGCCCACCTGCTGTCGTATGCCAGTGAGAGCGCCGCGGCGGTGTTCGTCTCGCTGGCCTCGATATTCTTCATCTCGCTGCTGCTGGGTTTCCTCTACGAGTACACCGAGAACCTGACCGTCGCCGCGCTGGCCCACGGGCTGTACAACGCGACGCTGGTCGTGCTGCTGTACGTCGGGCTGGTCGCCCAGCAGTACGTGGAGGAGGGGTCGGCGGTAATCGCCGTTCTGGGGATCTAGGCCGCCGGAGTCAGGCGTTTTTGGGGTTCTTCCGGGAGAGGCTGCTGCCACAGATCGGACAGCGGTCCCTGTGCTCGTCGAACTCCCGGCCACAGCCCTCACACTGGAACAGCCAGTCGCGCTGCTCGGTGATGCCGTCCCGGGCGATGACCTCGGTGGCGAGGTTCAGCCGCTCGGCGACGTTCTGCATCGCGTAGTCGTCGGTGACCAGCGTCCCGTCGAGTTCGAACGCCGCCGCAAGCAGGCGAACGTCGGTCTCCGAGAGCGTCTCGAAGTCGTCGGTCTCGCGGGCGGCCCGCGAGACCTTCTCGATGGTCCCCTCGCCGGGGATGTGGATGTGCATGCCCGCGCCCTCCATTGCGTCGAACCGGTAGGCGCTCTCGTCTTCGAGTTCCTCCCGCACCATCGGCACCGTCGCCTGCTGTTCTGACGTGTGATACTCCTCGATGAAGGCAGAGGCGTCGAGAACGTACATTCCGTTATCGCTTGACGACGATGTAGTCTTTGACCGCCTGCACGCGCCCCACCGGCACGTGGTAGCGTCCCTCCTCGTTCGATTCGAAGTCGATCGACCGCTCCGGGGTCTCCTCGTTGGGCTCGACGATCAGGTCGTGGAGCCGTCCCGACTCCAGATCCATCGTGATGTTGTAAAGCATCCCGAGTTCCGTGCCGTCGTCGCCCATGACGGACTTGCCCGAGAGGTTCTCCGCGAGTATGTCCGGCATGATTTTCCATTCCGCCCGACCACTAATAAACGCCACGGGGCGTCTGACGACTGGCGTGCAGCGGTCACGTCCGCGCCCGGACGGTCGGGCGGACGAGGGGACCAGCACGCGAGTTCCCGTGCCACGGCAGCCCCGAAACGGACGGCACGTCGGTCGCTCTTGCCGGAACACGATGGACTTAACCGGGACGCACCGCTCGATGTAGGCAAGAACTTCTCGCGAGGTGCCACTCATGTCGGATCCAGACGCCACCCCACCTGACGCCGAACGCCTGCGCACCCCCATCGTCGCCGTGCTCGGCCACGTCGACCACGGCAAGACCACGCTGCTGGACGAGATCCGCGGCTCCGCGGTCGCGGAGGGCGAGTCCGGCGCCATCACCCAGCATATCGGCGCTACGGCGGTCCCGCTGGACGTCGTCTCCTCGGTCGCCGGCGCGCTGGTCGATCCGGACGACTTCGACCTGCCGGGGCTGCTGTTCATCGACACGCCTGGCCACCACTCGTTTTCGACGCTGCGGGCCCGCGGCGGGGCGCTCGCGGACATCGCGATCCTCGTCGTCGACGTCAACGACGGCTTCCAGCCCCAGACCGAGGAGGCCGTCGACATCCTCCAGCGGACGGGCACGCCGTTCGTCGTCGCGGCCAACAAGGTCGACACCGTACCGGGGTGGAACCCGACCGAGGACGCCCCCATCCAGCAGACCTACGAGAGCCAGACAGACCGGGTACAGTCGCGGCTGGACGAGGGCATCTACGACATAATCGGCTCGCTGTCGGCCAAGGACTTCTCGGCGGATCTGTACTGGCGGGTCCAGAACTTCCAGACGAACGTCGGAGTCGTGCCCGTCTCCGCGAAGACCGGCGAGGGCATCCCGGACCTGCTGACCGTGCTCATGGGGCTGTCCCAGCGGTACATGCGCGATGAGATGGCCATCGACGTCGACGGCCCCGGCGCCGGGACGGTCCTGGAGGTCAAAGATGAGAAGGGCTTCGGCACCACGGTCGACGTGGTGCTGTACGACGGTCGGATCGAGGCCGGCGACACCATCGTCGTCGGCGGCACCGACGAACCCATCGTCACGGAAGTCCGGGCGCTGTTGCAGCCCCGCGAACTCGCCGAGATCCGGACCGAAAGCCGGTTCGAGCAGGTCGACGCGGTGACCGCCGCCGCCGGGATCAAGATCGCCGCGCCGGAACTCGCCGCGGCGATGGCCGGCGCGCCCGTCCGCGTGGTCGGGGACCGAGACGTCGAGTCCGTTGTTGAGGCCGTCCAGGCCGAACTCGCGGAGTTCGCCGTCGAGACCGACGAGGAGGGCGTCGTCGTCAAGGCCGACACTCTCGGGAGCCTGGAAGCGATGGCCGACGCGCTGCGGGACGCCGAGGTGCCGGTCGTCCGCGCGGAGGTCGGGGCCGTCGCCCCCCGGGACGTGGCGATCGCCGAGACCGCCGACGAACTCGAACACGAGACCATCCTCGCGTTCAACGTGGACGTGCTGCCGGACGCCGAGCGGGAAGCCGAGCTCGCGGGCGTTCGCATCTTCGACCACGAGGTCATCTACCGACTGATCGAGGACTACGAGGAGTTCGTCGCCGAGATCGAGGAGAGCCAGCAGGAGCAGGTGCTGGAGAACATCGTCCGGCCCGTTCGGTTTCGCATTTTGGAGGACCACGTGTTCCGCCAGTCCGACCCCGCCGTCGTCGGCGTCGAGGTGCTGTCGGGGACGCTCCGGCGCAACACCCCCGTCGCGCTGTTCGAGGGCAACGATCCGGAGCGAGTCGGGCAGTTACAGGGCATCCAGGACCAGGGCGAGGACGTCGAGGAGGCCCGGACCGGCGAGCGCGTCAGCGTCTCCATCGACGGTCCCACGGTGGGCCGGCAGATCGACGAGGGCGACGAACTCTGGACCGACCTGCCCGAAAAGCACGCGAAGATACTGGAGCAGGAACTCACCGAGGAACTGCCGGCGGACGAGCGGGAAGCGCTGTCGATGTTTCTGGAGAAGCGGCGCAAACAGGATCCGTTCTGGGGGAAGTAAGCGGAGGGCCCAGCCATCGCGGTCCGCACTACGGGCGCTCGCCTCACCGCGCGGCCATCGTCTCGCTGCCGTCGATGCTCCGTTTGACCTGCAGCGCTGCAGTCGCGGCGAGTCCGCGGGCGACCTCCCGGGGTTCGAAGTCGGCGTCTTTGAGGTCGTCGCCCTCGGGCGCGAACCCGGCGCTGACGGCGTGGCCAACAGGGGGCTCCACGGCGACGGCGGCCTCCGGGCCGGTCGCGCCCTGCCGGAGTTCGCCGCCGACGACGTAGGCGTCTGGGAGATACTCCCGGGTGAACGAGACGATCTCCGAGACGTGCTCCCGCAGGATGCGGCGCTGCTCGGGGTTCAGGTCCACGACGTCCGCCGACGCGCGCTGTCCTGCCGGCGCCACGCCGGGATTACCGGCGTAGGGTGTGTTGCCGTTCATTGGATACGCGCCGTTGGTGGGTGAGCCCTAAAAAGCATGGGTCTGCGGACGCTGCCGTCCGGTGGCCACCAACGTTTATTGGATAGGCCGAGTACGGCCCGGCAACCGGTTGCCATGACTACCGAAACCACTGACGTCCTGGAGTTCGGCCTCGACGGCGAACGCTTCTGCGTCGACATCAGCTACGTCTCCGAGATCGTCGCCCGCGAGCAGTCGACGTCGGTCCCCAACACCCCCGAGTGGGTGCTCGGCGTGACCGACCTGCGCGGCGAGAGCTTGCTGTATCTGGATCCGAAGGCGAAGTTCGGCGTCGAAGACGATCCCACCGGCGAGCGGGTCATCGTCATGGTACCGGAGGTCGGCCGCGAGGACAAACGCACCGGCTGGGTCGTGGACGAGGTCTACGACGTGTTGACGATCGGCCCGGGGGACGTCGACGACGACGTCGACGGACAGGGCGTCCACGGGGCGCTCCGCCCGACCGACGAGGACGACGAGGAGCGTCTGGTCGTCTGGGTCGATCCTCACGAGGTGTTCGGCTGACCACGATGCTCGACGAAACGGGCGAACGCGATCCCGATACTTCGGACGTCGAGGAGGCCGAACTGTTGGAGGTGCTCGGCGAGCAGTACAGCGCTGCGATCCTCGCGGCGACGGACAGCCCCCTGTCCGCGCGCGAGCTCAGCGACATGCTGGACGTTCCCATCGCGACGTGCTACCGGCGCATCGAGGACCTTGTCGACGTCGGCCTGCTCGTCGAGGACGGCCAGCGCCTCTCGGATCACGGCCGCCGGACCAGCGTCTACCGCCGTTCCGTCGACGAGGTGACGGTCCTGTTCGAGAAGGGCGAACCGACAGTCTCGGTCGCCCCCGCTTCTGACGGTCGGGTCCGACGGAAGCGCGACGCCGTCGGCCGGTGACGCCCGGACGCGAACACGCCCCGCGGGCGACCGACGCGAACCGTTATGCCACAGGCCTCCATACACGTTCCATGGCTAGCGTCCATGTCCTCGCAGACAACCGGGTGGCCGGGAGCAGGCCGACGGGACTCCGGGGCGAATACGGGTTCTCCGCTGTCGTCGACGGCGTGCTGTTCGACACCGGGCAGACCGGCGTTGCAGCCGCCAACGCGGCGCGTCTCGACCTGCCCACCGAGTACTCGACCGTCGTGCTCAGCCACGGCCACTACGACCACACCGGCGGGCTTCCGGCGTTTCTCGACGGCGCGGAGACAGTCTATGCCCATCCGGCCGCCTTCGAGACGAAGGTCCAGGACGGGACCTACGTCGGAATGCCCTACCGGCGCGACCGGATCGCGGCCGACGCCGAGGTCGTGACCCACCGCGACCCGGTGGAGGTCGCGCCGGGCGTGCACGCGCTGGGCGAGATTCCGCGGGAGCATCCGGACAACCCGAGTGGCGAACGCCTCGACGAAACGGGCGAGCCGGAACCGGACCCGCTGCCGGACGACCAGTCGCTCGCCGTCGAAACCGACGCCGGAACCCTGCTGGTCTGTGGCTGCTGTCACGCCGGGCTCCGGAACACCGTCGAACGCGCGGAGACGGTGACCGGCGACCCAGTCCGGGCAGTCGTCGGCGGCACGCACTTCACGGCCCTCTCGGAGGCGGAGGTCCACGACATCGCCGACGCGCTGGGGGACCGACTCGACCTCGTGGCACCCGCCCACTGCACCGGACCGGCCGGCGACCGGATACTGGCTTCGCGATTCCCCGACGCTCATCGGTCGATCGGTGTCGGAAGCGAACTCGTCTGGCCGTAGCCGTTCGCCGGTGCGGGCCGCCGAGAGGACGGCCCGGACTCGCTCGTTCGCCAGGGTGGGCGGCTCAGGCCTCGGCTTCGAGCGACTCCAGCGCCCGGACGAGTCGCGAGCGGATGTCCGCGGCTAGGTCGTCGAGGTCGTTGTCGGTCACCTCCATGACGACGGTCGGGTCGACCGCCGCCACGACCACGTCGCCGTCGTCGCGCTCGCGCACGATGACGTTGCAGGGCAGCAGGGTGCCGATTTCGATGTCTGTCGTGAGAGCGTCGTGGGCCGCCGGCGGGTTGCAGGCCCCCAGGATCCGGTATCGGGGGAACTCCTCGCCGAGTTTCTCCTCGATGGTCGATCCCATGTCGATGTCCGAAAGCACTCCGAACCCCTCCGCCTCCAGCGCCTCCGTCGTTCGGTCGATCGCGTCCTCGAACGGCCCGTCGATCGTCGTCTCTATCGTGTAGGTCATCGCGTCGAACACTCTCGACCCGGGGCAGTTAGGTCCATCGCCGCCGGAGGCGTCCCGAGAGCGGACCCCCCGCCGTTCGACGTCGCCGCCGGACGCGTCCCGAGAGCGGACCCCCCGCCGATCGACGCCTCCGATCGACCGCTGGGCCGCCCGGACGGCCCGTCGACCGCGCATTCACTCCTACGCGTCCTCGCCCATCCGGTCCCACAGGCGGGGAAGGCCCTCGATCCGTGCCCACCCCTCGCTCGGATCGACGTCCGACTCGACGACGGTCACGTCCTCGAAGTAGTCGTCCAGCACGGCCTCCCGCTCCATCGCCAGCGGCGGCGTGCAGTAGTCCTCCTCCACCCAGACCGCCTCGCCAGTCTCGGGGTCGAACCGGGCGGCGTCGAGAGCGCCCGTCAGCGACTCGCCGAACGGATCCATCGCCGCGATCTCGCCGTCGTCCAGGCGCTCGCGCAGGTCCGGAAGCCGGTCCACGACGGGGCGAGCCCTGACGAAGCGGTTGGCCATGGCCGAGGATCGTTCTCGATCCGTAAAAGGAGCAGTCCGGTCGGGCGTCGGGGATGCATCCGGGACCGGCCGCGACCGGCAACGGCATCCGTCGCCGTGGTCGGAAAACCGAAATACCAATGCACCCGCCCGTCGACCGATGCACACACTCGATGGGCACCACGCCGAGCGCCTACGTCGACTACCGGACGAGTCTGGCGTACGTGGGGACGGTGCTGGCATACATCGGGGTCGTGCCGGTGTTTCCGCTCGCGGTGGCGCTGTACTACGGGGAGGACCCGCTCCCGTTTCTCGCGACCGTCGCCGTCATGGTCGGGGCCGGGACTGTGCTCGAACGGGCCGGCGGCGACGGCGAACTGGGCAATCGGGAGGCGTTCCTGCTGGTGAGCCTCGCGTGGCTCGCGGTCCCGCTCGTCGGGACGGTGCCGTATCTCGTCGCCGGGACGGGAACCGTCGCGGACCCCGTCAACGCCTTCTTCGAGAGCATGAGCGGGTTCACGACGACCGGCGCGACCGTGGTCGGGGAGATCTCGACGACGAAACACGGTCGGGCGATGCTGCTGTGGCGCCAACTCACCCAGTGGCTCGGCGGGATGGGAATCCTCGTCCTGATGGTCGCCATCCTCCCGCAACTGTCGGTCGGGGGCGCCCAGATCATCGATCAGGAGGCGCCGGGGCTGTCGCTGGAGAAGTTGACCCCCCGCATCCGGAAGACCGCCGGGGCGCTGTGGCTCATCTACGCCGGGTTCACGGTGGCCGCCGCGGCGGTCTACTACGGATTGCACCTCGCCGGCGCGGCGCCGAACATGGACCTGTACAACGCCGTCGCCCACGCGCTCACGACGATGCCCACCGGCGGGTTCTCCCCCCAGGCCCGCAGCATCGAGGCCTTCTCCCCGGCGGTCCAGTGGGCGGTGATGCCGTTCATGCTGGTCGCGGGGACGAACTTCGCGCTGTTCTGGCACGTCCTGCAGGGCAAGCCCCGGCGGCTGACAGACAATCCGGAGTTCCGGTCGTATCTGCTGGCGATCGCCGTCGTCGGCGCCCTCATGTCCGCGCTCCTGTATCTGGGCGTCGGGCTTGCGCAGGTGCCGGCCGACGTCGCCCCAATTCCGGGCGAACTCGAGGACGCGCTCCGGCAGGGGCTGTTCCAGGTCATCGCCGTCGTGACCACCACCGGGTACGCGAGCGTGGACTTCAATACGTGGGACGCCTCCGCACAGACGGTGCTCCTGTTCGCGTACTTTCTGGGCGGGTCCGCGGGGTCGGCCGCCGGGTCGATCAAGATCGTGCGCTGGGTGCTCGTCACGAAGGCGATCGACCGATCGCTGTTCACGTCGATCCACCCCGACGCCGTCCGGCCGATATTCTTCGGCAGTGAGGCCGTCGACGAGGGCGCAATCCGGGGCGTCTTCGAGTTCGTGTTGCTGTTTCTGGTCCTGTTTGCGTTCTCGACGGTGCTTCTGTATCTGGACAGCCTCCGGGCGCCGGAGGTGACGCTGTCCGGGCTGGAGGCGATGAGCGTCGCCATCGCCACGCTGGGCAACGTCGGGCCGGGGTTCGGCGCCGTCGGACCGATGAACAGTTTCCTGCCGTTTTCCGACGCCGCGAAGCTCTACATGGTGTTTCTGATGTGGATCGGGCGACTGGAGGTGCTCTCTGTGCTGGTTATCTTCTCGCCGGCGTTCTGGCGGCAGTGAGCTTCGTCGGCAATGAGACTCGCCAGCGCGAGAATCGGTGAAAAGTGCCCGGGGAGGGCTCCGAACCCTCGATCTCCGCATGTCCCAGGTACGAGGCTCGGCAGGCCTCCGGCACATGCGAGCGAACCGCACCGAGGCTCGAGACCCTATGAGTGCGGCGCTATGTCCAGCTAAGCCACCCGGGCTCGATTCGGGGTACGCCGACGGCGCTCTTGAATGTTCTTATCTCCGACCGGATCCGGGCCGGCGTTTGGACCCGGGGAGCCGGCGGATTTAAGCCCGCCGGATGGCTGGATGGAGACATGAGCGTTCCAGGGGTCGTGGAGGCCGCTCTCGGTGACGAAGAGGTCGCGGCGGAGGTCTCGCTGGGCGGCGAGGACCGGCTGTTCGTCACCCCGACCCGGACGATACTCTATCGGGGCGAGGGCATCCTCTCTGACGAGGCGATCGAGGAGTACTCCCACGAGGCCGACCGCGTCGAGGTCTCGGTCGGACGCCGGAAGGCCAGGATCACGCTGGTCGACGACCTGGCCGGCGACCGGTCGTTCACCGTCCCCCCGAACCTGCTGGAGGACGCGTTACACCCCGTGCTCGCGGGCGTGCTCAACGACGCCGGCGTCACCGAGCCCGGCGAGACCGTCAAGCGCACCTTCCGGTTCTCGGAACTAACGGTGATCGTCACCAGCCGCCGGCTGGTCAAGCACATCGGCGAGGCCGTCTGGGACCAGGACTACGAGGAGCACCGCTACGAGGACGTCAGCGACCTCGACTTCGAGGAGGGCAGCGTCGCGACCCAGGTCGTCCTGGAAATCGGCGGCCGGCGCGAGCGCATCAAGGCACCGAACCAGGACGCCCCGGAACTCCGGGCCGAACTCGAGGAGGCGCTGTTCGACTTCTTCGACGTGGGGAGCATCGAGGAACTCCGCAGGGCCGCGGCTTCCGACGACGGCCAGGACGATCCGGAAGCGGCCGCATCCGCCGAGGACGGCGACATCTCGTTCGAGGGCGGTCTCTCGCCGCTCAACGCCGGCGGTCAGGGCGACGGCGAGGACGCCGCCGGCGCCGACAGCGCGACCGCGGCGAGCGCCGAATCGATGGGCGGTCGGGACGCCGGCGGGAGGGCCGAAGCCGCCGCATCCAGCCAGGGCGGACCCAGCCAACCAGCGACGGGGGATACCGGTCGTGGAGGCGCCGAGTCTAGTGGAGCCGAGCAGGCCACCGACCCCGGCGGAGGCTCCATGGAGCGGGCGGGCGACACCGAATCGGTCGAGGGCGACCTCGTCGATGGCGACGCCGTCTCCAACGAGAAACTTGCCGAGCGACTCGACGAACTCACGACCGCGGTGAAGCGGCAGAACGAACTCCTGGAGACCCAAGCACGGACGGTCGAACAACTCATCGAGGAACTCAAGCAGATGCACTGAGCCGGTCGGAGTGTCGAACCGGTTGCACGATCTCCGCAGGTGCGGTCATGCGATACGTTTTGCAGTTCACTCCCGTCCGGTCACCTTTCGGATGCAGGTCGACCCGTACGGCCCGACTTCGTCGCCGTCCAGTTCGATGAAGTGGCCGGTCGACAGCGACGCGCCACAGCGCCGGCACGTGAACTCCCCCTCCTTCGTCACCACGTCGCGCTGAAACCTGACGAACGTCCCTCCGGTCGGGCGGACGGTGGCCCCCTCCCGTTCGATCAGCCCCCGCGTCTCCGCCTCGTCGAGGATCGCTCGCTGGACCGCCGGCTCGGTCGTGATCGCCTCGATGCGGTCCAGCGCTGCGGCGACCGACAGTTCGTCGTCTTCGAGCCTGGCCAGCAACTCACAGCCGAGTTCGACCGGATCGCCCTCGGACACGGCCGAAGATCCACGCCGGGCGACGTTAAGCGTTGTGCGGAGCGTCTCGGTCCCACGAGACCTTCCGGGGGAGAGCCTGCCTGCGACGTCCCACGAGACCTTCCGGGGAACGACTCCGCCGGGAACCACAAGACGTTCCATCTCGCCCGCGCTATGCGCTCGCATGGACGTCGGGCGCCGGGAGTTGGCGGGATTGGCAGTCGTCGCCGCAGTCGTCGCTGCGGGACTGCTGACTTCCCCGACGGCGACCCTGCGGACGCTGGCGGCGCTGGGGGACCGCCCGCTCGCGTTCGCGATGTTGTTGGTCGGAGTGTGGATCGTCCGACCGTTTCTCGGCTGGCCGACCGTCGCCGTCTCCGCAGGCGTGGGGTACGTTCTCGGTCCCGTGTGGGGATTGCCGGTCGCGATGGTCGGCGTGGTCGCCACGTCCGCGCCGCCGTTTTACGCCGCGAGTCGGTTCGCCGACGCGGGCGTACTGGCCGCGCTGGGCGACCACGGCCGGGCGTACTTCCGGGCCGCCGGTGACGTCCGCGGGGTCGCCGCCGCCCGCCTGGCGCCGCTGCCCGCCGACGCCGTCTCCGCGGCGGCGGGACTGGCTGGCGTCGACCCCGCTGCCTACGCCGCCGGGACGCTGGTCGGCGAACTCCCCTGGACGATCGCCGCAATCGTTGTCGGCGGGTCGGCCCGCCGCGTCGCGACTGTGGGCCTCGAAGGGGTCGGGCTTCCGCTTCTCGTCGGCACCACGCTGGCGGCAGTCGCGTTGCTTGTCGGCCCGGCCTACCGGGCGCTCGGTGCCAGATCTGCGAGGACGGACTGACGGCTCCCGAGAGACGGGAAACGGCTACGCAACGATCCGGTGGACTCCGCCGGTCCGGTCCCCGGAGAGTCCCAGGACGTAGAGTTCGCCGTCGCGTCCGCGCCCGAACGACAGCACCTGGGCCACCTTCGAGCGATCCCCGGACTGCACCCGCAACACCCGGGCGTTCCAAGTTTCGCCGTCCGGGTCGGCGGCAAACAGCCGACCCCCGGCCTGGTAATCCGCGAAGACGTATGTCCCCGCCAGGTCCGGAATGGCGCCCCCGCGGTAGACGTACCCGCCGATGACGGCGGCGCCGCTGACGCCGTCGCCGTCGTGGGGATACTCGACGACCGGATCGATCAGGGGGTCGCCGTCGGGCGTTTCGGCGGGGCAGGAATCGGTCCGGTAGCAGCGGGCGCCCTCCCGGACGTTCCAGCCGTAGTTGCCGCCACGTTCGACGACGTCTATCTCCTCGTAGGCGCTCTGGCCGAC
>JAZKSB010000055.1:0-12258 GCA_036626315.1 Halobacteriales archaeon
GGCCGCCAGTTCGTCGCGGTCGAGAAACCGGTGGACGGTCACCGACATCGGGAGGTCGGCGGCACGTTCGCGGTAGATGCGGGCGACCTCGCCGTGTTCGCTGTCCATCTCCTCGTCGTTGAGCACGACCGCGACGTCCATCCCGTCGCCGCCGTCCTCCAGATAGTCCAGCCGGTTCTCGAAGCCGGCGTGGACGGCCTTGAAGACGTCGATGGGAATGCCGTCCGCGAGCCAGCCATGGATCCGCCCGTCCTGCAGCATCGGGTTGACGACGTCGACGTCGGCGACGGAGTTGCCGAACCGGTAGAAGTCGTCCAGAGACTGCTCCAGCAGTTCCTTGCCGGTCAGATCCGTCGTCTCGGGGAGGAACACGAGGCTCATCCGGTCGAGTAGGAACGGCAGACTCCGCACGCGCTCGGGGTCCGGTTCGACGTACATCGAGAGATGCCACTCCGGGACGTGGTCCGAAAGCGCCTCGCGGGACACGTCGAGGTAGGTCGCCAGCCTGCGCGGGGGGTCGGCCTCGTAGGCCCGCTCGGGGGAAAGCGGCAGCGTCTCCAGCACCGACAGTTCCGCCAGCTCGGTCCCATGCGGTCCGACGTTGCGCACGAGCGTGTCGAGGTACAGGACGTGTCGGAGCAGGCCCGCAGTCTCTGCCTGCAACTCGGGCAGGTCGGGCAGCCGCCGGTCGAGTCCCGCCGCCGGCGCGCGCAGTCGCGGCGCCTCGACGTCGCCGACGGTCACCGATGCCTGCAGGTAGTACGAGAGCGGCGCCAGCACGTAGAGGTGATCCACCGAGGGCGGCGCCACGACTTCGATCCCGGTGTGGTCGGTGCCGGTCTCGATGGCCTCCGGGACCGTCGTCGTCTCGCCGACCTCGACCCGCGGCGGGTGGCCCCGAAGCGTCGGGAACGAGCGCTCCGGCCCCGTCGTCTTCATCGCGGAGTGCAGATGCGACAGCGCGGTCGCGATTCCCGCCGGCGTCGGTTCGACCGTGATGGCGTCGGCCGGTTGCTCGTGGCGACTCCGGAAGCCCAGCGTGACCGACCGCCGCCCTGGGAAGCGGACGATCAGGTGCTCGAAATCCCCGGTTTTCTCGACGGTCGCCGGGCCGGAGAAAGCGACGTAGGTCTTGAGGCTGGCCCCGAGGTCGAGCAGATACCGGCCGGAGGAGAGTTCGAGCGGGCCCGTGTCGTTGCCGAGTTCGAACGTCCGGTCCACGTCCCGGTCCTCCACCAGGACGAACCCCGGTGGCAACCGGAGTTCCCCGGCGGCACCTGCGACGACGGCGTCGGTCGGCCGGGACAGCGTAGCCTCCTCGTCGGTGACCACCCACTCCCGGGCCTCCACGCTCACCTCGACGTTGGCGTGGTCGCGTGCCCGGATGCCCGAGTCCGTCGCCTCCAGGTGGATCATGTGCCGTGCCCGTAGATGTCTCGGGGGACGTATACGATTTTCGTGCCGACGCCGGGATGCCCGTCGCGGCCCGCCGCCGGGCGGACAGCGTGGCCCCCGCTCACTCTTCCCAGCGGACCCGCTCGATCGTCGTCGCGTCGTCGGCGGCGAGGACCGTGCCGACCCGCTCGCCGTCGGCGCGGGCCTCGACGTCGATCCGCTGGTACCCCTCGGTCACGACCGCCCGGACGTTGGCTTCCAGGTCGTCGGCCTTCTCGACGCCGAGCCGGTTCCTGCCGCCGATCTCCCGCACGACGATCGGATACTCCCGCATGGCCAGCGCTACGGGAACCGGCGTAAAGTCGCTGTCGTCATCGGTCCGGGACCGGTCTGACCCGCGTGCGGAGCAGTTGAGAACATGATATTTCGACGTTTACTTCCGGCGCGAATCGAAAGCGGACGACGTGAACCGGCGAACGTATCTCGCATCGATCGGGGGCACGGTCGGAGCTGCCGCCACGGCGGGTTGTGCGGGATTTCTCCCCACCGGCAAGGGAGACGAGCCCAGTTATCCCGGGGGAACGCTCGTGGTCGAAAACGAGGGAGACGACACCGTCCGGGGTTCGGTCACCGCCGTCGGGCCGGAGCGGTCCGCGACCTTCGAGAACGCCGTCCCCGCCGGAGAGCGATCGGTCGAACGGTCGTTCGTCACCGCCTCCGCCGGCGACGTCGTCACGCTCTCGGCGACGCTGGGCGACGGCGGCGACCCGAAGCCGTTCCGGTTCCTGCCGGCCGGCGGCGACGGGGATGCACCTCCCGAGGTGGCACGCCTCGTCGTCGAAAACGCCGTCGAGGCGAGCGCGACCTGGACCGCGACCGAAGGATACTGACCCCGTCGCCGCCAGGGGCCGGGTCTAAAAACGTCGCCACCGCGAGGACAATATCGAAAGCGTCTTTAAATAAGAGTGAAAGAGCACGCCCATGCCGCCCTCCCACCCGTTCCTCGACGACTCCGGATCGCTGAACTTCACCCCCATCCTCGTGGAGGCGATACCGATAGCGAAACTCGTGCTGTTAGTCGGGGCAATCGCGCTGGTCCCGCTGACGGTGGCGCTTTTCCTCGGGCCCCGCTCCTCGATCGCCGCGCTGTTCGTCGTTCTCGGACAGTTCGTGCTCGCGGTCGGCGCCGGGGTCGTGCTCGTGTACGTCGTGAGCCGCGCAAACCAGATGGCTGCTCGGGGCGACGGGGCGTGATCCCGCAATCCACGTGGGATTAGGTACTCTTTTGGGCGCCCTGGTCCGTCTCACGGTATGGACCACGAGCACGTCCGGGAGGTCGACCCGACGGTCGCAGACGCCCTCGACGGCGAACTGCGCCGCCAGCGGTCGAGCCTCCAGATGATAGCCTCCGAGAACCACGTCAGCGAGGCCGTCCTGGAGGCCCAGGGAAGCGTCCTCACCAACAAGTACGCCGAGGGATATCCCGGCGAGCGCTACTACGGAGGCTGTGAACACGCCGACACGGTCGAGGAGGCCGCCGTCGAGCGCGCGAAGAAACTGTGGGGCGCCGAGCACGTCAACGTCCAGCCCCACTCGGGCACCCAGGCCAACCAGGCCGTCTACTACGCCGTGCTGGAGCCGGGCGACCGCATTCTCTCGATGGACCTGACCCACGGCGGCCACCTCAGCCACGGCCACCCCGCAAACTTCGCCGGACAGCTGTACGACGTCGAGCAGTACGAGGTCGACCCCGAGACGGGGCTGATCGACTTCGACGACGTGGCCCGTAAGGCCGACGAGCACGATCCGGACATCATCGTCTCCGGGTTCTCGGCGTATCCCCGCGAGGTGCCCTGGGAGCGGTTCCGGGAGATCGCCGACGACGTCGGCGCCTACCTCCTGGCGGACATCGCCCACATCACCGGCCTGGTGGCCGCGGGCCTGCACGAAAACCCCGTCGGCACCGCCGACTTCGTGACCGGATCGACCCACAAGACCATCCGGGCCGGCCGGGGCGGCATCCTGATGACCGACGAGGAGCATGCCGACGCCGTCGACTCGGCGGTGTTCCCCGGCGGCCAGGGCGGCCCGCTGGTGCACAACATCGCCGGCAAGGCCGTCGGCTTCAAGGAGGCACTCCAGCCCGAGTTCGAGGAGTACGCAGAGCAGGTCGTCGCCAACGCGACGGCGCTAGGCGAGCGCCTGACCGACCACGGGCTCAAACTGGTCTCGGGCGGCACCGACACCCACATCGTGCTGGTCGACCTGCGGGAGTCTCACCCGGACCTCTCGGGCGGCGACGCCGAGGACGTCCTGGAGTCGGTCGACATCGTCCTCAACGCCAACACCGTGCCCGGCGAGACCAGGTCGGCGTTCGACCCCAGCGGCGTCCGCATCGGCACGCCCGCGCTGACCACCCGCGGCTTCGACGAGGGCGACATGGAGGCGGTCGCGGACCTGATCGTCCGGGTGCTCGACAACCCCGACGACGGGGCCGTCCACGAGGACGTCCGGGCGGCGGTCGCGGACCTCTGTGCGGCGAACCCCCTGTACGAGTAGCCCGCCCGGCCGCCACACTTTCTTTTTCCCGTGGTCCGTCCACGTCGGCGTGAACCGCACCCGACGCCAAGGTGCCGGAATGAACCACACCCGGCGCGACGGTGCCGGCGTGAACCACACCCGGCGCACAGTCCTGACCGCCGCGACGGCGTTGGTCGGGGGACTCGCCGGATGTGTCGGGGGCAGCGACACCGCTTCGCCGACGAGGACTGACACCGACGGCGGCAGCCAGGGGGGCGGCGACCTCGACCTCCGGGAGGCGAACGTCACCGGCGTCGAGGTAAGCGGCGACGGCGGCGACTACCGGTTCGACGTCACCCTGTACCACGACGACGAGGGCGAGGACGGCTACGCGAACTGGTGGCAGGTCGAGACGCTCGCCGGCCGGCGACTCGGCCGGCGCGACCTGGCCCATGCCCACGGCACCCGCAAGTTCACCCGCTCCGCGAGCGTCCAGGTGCCCGACGGCGTCGACTGCGTCGTCGTCCGGGGCCACGACCGGACCCACGGCTACGGCGGCCGGGCGATGCTCGTCCGGCTCCCGGACGGCGACGCACGGCCCGTCGACCAGGGACCCGTGAAGCAGTCGTTCGAAGAGAGCGACTGCCCCTGACCGGCGGAAGCCACCGGCGGCCCTGGGGCGACGACGGCACCCGGGTTCACTCGTCCAGCCGGTCCAGGCGGTCCAGATGCCCGGCGGCGGCGTCCAGCGCCGCCTCGTCACCGGCGGCGTCCGCCACCGCCTCCCGCTCGACGGCGTCCGCCATCTCCTCGAGTTCGGCGGCGTCCGCCACCGCCTCGCGTTCGGCGTCGTCGTCCGCCGCGTCGATCGCCTCCCGGAGGTAGGCCGACACCGCCCGCGTGGCCGCCAGGAGCCGCTCGGCCTCCGGGGACGGGACGTCGCCCTGCATCGCGAGCAGCCGTCGCCGGTGGTCGTCGATGCGGGCGAGCAGCGGTCGGACCTCGGGTGCGGGATGTTCGTCGAGCCAATCGCGCACCTCCCCGAGGTAGTCCTCGACGCTCCGGGCGACCGCCAGCCCCCTGGTGGTCCGGAGCCCCGCCGGAACCGCATCCGGGCCCGGGCGGTCGCTCTCGTCGGCGCCGTCCAGCAGTTCCAGGAAGTACCACTCCTCGTCGTCGTCGAGCGCCATCGACCGACCGACCCGGTCGGCGGCCTCGAGGAGTTCGCGCGCGGCGAGGTACGCGTCGTCCAGTTCGAGCAGGTCGCCCCCGTCGAGGAAGCCTCGCTCGCGGACGTAGGTCCGACTGCGCGATTTGGCGTCGTCGGCGACGGCGGCGAGCGGGTCGGCGTCGACCCGCCGGCGGACCGGCGCCAGGTCGAGGTCGCCGGGGGCATCGGTGTGTAGCGCCCGCTCGCCGACGCCGACGCTCTCGACGCTGCCACACTCCGGGCAGGCGACGCTGCCGGTCTCGTAGTAGGTCCACTGCGTGCCACACTGCTTGCATTCGCGTCGGCCCCGGACCTTCATGCTCGCCGGTTGGACCGCGAGCGGGAAAAGTCCCGCCACGCCGCCGGTCGGGAGCCGTCTTCGGGCCGGCCGTTCGGCTACCGGTCGGAGGCCTCGTCACCGGGTCAGTCCTCGGATGCCGCCGTCCGGACCTGCTCCCACCGGCCCTCCGATTCGAGGTGCGCCTGAAGGTCGGCGGCGTACTCCTCGGCCAGCGACTCCGCCGCACGCCGCCGGCTTTCGTCGTCGGCGCCGCCGTCGCCGCCCAGTCCCAGTGCCCCCTTCACCGAATCGAGGAACCCGCCCCCGCGCTCGCTCGCGGGGTCGCGCCCTGCACCCATCATCGCCCCCTCGTGTCCCGCGTTCTCCAGTTCGGGCATGACGTGGGGCAGTTTGCTCGTGTCGGCGACGAGGCGGGCGCGATCGGGGTCGTCTGGGTGCTCGACGTCGAACTCCACGGCCGTCATGATCAGCCCCCACTGCTGGCGGTTGAACTCCGACTCCACGACGCGCTGCGAGAACTCCTGATCGACGGTCATCCTCGCGCCGACGATGCTGTCCTGCCAGTCGCTCATGGCCCGGCGTAGGGCGACCAGGGCCATGAGCGTTTTCGTCACACGGGACGCCCGAGACCGGAGAGGGAGGCCGTTCGCGCCGATCTCGGGGCCCGGATCGGCTTCGCGGCCGGCATCGCTGCCGGCCTCCGGCCCGCATCCGTGCGTGTCGACGAGGCGCCCCGTGCGACACCCTTGTTATGCCGGAGGTGGTACTGGGATCCGCTATGCCAGTCAGAAGTGCCGACGCGACCTGGAGCGGCGACCTCAAAAGCGGCGAGGGCCAGATGATGACCGAGAGCGGGGCCTACGACGGGGAGTTCACCTTCGCCACGCGGTTCGGCGACGAGGCCGGCACCAACCCGGAGGAACTCCTGGCGGCCGCCCACGGCGGCTGCTTCTCGATGGCGTTCGCCAACGAGGTCTCCGAGGCGGGCTACACGGTCGAGGAGGTCAACACCCACGCGGAGATCACCCTAGAGGACGGCGAGATCGTCCGGTCGCACCTGGTCATGGACGCGAAGATCCCGGAGATCGACGAGGAGGCGTTCCACGAGATCGCCGAGCAGGCCCACGACGGCTGTCCGGTCTCAAGCGCGCTCGGCGCGATCCCGGAACTGACGCTGGACGCGACCCTGCAGTAGGCCGACCGTCGGCTGCGGGACGGGGGCAGGGAGTCGCGGACGAATGACAGTGGCCCCCCGGACCATCCGAACGGCCGACCGTGGCCCCCCGGACGAACCGGACGCCCTGGCCGACACCCGCACGTTCTTGTCCGTCCACCTGCCGAAGTGTCGTATGACGCGCCTTCCGGACGACGTCGTGGGCGACGCATATACGAGCGACTTCCACTGGGACCTCCTCGTCGACCTCGTCGACGTCGGCAACCGCATGGCCGGCCAGGCCGGCGAACACGAGGCCGCCGAACTGGTCGCCGACGCCTTCGACGCTGCGGGCCTGCGTGAGGTAGCGATAGACGAATTCGAGATCCCGGGGTGGTGGCGGGGCAGTTCCTCGCTGTCGCTCGACGCTCCGGTCGAGGCGACCTACGAGGCCGACCACGACGTGATCGCCCTGCCCGGGTCCCCGTCGGGCAGTACGACCGCAGAGTTGGTCGACGTCGGCCACGGCACCGAGTCGGAGTTCGAAGCCGCCGACGTCGAGGGGAAGGTGGCGATGGCCCGCAGCGACGTGCCGGACGACCACCGCTGGGTCCACCGCATGGAGAAGTACGCGAGCGCCCACGAGCACGGCGCGGTGGGGTTCGTCTTCCGCAACCACGTCGACGGTCGCCTGCCGCCGACCGGCGAGATCGGCTACCACAATCGGCCTGGACCGATTCCTGCGGTCGGCGCGAGCAAGGAACTCGGCGCCCGCCTGGCCCGCTACGCGGCCGACGGGGCGGGGCCGGAGGTCGAACTGGCCGTCGACTGCCACAACGAGGTTGCGACCTCGCGGAACGTGGAGGCCGTCGTCGGACCGGACACCGACGAGGAGGTGCTCGTCACCTGCCACGTGGACGCCCACGACATCGCGGAAGGCGCAAACGACAACGGCGCCGGCACCGCCGTCGTCGCCGAGGCCGGCCGACTGCTCGCGCAGGCTGCCGACCGACTGGACACCCGGGTCCGACTGATCTCGTTCGGCAGCGAGGAGATCGGCCTCTACGGAGCCTACCACGCCGCGGAGACGACCGACCTGGACGACGTGCGGGCGGTCGTCAACGTCGACGGCGCCGGCACCTCCCGCAACCTCCGGGTCGGGACCCAGGGGTTCGAGGCGGTGGCCGAAACGTTCGCCGCGGTCGCCCGGGACCTGGACGCGCCGCTGGTCAAAAACGACGACGTCTCGCCCCACGGCGACCAGTGGGCGTTCGTCGAGCGCGGCGTGCCCGCCGCGTTCGTCTCCGCGACCTCCGAGTCCTCGGGCCGGGGATGGGGCCACACGCACGCCGACACGCTCGACAAACTCGACGTACGAGACCTGCGGGCCGTGAGCATCCAACTCGCGGCGGCGATCCTCGAAGTCGGAAGCGACGACCGGCAGTTCGAGCGCACGTCCCCCGAGGCGATAGCGGACGCGCTCGCGGACGGCTACGTCCGGGAACTGAAAGTCGGCGACCGGTGGCACTTCGACGGGTAGCGACGGCGAGCAGCGGCAGCTCCTGCCAGGCTATCCGTCGAAGGCGGCTTCGGGCCCTGCCAGGCTATCCGTCGAAGGCCCCGTCCGCCAGGTCCAACGTCTCGTCGCCGCCGACGTGGACGACATCGGCGTCGGAGCCGACCGCCTCGACCTGCCGCTCGAAGTCGGCGGTGTCGAGTTCGATCGGCGGGAACGTGTCGTAGTGCATCGGGAACGCGTAGTCGACGTCCAGCCAGTCGACGGCGACGGCAGCCTGCAGCGGCCCCATCGTGAAGTGGTCGCCGACGGGGAGCGCGGCGGCGTCGGGCTGGAGGTACGGGGCGATGACCTCCCGCATTTCGGTCATCAGGCCGGTGTCGCCGGCGTGGTAGAACGTGGTGTGCTCATCGTCGGCGACCCTCATCGGGTCCGTATCGCTGAGGACGAATCCTGCGGGCATTCCGGCGGAGGCGGCGTATCCGGTCTCGATGCCGTTGCTGTGGTCGGCCCGGTGCATCGTCACGAAGGCGTCGCCGGTCTCGACGGTGCCCCCGATGTTCATCCCCATGCCGCCGACGGCCTCGAACTCGCCATAATCGTCGCGACAGTACTCGACGAGTTCGGGCGTGGCGACGAGCGTCGTCCCCTCGTAGGCGTCGACGTCGCCGACGTGGTCGGCGTGGCCGTGTGTCAGCAACACGTAGTCGGGGTCCAGGTCCGACGGGTCGACCTCCGTCTTCGGGTTGTCGAAGAACGGATCGATCAGCAGGTCCGTCTCCCCGACCGTCACGTGCCACGTCGAGTGGCCGTGCCAGGTGACCTTCATGGTTCGAAGGGCAATTCGGCCGTCTCGGACTTAAAGGATGGCGGGAGAGATCCGCCACTCGGCTGTCCGGCGGCAGGAGCCGGGTACGAGCCGGAGGTCGAAACACGGGCAGACGCCTCAACCCGCCCACAAACCAGACGCCTCAACCCGCCCACAAACCAGACGCCTCAACCCGCCCACGGGACCGTCCGCCGCGGAGACCTCGCCGACCCAAAACCCCTTGCCTGCGGCGTCCGCACCGTTCGGTATGCACCAGGTGCGCTTTCGCGACCCCGCGGGGTCGGTCCGCGTCGGCGAGTGGGACGACGACGGCATCCACTTCGGCGGCGACACCTACGCCGTCACCGAGGTCGACGTGCTGCCGCCCAGCGAACCGACGAAAATCGTCTGCATCGGGCGCAACTACGCCGACCACGCTGCGGAGATGGACGGGGAGGTGCCCGACCGGCCGATGCTGTTTCTCAAGCCGCCTTCCAGCCTCGCCGGCCACGGCAGCACCGTCGAACTGCCGGCGAGCAAGCGGATCGAACACGAGGCCGAACTCGCGGTCGTCATCGACGAACAGTGCCACAACGTCCCTGAAGAGGAGGCCATGGACGTCGTCCGAGGGTTCACCTGCGGCAACGACCTATCGAACCGCGACGACCAGCGCCGCGAGCAGAACTGGGTTCGCGGCAAGGCCTTCGACAACGCCGCCCCGCTCGGACCGGTGCTGACGCCCCCCGAAGAGGTGCCCGAAGACGCGACCATCCGAACGTACGTCGACGGCGAGGTCCGCCAGGAGTCGTCCATCGACAGACTCGCGTTCTCCGTGCCGGAACTGATCGCCGAGATCACGAGCTACGTCACCCTGGAACCGGGCGACGTCATCATGACCGGGACACCCGAGGGCGTCGACGAACTCGAACACGGCGACCGGGTCGAGATCGAGATCGAGGGGATCGGCACGCTCGCCCACGACGTCGTCCGCAAGGACGGGTCTCGCGGGAATTCCGACACCGCCCGGGGGGACTGAGTTCGACCCGGTCCGGACGACGACTCCAAAAACGAGTCATCCCCGGTCGGCGCCGTCTAACGTCGCGACGACGGCGTCGACGACCGCGTCGGCGTGGCCGTGCCGCACCGCCGCGGGCTGTTCGACCTGGAGGCCGCCCAGTCGCGCGGCGTGGTTGACGACGTTGTCAGGATCGACCCCGGCGTAGGGGCCCAACTCACTGACGACCACCGGCGCTGGAACCCGCGCGTCAAGTTCCTCCCGGAGTCGCTCGCGCAGCGACCGGTCGGCCCGCCCGCCCACGACGACCCGCTCCTTGTCGGGCGCGAGGCCGTGAAACGCGACGGCCCGCCGGTATCCCCGGTCGAGCACGTCGCCGAGGAATTCGAACGACGCCCGCGAAAGCTCCGTGGAGGTGACGTGCCACCGCTCGAAGGGATTGCCCTCCGCGACGGTCCCCCGGCAGAGCCACGCGCCGGCGCCGGCGCCCAGCCGGTCGCGCAACGCCAGGGCCTGCTCGTCGGTCGGCGGTTCGACGTCCCCGCCGTGGGGCGCGAGGACGACGACCCCCGCGGCCTCCTCGGCGGGGACGTGGGTCTCCGTGAACCGCTCGTGGTCGCGGTCGACGTGGACCTCCCGGCGCATCGACCGGGCGTTCGGGCTGGGCGCACTTCGGGATTCCGACCCGGGCGTGGCGGCTAGCCGGCTTTGAGCAACCTTAAGGCTCGGCCCCCACTTTTCCCGTGCATGCAGCCGCGGGACCTCTCCGACCACGTCGCGTACGAGGCAGGCGGGGGCGTCGAGGAGGTGGCCCGGGAACTCGGCGTCGACCCGGCTGACCTGATCAAACTGGCGTCCAACGAGAACCCGCTGGGACCGAGTCCGGCGGCCGTCGAGGCCATCCGCGAGCACGCCGGCAGCGTCGACGCGTACCCGAAGGCCGCGGCGACGGACCTGCGGGCCGCCCTCGCGGACCACTGGGAGGTCGATCCCGCCCAGGTCTGGCTGGGCAACGGGGGCGACGGCGTGCTCGACACGGTCTCGCGGGCGCTACTGGAACCGGGCGACGGCGTGCTCGTCCCGGACCCCGGCTTTGCCTACTACGGGATGAGCGCCCGCTACCACCACGGGGAGGTCACCGAATACCGCCTCTCGAAGGCCGACGACTTCGCGTACGTCGCCGAGCAGGTGCTGGACGCATACGACGGCGAGCGCATCGTCCACCTGACGACCCCGCACAACCCCACCGGCGCCGAACTGTCGCTCGCCGACGTCGAGCGGATCGCCGAGGAAACCGCGAAGGAGACGCTGGTCGCGGTCGACGAGGCCTACGGGGAGTTCACCGACCGCGAGAGCGCGGTCTCGCTGGTGGCCGACCGCGACGACGTCGCTGTCGTCCGGACGTTCTCGAAGGTCTATGGGTTAGCCGGCCTGCGGTTGGGCTACGGCATCGTCCCCGCCGAGTGGGCCGACGCCTACGCCTACGTGAACACGCCGTTTTCCGCCGGCGAACTGTCGGCACGCGCCGGCCTGGCCGCCCTCGACGACCGCGAGCACGTCGAGCGGACCGTCGCCGTCGTGGAGTGGGCCCGCGAGTACCTGGCCGACGCCGTCGACGCGCCGACGTACCCCTCGGGCGGGAACTTCGTGCTGGTCGACGTCGCCGACGCCGACGCGGGCGAGTACGACACGCCCGCCGCCGCCGTGGCCGAGGAGATGCAGCGACGGGGCGTCATCGTCCGGGACTGCACCAGTTTCGGGCTGCCCGGGTCGATACGGGTCACCTGTGGCACCGAGGAGGAGACCCGGACCGCGGTCGAGGTGCTCAACGAGGTGCTCGCCGAGCGATGAGCGGACCGAGCCGTGGCGCCGTCGGACCCGCCAGTGCGGAGGGACTGATGCAGGTCGCGTTCGCCAGCACCCCCAGCAGGGAGAGACTGATTCGGGTCGCGTTCGCCAGCACCCCCAGCAGGGAGAGACTGATGCGGGCCGCAATCGCCGTCACCCCCGGCAGCGAGGTGGGCTGATGCGGGTCGCAGTCACCGGCACTCCCGGCACCGGCAAGACGACAGCCGTTCAACTTGTCAAGACCGACCTGCCAGTCGTCCATCTCAACGACCTGATCCGCTCGGAAGGACTGCACGAGGGGGAAGACCCCAAGCGGGAGTCCCTGGAAGCCGACCTGGACGCCGTGCGCGACCGATTGGCCGACCGGGGGGACCTGCTCGTCGAGTCTCACCTCGCCCACCACGTCGACGACCTCGACCGCGTGGTGGTGCTGCGCTGTCGCCCCGACGAACTGGAGCGGCGCCTGTCGAACCGGGGCGAAAGCGCCGAGAA
>JAZKSB010000056.1:0-12060 GCA_036626315.1 Halobacteriales archaeon
AGCGGGTTTCCTTCGCCGACGAGGTGCTGGTCTCGACCCGCGAGCAGTTCGCCGACCGGACCGGCGAGCACGCCCCCGGCGCCGACGTCCTGGTCGAACCCGAAGCGAAGGACACCGGCCCCACACTGGCGTACGCGACCCACCGCTGCCGGGAGCGGTTCGGCGAGTGCGTCGTGCTGGCGGTGCCCAGCGACCACGTGATCGGCGGCCCGGACGCCGGCAAAAGCGCCGAGGGGGGCGGCGAAGGCGGGGGATTTCCGACCACGGCCCGCCGGGCCGCCCGCACCGCCGTCGAGACGGGCGGCCTCGTGACGATCGGCGTCGAACCGGACCGCCCGGCGACGGGCTACGGCTACATTGAACCCGGCGAACGATTCGGCGGCGCGAGCGGCGAGGCGACCGGCGGCTACCGCGCCGTCGAGCGGTTCCGCGAGAAGCCCGACGCCGGGACCGCCGCGCGGTTCCTCGAGGCGGGCTTTCTGTGGAACGCGGGCATCTTCGCGTGGACGCCGACGGCGTTTTTCGAGGCCGCCCGGGAGTCGCCGCTCGCGTCGCTGGTCGAGACGCTACAGGAGGGCGATCCCGAACGCGGGTTCCGCAAGGTCGAATCCGTCAGCGTCGACTTCGCCGTCGTGGAACCCGCCGCCGAGCGCGGCGAGGTGTTCGTCGTGCCCGCCGACTTCGCCTGGGACGACCTGGGCGCCTGGGACGCGCTCCGGCGGGTGCTGCCCGCCGACGAGGACGGCAACGTGACGGCAGGCGAGGCGCTGGCGCTCGATTCCGCCGGCAACGTGCTCGCCAGCGACGACAAACACGTCTCGGTTGTCGGGGTCGAGGACCTCGTCGTCGCCGCGTTCGACGACCGGGTGCTGGTGGTGCCCGCCGAACAGGCCCAGCGGGTGCGGGAAGTGGTCGAGCGACTGCGGGAGGAAGACGACTTTTGATCCGCGTGCTGGCGAGGGGGTCGTCGGGAACCGATCGACCACCTAGCTCCGCAGCGTCCCGCCGTCGACCGGCAGGGCGGCGCCGGTGACGAAACTCGCCCGGTCGCTGGACAGGAACGCGACGGCGTCGCCCAGTTCCATCGGGTCGCCGATGCGGTCCAGCGGGATGTCCGCCGCCCAGTCGGCCAGGCCCGCCTCGTAGGAGTCGTACTCGCCGCGCTCGATGCCCTGCTCGATGAGGTCCTCGATGCGGCCGGTCTCGTGGGCACCCGGCAGGACGGCGTTGGCCCGCACGGCCGGCGCCCACTCGCGGGCGACGGTCTTGACGCTGCCCACGACCGCCCGCCGGACCGCGTTCGAGAGGACGAGGCCGTCGATGGCCTCCCGGACGCTGGTGGAGGTGATCGAGACGACGCTGCCGGCGTCGCTCTCGACGAGGTGGGAGTGGGCCGCCCGGAGCGTCCAGACGTGGCTCATCACCAGCGTGTCGTAGGCCTGGTACCAGTCCCGGTCGGACATGTTCAGGAAGGCCCCGCTCGGAACGCCGCCCGCGGAGGTGACGACGTGGTCCAGGCCGCCGAACGCGTCCACCGTCACGTCGACCAGCGCCCGTACCTCGTCGGGGTCGGTGACGTCCGCCGTCCGGGCGATGACGTCGCCGCCGCCCAGGTCCGCGAGTTCGGCCTCGGCGGCGTCGAGGTGCTCCTCGGTCGTGCCACAGACGGTGACGTTCGCGCCCTCGCGGGCCAGCGCCTTCGCGCTGGCGAACCCGAGTCCGCGGGAGCTTGCCGTTACCAGTGCCGCGTTGCCGTCGATCCCCAGATCCATGGGCGTGTCAACGGCATCGGGGTTCAAAACTGTGGCCGTCGCGGCGAACGAGCGGGCCAGGAAACGGTCGCAGAACCGAAAAGCGGCGCATGCCGGCCGGACCGTCCGGTGGTCGACCCCGAACGCGGGGGCCCCTGGCGGTCAGCCGCCCCAGAAGTCCTCGCGGCTGCCGAGCGCCTCGTCGCGGCGGCGGCGACGGTCGTCCGCCTCGTCCTCGTCGTCCCTGGCGCCCTCGTCGTCCTCGGCGCCCTCGTCGTCCTCGGCGCCCTCGTCACCCGGTTCGTCGTCCTCCCCGGCGTCGTCCTCCTCGTCCGCCATCGGGAGCCGCTCGATCTCCTCTCCCCAGGCGAAACTGGTGTTGGCCGTCCTGATCTCCACGCGGGCCCGCGCCTCCGGGAGGAGGCCGTCGACGAGGACGATGAAGCCGTCCTCGGTGCGGCCGACGCCGGCGCCGCTCTCGTGGATGTCCTCGACGTCGACGACGACTTCCTCGCCCGCCTTGACGGGCTGGGTCTTCAACTCCTCGATCGGCTGACCGTAGTGGTTGCACCACTCCTTGCCGCCGCGGTCGCCGTAGTGCTGGCAGCCCATCCCCTCGATGCGCTCGGAGAAACTGGGGCACTCCTCCGCGATTGGACAGTCCGGCATGCGTGGGCGGGATAGACGGCGGCCGCTCTAAAGGGTTACGAGGGCCGTTTCGGGGAGTTCGGCGCCGATCTCCGGGAACAACCGGTCTCTTGCAGGAGACGGCGCCCGCCGTCGTCCGCCCACGGCCGCCGCCGGTCATGCGGACTGCTCGAAGTCGTCGGGCCGATCCGATCGGTCGGACTCCAGTGAGTCGGGGAGCCGGGCTCCCGTGAGATCTGCCCACTCGGCGAGCCGAGTCGCACGTCGTACCATCGCGGACACCTGACCCGGAATTAGGCGGGCGACCGCCATAGTAATTATGTCGCTTTATCGATAACGGATCCGTCTCGCGCCGCAACGTGGTGCCGGGGAGGGCGGAGACGAAAGCGGGACAGCCGACGGAGGGATCCCCTGTGAGGACGCTCGGACCGCCACCACGTCCTGCAAACATCCCGCAAGAATGCCCCGACCGCGACCGCGCCTTGCGAATTCTTAAACGGCCGGACGCGCAATGACGCCCCGATGGACGTTGCGGAGGTGCCGGGCGTGCCGGCGTGGCTCGACGAGCACTTGCAAGCGCAGGGCATCGACGAACTCTATCCGCCGCAGGCTGCCGCCGTCGAGGCCGGGGTCACGCGCGGGGAGAACGCCGTCGCCGCCGTGCCCACGGCCAGCGGCAAGACCCTGATCGCCGAGCTGGCAATGCTCTCGGGCGTCGCCGGCCCGGCCGAGCGAGAGGAGAAAGACGCCGAGACCGCCGACCCGCGGGCGGCCCCCTCCGGCGGCGGCATCGCGCTGTACATCGTCCCGCTGCGGGCGCTCGCCAGCGAGAAACACGAGGAATTCGGCGAGTACGAGCAGTACGGCCTCGACGTGGCCGTCTCGACGGGCAACTACGAGTCGGCCGGCGGGTGGCTGGCCGACCAGGACGTGATCGTCGCGACAAGCGAGAAGGTCGACTCCCTGGTGCGCAACGACGCCCCCTGGATCGAGGACGTCACCACCGTCGTCGCCGATGAGGTCCACCTCGTCGATGACGGCGAGCGCGGCCCGACCCTTGAGGTGACCCTGGCGAAACTCCGGCGGGTCGCGGACCCGCAGGTAGTCGCGCTGTCGGCGACGATCGGCAACGCCGAGGAGATCGCCGGCTGGCTGGACGCCGAACTCGTCGAGTCCGACTGGCGCCCCATCGAACTCCGGAAGGGAGTCCACTACGGCCAGGCGATGCACCTCGACGACGGCAGCAAGACCGAACTCCCGGTCAGACGCGGGCAGAAACAGACCGCGGCGATCGTCGAAGACACCGTCGAGGAGGGCGGATCCTCGCTTGTGTTCGTCAACTCCCGGCGCAACGCCGAGGCCGCCGCCAGACGGCTGGGCAACGCCGTCGAGGACCACCTCGGCGACGGCGAGCGCCGACGGCTCGACGAACTCGCCGCGGAGATCCGCGACGTCAGCGACGCCGAGACCAGCGACGACCTGGCCGACGCCGTCGAGCGCGGCGCCGCGTTCCACCACGCCGGCCTGGCCAGGGACCACCGCTCGCTCGTCGAGGACGCGTTCCGGGATCGGCTTGTGAAGGTCGTGAGCGCCACGCCGACCCTGGCGGCGGGGGTCAACACGCCAGCCCGGCGGGTGGTCGTCCGGGACTGGCAGCGCTACGACGGCGCCGTCGGCGGCATGCAGCCGCTCGACACCCTGGAGATCCACCAGATGATGGGTCGGGCCGGCCGGCCGGGTATGGACCCGTACGGCGAGGCGGTGCTCGTCGCCGCCAGCCACGACGAACTGGACGAACTGTTCGAGCGGTACGTCTGGGCCGACCCCGAGCCGGTCCGCTCGAAACTGGCCGCCGAACCGGCGCTGCGGACCCACATCCTCGCCACCGTCGCCTCCGGGTTCGCCCGGACCCGCGAGGGGTTGCTGGAGTTTCTGGAGGGGACCCTGTACGCCGCCCAGTCGACCGAGGAAGGGCGCCTGGCGGAGGTGACGGATCGGGTGCTGGAGTACCTGCGGCGCAACGAGTTTCTCGAACGCGACGGCGACGAACTGGCGGCCACCTCGCTGGGCCACACCGTTTCGCGGCTCTACCTGGACCCGATGAGCGCCGCCGAGATCGTCGACGGCCTGCGGGCGGCGGCGGACGGCGGCGAGCGCCGGCGCGACGAAGCGACCGGCGGGGAGCCGGCAGACGTCGGCTTCGCGACCGCGAAGGACCTGCGGGACGGCGCAAGCGGGACCGGAGACGCGGGGGCAACGAACGACGGCGCCGCCGACCAGGTCGACGTCTCCCCGCTCGGGCTCTATCACCTGGTCGCGCGCACCCCGGACATGTACGAACTGTACCTGCGGTCGGGCGACCGCGAGAAGTTCGCCGAGATCGCCTACGAGCGGGAGGCGGAACTGCCGGGCGACGCCCCCACGGAGTACGAGGAGGCCCGCTGGGAGGACTGGCTGGCCGCGCTGAAGACCGCGAAACTGCTGGAGGACTGGGCCGATGAACTCGACGAGGACCGAATCGCCGAGCGCTACGGCGTCGGCCCGGGCGACATCCGCGGGAAGGTCGACACCGCCGAGTGGCTGCTGGGCGCCGCCGAGTCGCTGGCCGGCGAACTCGACCTCTCGGCGGGCGGCGCCGTCAGCCGCGCCCGGATGCGCGTCGAGCACGGCGTTCGCGAGGAACTGCTCGACCTCGCCGGCGTCCGCAACGTCGGTCGCAAGCGCGCCCGCCGGCTCTACGAGGCCGGCATCAAGGACCGCGCGGACCTCCGGGCGGCGGACAAGTCGGTCGTGCTGGCGGCGCTGCGGGGCCGGGAGAAGACCGCCGAGACCATCCTCGAAAACGTCGGTCGCCAGAATCCCTCGATGGGATCGGTCAGCGCCGACCGCGACGTCGAGGCCGCCATCGGCAACGGCGACACCGACGACCGCGGGGACGGCCAGACGGGGCTTGGTGACTTCTGATGGCCGGGAGGATCCGCCGATGCGCCTGATCGAGGGCGTCGCGACCGTCGAGGACGTCGACGCGTTTCTCGACGACCTCGACGTCGTCGCCGGGGAGACGGGCGCGACAGTCCAGGCGTTCGACGCCCGGTACGTGATGGGGGAGGCCCACCTCCGGCGGGCGCTGGAACTGGCCGACCGGGCATTCGAGCGCGGCGAGAACGTCGCCCGCGAGCGCGGCGTCGAGGTGCTTCTGTACGTCGCCGGCCGCCGCCAGATCGACCGCGCGCTGGCGATGGGCGTCGGCGAGGGCGAGCACCGGGTGGTCGTGCTGGTCGACGGCGGCAACGAGGGCGATGCCGCCGCCCGGATCGAGGACCTGCTGTCGCCGGCGGACGCCCTCGGCGTCGAGCACGCCGAACCCAAGCGCGTGCAGGAGTTTTTCGGGATCGACGGCGACGAACTGGCGGCCACCGACGGGACCCTCCAGGACGTCGTCCTCGAGCGGGTGGCGCTTCTGGACGTCGAGAAGTGACCGCGTCGGCGACCGGAGTCCGTCCGGAAGGCAGGAGCAAAATGACATTTAAAAAATAATTCGCCAAAGACTGAAATGGTCCTGCTAGAGTATTACACACGAGGGGTGCACGGCGTGGCGACCTGCGACAACTGCATGAGCGAGATCGACGTCGAGACCGAGACCCACCTGCGGATGGTGAAGCCGATGGAACTCAAAGGCCAGCAGCGGGAGGTCACGCAGTACTACTGCTCGATCGAGTGCCTGCAGGAGAAAGTCGGCGCGTGACCGGGGCGGCTCAGTCCGGCAGCGTCAGCGCGACCAGCGTCGCCCCGGCCATCGCTGCGGCGCCGGCGCCGAACGTCAGACCTGGCTCGACCTCGTAGATTGCGGCGCCCGCCGCCGGGGCGACGACGCCGACCCCCCGTGCGACAGTGCCGGTGACCCCCCACGCCCGGCCGCTCTCGTCGTCGTCGAACTGGTCGAAGAAGTACGCGAGGACGGCGGGTTCGAATGTCGTCTGGACGACGAACAATGATAGTCCGACCGCGAACAGGGGGGCGCCGCCGGCGAGTGCGAAGGTCCCGAGCATCGCCACCTTGATAGCGTAGTTGCCGACGAACAGGCGCTTGCGGTCGAGGCGATCCGTGAGCATCCCGCCGACGAGCGTGAACGGGATGGACGCGACGTGTGCGGCGCCGAACGCCAGCAGGAACGCGCTCGCCGCCACGCCCAGATCGACGGCGTACACGGGCAGGAGAAACATCGAGAGCCCCCACCCGAGGCCGCCGAGCAGTTTCACGGCGAGAAAGCGGGCAAGCACCCGGGGCCGGGAGATCGCCCGGATCGACGCGACCGGGTTCGGCGGCCACCCCGCGAGCAGGTCCCGGCGGGAGACGCCGAGGTCCCAGGTTGGGCGGTGAGTGTACGCCAGGACGGCGACGAGCGCCAGCGCGGCGGGCACCAGCGCGAGAAAGACCGGGGCCACGCCGGCCACCCGCGCGACGACGACCCCGGCCCCGGCGGTGCCGACGGCGCCGCCCGCGTAGATGCCGACATCCCGGACGGCCCACCCGACGCCCTCGCTGCCGTCCGCGAAGGACTCGCTCAGAAGCGGCGTGGCCGCGACGCCGAACGCCAGCCGGGCGGCGGCGTAGGCGACGACCAGCGCCCCCAGCGTCACCGCGGAAGCGGCGAACGGGAACGCCGCGAGCACGACCGCCATGACCCCGCCGGTGGCGACCGCGACGGCCGCCCGGTCGCCCTCGTCGGCGAGGATGCCGACAGGTGTGGACGCGGCGGCCTCGACCGCGTTGGCGACGCTCTTCGCGACCCCCAACGCGGCGATCGAGACGCCGACCGCCCGGTAGTGCAGCGGGAGGACCTGGGCGTAGGCGTCCGTGACCACGAACAGCAGCGCATAGGCGGCCAGCAGGCCGGCCCGCTCGCGGTCGCGAGCGACGGCGAGAAACTCCTCGCGAACGGCGGACAGCGACGACATCGACGGCGACGTCGCCTGCCCGACGCAAAAAGCTGATCGAGGCGTGTGACCGTTCCACGGACCACCCCCCATCGTGCCGTCGCGGCCATCCCTGCACCGGGTCGCCGGGGCGACCGGCGCCCGAGCAATTAAGAGTCGCCGCTTCGCCCCCACTGTATGGATGCGAACCCGATAACGGGGTCGGACGTGGCGAAACCGGTGGTCGGAATGGTGCATCTCCCGCCGCTGCCGGGCGCGCCCCGGTACGACCGGGCGGCCGGGCGCGCACATCTCCACGAGGTCGCGCGTCGAGACGCCGAACGGCTCGCGGCGGGCGGCGTCGACGCCGTCGTCGTCGAGAACTTCGGGGACGCCCCCTTCTACCCCGAGGACGTGCCGGACCACGTCGTCGCGGAGTTGACCGCGCTGGCCCGGACCGTCCGGGAGGCCGCCGACCTGCCCGTTGGCGTGAACGTTCTGCGCAACGACGGCCCGGCGGCGGTCGCCGCCGCGGCGGCCGCCGGCGCGGACTTCGTGCGGGTGAACGTCCACGTCGGCGCCCGCGTGGCCGACCAGGGCATCCTGGAGGGGCGGGCCCACGAGACGATGCGGTTGCGCGAGCGCATCGACGCCGACGTCGCCCTGCTGGCGGACGTCGACGTGAAACACTCCGCGCCGCTGGCCGCCGAGTCGTACGAGGCGGAGTCGCTCGCGGAGGCGACCGAGCGCGGCCTCGCAGACGGCGTCGTGGTCTCGGGTCCCCGGACGGGCGAAGCGACCGCGCTCGAGGACGTCGAGCGCGCGGTCGCCCGCCGGGACGACCTGGGGACCGGCGCGCCCGTGTTCGTCGGCAGCGGCGTCACCGCCGAAACGATCGGGGACCTGCTCGCGGTCGCGGACGGAGTCGTCGTCGGCACGGCCCTGAAGGAGGGCGGCGAGACGACGGCGCCCGTCAGCGTCGACCGGGTGGCAGATCTGGTCGCCGCCGCCGACGGGGTGCGCTAGGTTCGGTCGTCGAGAAACGCCAGCACCTCGCCGCGGGTCGCCAGCCCCCCGCGGGCGCCCTCGGCGGTGCAGTTCAGGGCCGCCGCCGCTGCCGCGAACCGGCCGGCCTCGGCGGGCGGGCGGTCGTCGAGCACCCAGGCGTCGACCAGCGCCGCGGCGAATGCGTCGCCGGCGCCGGTCGCGTCGACGACGTCCACGTCGAAGGCGTCGACCGCGACCGTGTCGTCGGGGTGAACCAACGTGGCGCCCTCCTCGCCCCGGGTGAGCGCCGCGCGGGTCACGCCCCGTTCGCGGAGCAACCCGACTGCCGCCTCGGTCGTGGCCGCGACGCCGTGATGATCGCAGTAGGACGAGAGTGCGACCTCGCCGGCGACCAGGAGATCCGCCGCGCCGACGGCGTCGTCGATGGTGTCCGGCCGAGTGCCGCGGTCGGCCAGTTCCGGCAGCGGCCCCGACAGGTCGAACGCCAGCGCCGAGAGGTCCCCGTCGGCCCGGGCGGCAACGAGGTCGGCCACGACGTGGTCGGGCGCGTAGGCTTTGGTGAACACGACGTCGGCCCCCTGGAGGTACGGCCAGTCGCCGTCGACGAGGCGGAGGTTGCGGACGCTGTCGCCGCCGGTGACGACCATCCGCTGGCCGTCCGGCCCCGCGAGGATCATGCTGTAGGTGCCGGTCTCCTCGCCGCGGCGGACCCGGGTAGTGTCGACGCCGTGCGCTTGCAGGTCCGCCGCGACGGCGTCGGCGTCGTCGTGGCCCTCGCCGCCCTGGTCGGTGCCCAGACGGGTCACCTGGCCGGCCGACCGACCCAGGCCCGCGGCGGCGCAGGCGACGTTGGCGGCGCTGCCGCCGAACGACCGCCAGGACTCCCGCACGAAGGACCCGCCGTCGGGAGGGGGCAGGTTCGTCAGCCGGTAGTAGCGGTCGACCATCGCGCCGCCGACCGCGACCAGTTCGGTGGCCGCCTCCTCGTCGGTCACCGCGGGGGCCTCGGCCGGCGGCGCCTCGTCAGTCATGCCGAGTCGATCGACCGGCGGCGACAAGACTCTTTCCTGACCCGCCGGATGGCTGCCATCGGACGGGGGGCGACGGGCTCACTCGGCGTCGTTCTCGGAGCCGGGGTCGTCCCCGCTCGCATCCTCCGGCGACTCGCTCTCGGGCGGTTCGCGCTGGACGACGAGCACCGGACCGAGAAACCGGTCGGCCACCTGCTCGGCGCTCATCCCGAACACGAAGGTCGCGATCGAGGGGTCGGATTCGCCCATGACCACCACGTCGAACGACTCGGCGGCGTCGCGGATGGCCTCGACCGGGGCCACGTCCCGCGCGATCCGGACGTCGATGGCCGCCTCCGCCAGCCCCGCCTCCGCCAGCCGGGAGACCACGCCGTCCAGCAGCATCTCGGCGTCCTCGTCGGTCTCTTCCTCAGGGGCGACGTGGTACAGCGTCACGCCGACGTCGGTGCCGGCGAACAGTCCCGCGACCAGGCGGACGAGCCGATCGAGCCCGATGGAGCCCCGGATAGCGACGAGCACGTCATCGACGGTGCCGGTGCCGCCCTGAACGAGCACCGCCAGACAGTCCCATTCGAGTATCGTCCGGTTGATCGTCTTCTGGGCCTCGTGGGTGAACACGAGCCGCGAGTCGACGGTGGCGCCCGCGTCTTCGAGCATCGCCGTCAGGTCCTCGAGTCGGTCGGTCGCCCGGTCCCCGAACTGCGAGCGGGCCTGGCCCGGCGCGGTCTGGTCGGGGATGGCGTGATACCCCAGCAGGACCACGTGAGCGTTCGCCAGCAGTTCGGGGACCCCTTCGGGGATCGATTCGCCTTCGAGCACGCGGATCGGAACGAGTACTGTGGGTCTGTCCGTCATCAGAAGTCACCTCTGAGTTCGACGTCGCCGGCGTAGTAGCGGTACCAGAGATACGAGACCAGCATGACCCCGAGGCCGATCGCTATCGACGGGCCCTGCATGAACGCGATCAGCCCGAAACTGGCGACCGCCCCGACCGCCGGCAGCGCCGGACTGCCGGGCATCCGGTAGGTCGGCTCGTACCAGGCCGGGTCGCGGCGCCGCAGGACGATCACCGCGACGCAGATCAGCCCGTACATCACCAGGTGCAGAAAGGAGGCGACCTCCGCCAGCACCGCGACCTGGCCGGTCGCGACCAGCACGAAGATCGGGCCGCCGGCGGCCAGCAGCGCCCGGTGGGGCGTGCCGTACCGGAGGTTGATGACGCTTGCACCCTCCGCGAGCAGGGCGTCGCGGCTCAATGCGTACACCGTTCGCGAGGCGCTGAGGATCGAGGCGTTCGCGCTTGAGAACGTCGCCAGCAGGCCGGCAAACAGGATCACCACCGCGCCAGGGAGTCCCAGAAACTCCCGGGCGACCTCGACCATCGCGGTCTCGCCGAGTCGCTCCAGGCCGCCCGCGCCGAACGCGCTCGTCGCGACGAAGATGGTCACCACGTAGAAGACCGTCACGATCAGGACCGACCCGACCATCGCGAGCGGGAGGTTCCGGCTCGGTTTCCGGATGTCGCCGGCGACGGTGGCGACCTGCGCGAAGCCGAGATAGGAAGTGAACACCAGTGCAGCAGTCGAAAGCACCGGAACGTACCCCTGCGAGAAGAACGCCTCCGGGACCGACTCCCGGCCGAACAGTCCGAGCGCGTCGAGCGAGCCGTAGGAGAGAAACCCCGTCAGGACGACCAGCAGGACGGCCACGACGACGTTCTGGATCTTCGCGGTGTTCTCCGTGCCGCCGATGCTCATTCCCGTCAGGAACACGGCGAACAGAAGCGCCAGCGGCACCACCGGACTGACCGGCAGTGCGAGGCCGACTTCCGCGAACACCGCCGACGCGTAGTGGCCCAGGCCCACGAGGTAGAACGCCGCCGCAAACACCAGGCCCAGCCAGAGGCCGAGCCCGACGACCGCGCCGTAGGCCGTGCCCATGCTCCGGGAGACAAAGAAGTAGCCGCCGCCGCTTCTGGGCATCGCGGTCGCGAGTTCGGAGGCCGGCAGCGCGACAAGCAACGCGATGGCACCACCGATCGCAAACGACAGCGAGGCCGCCGGTCCGGCGTTGCCGGCCGCTAGCCCCGGGAACACGAAGATGCCCGCACCGATCATCGTCCCGATGCCGATCGCCAGCCCGCCGGACAGCCCGATCGTCCGCTCCAGCTCGGCGTTTTCGTGGGCAGTGACGTCGTCGAACACCGCGAGCGGTTCCGCATCGGGATGCTCCCCGTCGATGTTTTGGCCCGTTCCCCCGGTGGCTTTCTCGTCTGCGGTCACGGTCCGTTTCCCGTCGTGCGTTTCGAAAGGGAGTGACAAAAGCGTAGCGTCGGTGCAGTGAGAGGACAAGGAACGGGAAGAGAGAACACGGGGAGAGGATGCGAGGAGAGGAACAGCAGAGTGAGAGGAAACAGAGACGCGAGTGGCGATCAGGCGCTGCAACCGGCAGAGGGAGCCGGTTCCCGGCGGCCGAAGGTTTAAAAAGTCACCCACGGCGTGTACGAGTGACACACGGCCAGTGAAGGCTTAATCCCGTGCTTCCCCTGCATTATTCTGATGCGAATCACTCGACGGGAGTTCGTCGCCGTCGCCGGCTTGAGCGCACTCGCGGGGTGTGCCGGCGGCGCCGATCCCGGGCGGCAGGAAAGCCCCGGGACGGGGACGGGGACGGGGACGGGGGCAGGAACGGCGTCGAGCGGCGAGG
>JAZKSB010000057.1:0-11676 GCA_036626315.1 Halobacteriales archaeon
GAATCGAGGGACTCACAGGAGGATGGGAGAACGGGTGGGGAATCCAAAAGACTCGCATCCGTGACGGCGGCTCCCGCCACGACGCCCGGCACTCGCCGCTCAGAGCAGGTCGTCGAACTCCTTGTGGCCCTCGATGTCGACGCCATCCCCGGTGATCTCCGCGAGGTAGATGCCGTTGCCTGACCCGGTGTCGCGCTCGCTGGCTGAGTCGATGGCGCGGGCGGCGACGGTCGTTGCCTCCTCGTTCGAGAGGCCATCGTCGTACTCGCGTTCGAGGACGCCGTACGCGAGTTGCATGCCGGATCCGGTGACCGCGTAGTCGTCAGGCGACACCCCGCCGTCGGGCCAGATGGTGGCGACGTGGTGGCCCTCGTCGTCGACGCCGCCGAGGATCGGCTGGATGCGGAAGAACGGGCCGCCGCGGGCGAGGTTGCCCGCGAGCGTCCGGAGTGCCTGAATCGACATCTCCTCGCCGCGGCGGGCCTCGTACAGGTTGGCCTCCGCCCGGAGGATGCGGATGAACGACTGGGCGCCCCCGACCGACCCGACCATCGTCAGCGCGGCGGTGGGGTGGATCTGCTCGACCTTCTGGACGTCCTTGTGGGCGACGAACCGGCCGGCGAGGCTGGCACGCATGTCCGTGGCGATGACGACGCCATCCTCGGTCGTCAGCCCCACCGTCGTCGTCCCGGTCTTTGCCACCTCGGCGTCGTCGGCGGTGCCGGTCTCGGCGGGGAGGGTGCCCACGTCGGGCTCGTACGGCGACGGGCGGTCCGGTTCGAGGTCGGAATGGGAGGCGGGGAACTGCGGATCTCGCATGGCTCGGAGTATCGCTCGGAACGGCTTAAAAGCACTTCTTCGCGGGGCCGGCGCGGCACTCCCGTCCGTCGCGCCGGCCGACGCCGCCGGTCAGGCCGACGTCTCGGAGTTGGCCCGCTCGTAGGCCCGGTCGAGCGTCTCGACGACCCGGTGAACCGGCATCGGGACTCCGAGCTTTCGGACTGCCACGGCCAGCGGCATCAGGAGGATGCCGAGGGCGACGGCGAACTGGTACAGCGCGAACACGGCGTTGCGGTAGGCCGAACTGATCATCGGGTATGCTCGCGGAGTCGAGCGCTCTCACTAATAAGTCTTGCTGCCCGGTACGGATCATAATGAACGTCCGTGTAGAATACCCCCGCCGCGGTCTTGCGGTTTTCCACAGCCGCCGTCGTGTCGGTTCTGCGACTGCTATCGCGTCCGAGCGGACGTTTCCGCCGTTGGGAGCGTCTCGCCAACGGGCCAGTTCGCCATAACTTATGGCGATAATCGGCCTGTGAACGGCGGAAGCCCGCGATGTATCGAGCCGAACCGCAAACCACGTCAGTCGCCGGGCCCCAGGTGGAGACAGCATGAGCAATTACCTCGTCGCCATGGAGGCGGCCTGGCTGGTTCGGGACGTCGACGACGTCGACGACGCCATCGGCGTCGCCGTCAGCGAGGCGGGCAAGCGACTCAACGAGCAGGAACTGGACTACGTGGAGGTCGAGGTCGGGGCAACGCCGTGCCCGGCCTGCGGCGAGCCGTTCGACTCTGCGTTCATCGCCGCCGACACGGCACTCGTGGGGCTGTTGCTGGAGATGAAGGTGTTCAACGCCGAGAGCCAGGAGCACGCCCGGCGCATCGCCAAAAGCGAGGTCGGCGGCGCGCTCCGGGACGTGCCGCTGTCGGTCGTCGAGACCATCGAGTTCGAGGGCGACGAACCGCCCGAGCCCGGACGCGGCGAGCCGAGTTGAGCCCCGGGCCTCCAGTAGTTGAGCCCCGGAACTCTTCAAGTTGAGACCCGGAATTCTTCGAGTTGAGCCCCGAACCTTTTTGTGATAACCAGTAGTTATTGGAAACATGGAGCTGCCGACGCCCCAGGACCTGCGCGACCGGCGGACGTCGCTGGACCTTACCCAGAGCGAACTGGCCGACCGGGCAGACGTCTCCCAGCCGCTGATCGCCCGCATCGAGGGCGGCGACGTCGACCCGCGGCTCTCGACGCTGCGGCGGATCGTCAACGCCCTCGACGAGGCCCGGAGCGACGTCGTCCACGCGGGCGACCTGATGCACGAGGACGTCGTCACCGTCGCGCCCGACGACTCCGTCGAGCAGGCCCGGGACCTGATGATCTCGGCGGGATTCTCCCAACTGCCGGTCGTCCGCGACGGCTATCCCGTCGGGATCATCAGCAACACCGACATCCGGCAGGCCAGCGAGCAGCGCGAGGAGTCGGTCTCGAACCTGCCGGTCGCGGAGGTAATGCACGAGAGCATCGCGACCGAGGAGCCGTCGGCCACGCTCTCGGAGGTCGACGCCCACCTGGATCACCACCGTGCGGTGCTGGTCGTCTCCGGCGGGGAACTGGTCGGCATCGTCACCGAGGCCGACGTGGCCGCGGCGGTTTCGTGAGCGTCGGGGCAGAGCCACACGCCGTCACAGCGCCGGGCCCCTGACCGCCACGCCGTCGCACTCACGCGCCCTCACAGCGCCACGCCCCGCACCGCCACGCCATCGCACCCACACGCCCTCACAACTCAAGGCCCCGCACCGCCACGCCGTCGCCCTCCTGGACGCGGCCGACGATCCGGCCGTCGCCGCAGTCCGCGAGTTCGACGGCCTCCTCCGGCGGAACGGCGGCCACGAACCCCATCCCCATGTTGAACGTCCGGTACATCTCCTCGTCGTCGACGTCGCCCTCCTCCTGGACGAAGTCGAAGACCGGCGGCACCGGGAGCGGGTCGGCTATCTCGTAGCGGAACGGGCCGAGCCGCTCCAGGTTCGTCCAGCCGCCGCCGGTGACGTGGGCGGCGGCGTGGACGCCCGCCGCCCGCATCGGCGCCAGCAGGTCGGCGTAAATGCGGGTCGGCTCCAGCAGTTCCTCGCCGATGGTCCGGTCGGGGGCCGGCGGAAACGGGTCGTCGTAGTCGTGCTCGCGGGTGACCGCCGTTCTGGCCAGCGTGAGGCCGTTGGAGTGGATGCCGCTTGCGGGAAAGCCCACCAGCGAGTCCCCGACGGCGGCCTCACCGTCGAACAGCCCGTCCTTCGGCGCGAGGCCCGCACAGGTCCCCGCCAGGTCGAACCCGTGGACGACCTCCGGCATGACGGCGGTCTCGCCGGCCAGCAGTTCGACGCCGGCCCGATCGCAGCCGGCGGCCAGCCCCTCCCCGACAGCCTCCGCGAACCCCTCCTCGGGCGCTTCGACCGCGAGGTAGTCGACGAACGCGACCGGGTCGACGCCGGCGGCAACCAGGTCGTTTGCGTTCATCGCGACGCAGTCGATGCCGACCGTCGAGTAGTCGCCGACCGCCTCGGCGACCAGCAGTTTCGTTCCGACGCCATCGGTCGTCAGCGCGAGGTATCGGTCGCCGATGTCCAGCAGGCCGGCGTAGTCGCCTGCGACGCCCTCGACCGCCGACACCAGCGCCGCCGTCGCGGCCTCGCTGGCCTCGACGTCGACGCCGGCGTCGGCGTAGGTCAGACCGTCGTCGTCCACAGCATCGGTTTCCGCCCCGTCCGTCGGCGGGTCCGTGTCCTCCGTCATGGAGACAGACCCGGCCCGGCCGGGCAAAAGCGTGCCGGACAGTCGACGCCCGCTCCGGCGGAGGGGACGGCCCGCTCAGAGAAACAGCAAGAAGACCGTCGCCGCCGCTAGCCCGACCGTCAGGAGAAACGACAGCACGAAGACCACGTTGCTCCAGCCGAGGACCTTCCTGCCGTCGAGCGGACCGAACGGGATCATGTTGAACGCCGCGAGGAACGCGTTGACCAGCACGCCATAGAACGCCAGCTGTGCGGCGATCTCCAGGGGGACGAACAGGAGCGGCAGGAACGCCGCCACGAGTACGACGTTGACCGCAGGCCCAGCCAGGGCGATGAGCCCCTGCTGGCGCTTCGTGACCGCGGGCGGATGGTAGACCGCACCCGGTGCCGCGAACAGCCAGCCGGCGAGTGCCACCACGACCGCGAGCCCGAGCATCCCGTAGTCCGCCCGGAACTCCGCAGGCGTGTCGAACCGGACGGCCGCGACCTTGTGACCCAGTTCGTGCAGGATGAACCCGACTCCGGCAGTCACGGCGCTAATCGCAAGCAGCACGACGGGATCGCCCGCGAGAAACCGCATCCCGCCGCCGCCGAAAAAGATGGCGAAGGCCAACGACAGCACGAGCCAGGCGACGGCCAGATCGAGCAGCTCCCGCCCGCTGAACCGCAGGCGGACCTCGCCCCAGTTGCGAACCGCCCCGCCGCGGGACCGGGGTCGCCCCCGGCTCATGCGACCACCCGCCAGACCAGCCGGGCGCTCTCGCGGGCGCCCTCCATCATCAGGCCCGGGATCGCCGAGACGCCGCCGATCTCGGCGCCCATCGCCGGGAGGATGACGAAGCCAAACAGCGCCGAGGCGACGACGCTGCCGACGTTGGTCATGGCGACCACGACGATCAGCTTGAACAGCGGCACCTCGAACATGTCAGCGACGACCTCCCGCAGCGGCCTGGTCTCGTCGGAGAGCAACTCGTTGAGCGTCGAGATGTCGCCGATGTTGACCGGCTCGTGGCGGAGTTCGACGTAGCCGGTGAACCAGCCGGGCGCCAGAAGCGGGTTGATGCTGGTCATCCAGGCGACCAGTCCGCCGACGCCCGCGCTCCGCCAGCGGGCGCCCGCGACCTTCGCCAGTCCGGCGGCGAAGACGCCGTTGACCAGAAACCACGCGCCGAACAGCCGCAGGAGGAACCCGTCCCGGACGCCGGCCATCGCCAGCAGGAGGAAAAACGACAGGAAGACGACGGTAACGCCGTAGCCGATCACCTTCGACCAGGGGAACCCCCGGCTTTCGGCGGTCCCCGTCAGCGTCTCCATCCCCGGCAATGCCCCGGGTGCCTCGAGGTACCGCTCGATGCCCGCCCGGTGGCCCGCGCCGACGACGGCGACGACGTCCTGGCCGTGTTCGCGGAGCGCGACGAGCTGGTGGCCGATGAACGCGTCGCGCTCGTCGATGAGCGCCTCGGCGCCGCCCGGCGAGAACCGCCGGAACTCCTCGAGCATCGCGGTGACGACGTCGCCGTCGGTCAGGTCCGCCACGTCGACCTCCTCGTACTCCTCGGGGTCGGCCACCGCCGCGAGGCCGAGCCCGAGCGCGGTGCCGGCCGCCAGGCCCGCGCCGACACCGACGCCGATCGACGCGAGCCACGATATCGCGCCGGTCCCGAGGCCGGCCAGCAGTTCCGCTGAGACGGCGACCACCCCGATGTCGGCGCCGCCGGCCAGGCCGACTGCGCCGCCGCCGGCCAGGCCGAACCCGACCAGCGCAGCCGTCCGGTGTTCGAACCGCGCGGGTAGGCCGAACGCGCCCATCAGCGCCCCGACTTCCCGGTTGAACAGCGCCGTCGCGACCCCGCCGACGACGCCGCCCGCGACGAGGCCGCCCAGCAGGACGAGGGTGGCCGAACTCAGCGTCGCGCTGATTCCCGCCGGGCCGACGCCGAGCGCGCCGGCCAGCGCGAACTTCACGAGGATGCCCGCAACGAGGCCGAGGCTGGCACCGACCAGCACGCCCAGCTCCAGCGGCGTCACGAACGCGAGCGCCAGCCCGGCCACCATCTGTATCTTCTCCACGAGGGTCATCCGGGCCCAGAACCGCTGGACGGTCACCTGGATGTCCCGATCGACCAGCGCGACGTCGACGCCCATCGCCTCCGCGGTCTCGACGGCGGCCATCATGTCGGCGCCCGGCTGGATGTCGAACTGGTCGCCCAGTCGGGCCTGGACGTACGACAGCATCCAGTAGGCCAGAAACTGAAAGACCGTGTTGCCGCCGAGCAGGTCGCTCGGCTCCATGTCCTCCGGAGCCTCCCCCTGCAGTTGCCGAAACCGGCCCTCGTCGAGTTCGACCGCGACCACGTCGGGGTCGGTCTCCTCGATGGTCCGCTCGACCTCGGCGACGCTGTCGTGGGAGACGTGTGCCGTCCCGACGACGGTCACATGGCCCCGCCCGTCGGGGTCGGCAGCGGCAGGGGTCGCTCCGTCGCTCATCAGCACCGACAAGTGGCCGGCGGGTTTTACAGGTGTCGGACCGGCGCGCGGGTCAGAAGAACAGGCGGACCCTCATTGGCGACGTGACCGGCGTTCGCCGGGAAATCCACCATCTCTCGTCAAGACGGGAGTCACTCCCGGGCGACGGCCAGGTTCTGGACGGCTGCGCCGCAGTCCGGACAGTTTGCGAGCGATTCCTCGCTGACGGTCCTCGTCCTGCAGTCTGCGCACTCGTAATAGCCGCGATCGGGCGTGTACGGGTCATTCACTGCCATACCGGCCCGCAGCACCACGTCGACATAAGGCTTTCCCTGGTAATAACATGCATACCTCATATACGTTAAAGACCTTAAACGCCGTTCCGCTGATCCGCCGTCGCGACGAGGAGAAACGTCCCCGGCCGCTCCCGGGTGAACTCGATCCGGGGGGCGGCGCCAGCGCCGTCGCTGGCGCGCTTCCGCCTCCTCCGAAAGGGGCGGGCTTCCGGGCTGTACCGGTGTGAAACGCCCTGCCCGGCTTGGAGAATGGAGCGATCCGTCTGTCGAGTCGGTCGCACCGGGGACCGCCGGAAGATTGAGGGGCCGCTGTTCGAATGGCAGGCCATGGAGGTCAGACCGGCGACGGCGGGAGACGTGCCCGCGATCCGCGAGCTGGCCGTCGACGCCTGGCACGCCGCCCACGATCACATACTGGGAGAGCAGGCGGTCGCTGAGGTCGTGGACGACTGGTACGATCCCGCCGACCTGCGCGACCAGGTCGCCCGCGAGCGGGGCCACTTCCTCGTCGCCGACGACGCCGGCGTGGTCGGCTTCGCCCACGCCGGTCCCTCCGACGACTCGTACGGCGACGCCGTGCTCCCGCGGATCTACGTCGATCCGGCGCGGTGGGGCGACGGCACCGGAACCGCGATGCTCGGAGCCGTGACTGACCGCCTGCGAGCCGACGGCCACGAGTGCCTGTGGCTCGCCGTCCTCGCCGGCAACGAGGTCGGACGGTCCTTCTACGAGTCCCGGGGCTTCGAGCGGGTCGAGCGCCGCGAGGTCGAACTCGCCGGCGTCGAGACAGAAGACGTCGTGATGGCGACCGACCTCTGAGCGAGGTCACACCGCCTGAGTTCGGCGCTCGACGACCAGCAGGACGGCCAGGCCGACGATGAGCAGCGTGTAGGCGCCGGCGGCCTGCAGGGCCGCCCCCTCGGAGGCGTACTCGCCGGTCCGGAAGATGATCGCCTTCCGGACCATGGCGATGACGCCCGTGTAGATGACCAGTCGGACGATGCGTCTCGTCTCGCTTTCCTGCGTGTAGGCGACGACCGTCTGGTAGACCTCGACGATGATGAAAAGCAACAGCGCGGTGTCGATGAACCCGACCACGACCAGCGGGTCGGTGATCTCCCCGGAGACGGCGGTCTGGAGGATCTGGAGCCCGAGGTCGAACACGCCGATCGCAAACAGGATGACGAGTACCAGCGCGGCGACGACTTCGACGTAGCGGATCCACGACTCGGTCAACGCGACGAACTGCTCGGGGACCGAATCGGGGGAGATCCGGTCGTCGTCGGGCGAGTCCTCGCTCACGTCGGCAGGTCGAGGCCGGGCCAAAAGAAGCCTCCGTTTCTGGCGACGGAAGCGGGACGTGGGGGAGACTCCCAGCGTCACCCGACCAGCCCGAGTCGACCCATCGCGCCCATGGCGCCGAACAGGACGACCAGGAAGAACGAGACCGCGTAGTAGGCCGTCTGGCGACGCGTGGGCTGGAATGCGGCGGGCAGGTGTTCGCGGACGACGTAGTAGTTGGCAGCGTAGAAGAAGATCTGGAGGATCGCCATCAGTGCGGCGGAGAACACCACCAGCGTCACCGGCAACCGGCCGATGACCAGAAGCGGCAGGAGGCTCGCCGCGCCCATGTACAGGACGAAGATCCGCCGCCAGCGGGTGTCGTCGATTTCCCGATCGAGCACCAGCGAGAGCACGTCCGCGTCCACCCGCGAGGCGCCGTCGAGCACGGTGATGATCGTCGAGTACAGCGCGGCGAACGCGCCGGCAGCGAGCAGATAGTACGACCACGCGCCGAACGCGTCCCGCAGGAGGTTCGCGATTGCGATGGCGACGTTCTGGTCCTGGGGCGGATTCGGGTACAATACTGCCGTCGACAGCAGGATCATCGAGACGATGAGCACGTAGCTCAGCCCGTACGCGATCCGGAAGTCCCGCCTGCCGACCCGCAGCCAGCTCGCGATGTACTCGTGGAACCGCTCGTCCTCCGGATCCAGATCCCGGTCACGGAGCGCCCGGGCACCCTGCTTTTTGGCCATCGACCAGCTTCCGATCGTGACCGTCGTCGACAGTCCGGTCGGTGCGTAGCCGGCGATGGCCGCAAACAGCCCCAGAAACGCCGGGCCGGTGAAATCCGGCGCCGCGAACGCGGTCGCGCTGATCCGCGACGGGGACGGCGGCGAGACGACGACGCCGAGCAACACGAGCAGCCCGAGGACGACGGCGAACACCTTCATCACGTTCTCGACCAGTTGATACCGGGCGAAAAGCACCAGCACCATCGCTGCTCCCACGAGGACGACGTACAGCTGCAGCAGCGAGTAGCCGGGCACCAGCGCCGCGGCGAACGCGGCGGTCGTCGTGCCGACGGCGGCGACGATCATCGTCCAGCCGACGAGATAGATCGCCAGCGTCAGCCACTGTCCCCATCCGTCCGGCCCGGGCAGGTCCCCGTAGGCCTCGACCGGGTTCCGGCCGGCCCCGTAATTGTACCGGATGCCCAGTTCCCAGCCGCCGTATTTGGCGGCGTACACCAGGGTGACGATCCAGACCGCGAAGATGCCATAGAGGCCGCCCAGCGTCGGCGCCAGCACGATGTGGCTGCCGCCGATGCCGACCAGCGCCCACAGAAGTGACGGGCCCAGGTGCTCGCGGACGAATCCGCTCCAGTCCTCGGCGGGATACTCCAGGTCCACGTCCGACGTCTCCTCGACGGTCATGTGAACCGATACCGCAACGAAGCTATAAAACCCACCGACACCGGAAGGCATCCCCGGAAGATCACAGGATCTGCCCGAAACAACCCACTGGTGCCATCTAGTTTCCGACCGGTTGACGGGCCATCGCTCGCAGGGGAGCGGGGACCCCTCGCGCGGACCCGACACGGAACACACGGTCTGCTATGCGTCGTCGGGGCGATGGCCGGCGTCGCGTCCCGGCTACCGCTCGAAGTGGACCTCCTCCTCCAGCACCAGGGTCTCGTTCCGTTCGACGTCCATGAACTCCTCGGCGTCGGCCTGGACGCGCTCGCCGACCTCCGAGTCGAACGCCCCGGACATCGCCGCGCCGTCCTCGAAGTGCAGTTCCGCGATGCCGTCGTATGCCGCGCGGTCGGGGTCGCTCGGAATCGCCGTGCTGTAGTACTGCAGGCCTGGCAACTCCTCGGCGAGCGGGACGTGCTCCTCCCGAAGGTACCGGACGAACTCCTCGTGGCTGTCCTCCGGCCGCCTGTTCAGCAGGATGACCATCTTGACCATGGGAGGATCTGTTCGCGTCGTGGTCTTATCGCTGGCGTCTCGATCCCGGCTTCGGCGCCAGCCTCGTGGAGGCGGTTGCGACGACGGGTGTCTCAACGAGCCTTCGCAACGACTGCCGGCGCCCCCCGGTTGAAGGATCCCGCGCCCCTACGGCGACCAATGCCTCCCCTGTCGCCGCCGCGCGAACGGACCTGCGAGCGGTGCGGCCGCCGGGACCGCTGGGACGAGGCCACGAGCCACTGGACCATCGCGGTCGAGCGCGGCGAGGCCCGCCGCGGGGACCCGTTCTGCATCCACGAGTGGGACGTCACCGGCGACTACAACCCGTTCGAGGAATAGCGCGCTGGGCGCCGCTCGCACGTCGACATCCGCCTACCGGACCCGTTCGAGCACCTCGATCAGGCCGTCGGCGTGTGCGCCGTCGGTCACCTGGTCGGCGGCAGCCTTCGCGCGCTCGTCGGCGTTCGCGACGGCGAACGACCGGCCTGCCACCTCGAAGGTCGGCGCGTCGTTTTCGGAGTCGCCGACGGCCACGAAGTCAGCGGGGTCCGGTTCGAGCTGGTCGGCGACCGCGCGGAGGCCGTCGCCCTTGTTCACGTCGGCGTCGAGCACGTGGTAGGCGTACCCGGTGTCCAGCACCTGGAGGCCGTGCTCGGCAGCGATCTGGCGCAGCGGCTCCTCGGGGGCGTCGAGGCTCACCGCGACCTCCGTCTCCCGCCAGCGGTTGATGGTGTCGACGCCGTCCCACCCGAGGCCGTGGCCCGTCTCCCGGAAGGCCTCGACGACCGCGCGGGCGCCGTCGGCGTCGCCGAGATGCTTCACCTCGCCGGCGGCGTACACCACGCCGCCGTTTTCGGCGACCACTCGTTCGGGGAGTCCCAGAAAGCCACACAGCGCGACCGGATACGGGAACGCCTTGCCCGTCGCGACGACGACCGGCGCGTCCCAGTCCGGCAACACCTCGAACACGCGGGGGTCGAGGCCGCGCTCGCGGGGCCGACCGGAGGGCCTGGTCATCGTGCCGTCGACGTCGAGCACCAGCGGCGGGGTCATGGTCCGGCCTCGGGGCAGCGCGAACTTAGGTGGCGCGGAGTCGGACGCTGCTGCGGAACGAGGTCTAGTCCACGGACGCGTCTAGTCTCTCGTTTCGACCGCGAGACCGGCGAGGAGAACAAGCAGGACGCCGCCCCGCGCCGCTCCGTCGAGCGGCGACCGGGAGTCACGCTCGGGCGCCTTCCGGTACCGGACGTCGTCGGCGGCGCCCGGCGCAGCCGTGACCGCGACGCTAGATGTGTTCGTGGTGTCGTTGCCCGCGGTCCCGTTGTCGGTCCCGTCGCCGTCCGTCTCGTTGGCCGGCGGCGTCGTCTCGTTGCCGTTCGTGGAGTTGTTGCTCGGCGGCTGGCCGATCTCGAACTCGGTGCGGTTGAGTTCGAACCGGACGTCGCTCTCGTTGACGCCCAGCACGTGGGCCTCCGAGACGTTCACCGACTGGCGCCAGGTGACGTACGTCGAGTTGTTCAGTTGCTCGAAGCCGCCCGAGACCTGGTAGGGCCCGACCGCCCGGACGCTGACGTTCGTGTAGCCGTTCTCGGGGCCGAACTCCGAGTAGCCCTCCGTCGAGTACGGCACCGTCAACTCGAACTGGCCGTCGGGACCGGATTCGGTCCGCTGGGTGTAGGTGAACGTCTCGTTAGTGGTCGTCATCCGCATCTGCACGCTGACCTGCACGGTCGAGTTCGGCGGCGCGTTCGTCCCGGCAAGCGTCGCGCCGGGCACCCGCTCGAAGGTCTTCACCCACTGGGGATGGTTGAAGAACTGCTGCTGGGAGGCGTTCTGCATCGTCCGGAGTTGCGTGAGCACCTGCCGGACGTAGTCGCCGGACGACGTCGCCGACGACTCGCTGACCTTCACGAGCCGGTAGTGCTGGAGCGCCGGCACGTACTCCGGCGGCACGGTACCGTAGCCGCCGACCTGTGCGTTGGTGTTGTTGCGCGCGTACGCCCGAGCCTGCGCGACGGTCCGGAACTCCTTGACGAGCGGCTGGTCGCCCGTCGAGAGCTTGTACCGCTGGCCGGTCTCCGGGATTTCGCCCT
>JAZKSB010000058.1:0-11644 GCA_036626315.1 Halobacteriales archaeon
CCGGGGGGGGGGGGGGTTTGCGGGGGCGTTCCTGTGGGAACTGCTGACCGCGAACCTCGACGTCGCCTACCGGGTGTTGCACCCGAGTTTGCCGATCGAACCCGACGTCATCGAGTTGCCGCTCCGGATCGAGACCGACGCCGCCATCACGACGCTGGCCAACAGCATCTCGCTGACCCCCGGGACCCTCACCATGGAACACGACCCGGAGACCAACACGCTGTTCGTCCACGGCATCGTCGGGCGGCGTCGGGACGCCGTCGTCACGCCAATCCGCCGGTGGGAGGACCTGCTTCTGGTCATCTACGACGAGGAGGGGTCGCCGTCGGACCCGCCGCCGGAGCGGTACCACCAGCGGGTTCCCGACGGCGGCACCGCGCCGCCGGACGGCGAAGGGCCCAACGGCGGCGCCACCGGACGGTCGACCGACGCCCGCGACCGCTCAGGAGGTGACGGCGATGAGCGCTGAGGCCGCGACGCCGGCGTTCTTCGAGACCGCCGTGGCCGCCGGCCTGGTCCTGGCGAGCCTGCTGACGCTTCTGGCGGGCTACCGCGTGGCGCGGGGCCCGACGACGCCCGACCGAATGGTGGCGCTTGACACCATCGGGACCAACGTCGTCGCCATCGCGGCGCTGTTCTCCCTGGCGACCGGCCAGGGCTTTTACGTCACGGTGTCGCTGGTGCTGGCGATCATCGGGTTCATCAGCACGTTCGCCGTCGCACAGTACGTCACGGAGGGGGACATCATCAGATGACCGAACTCGCAACGCTCGAACTGGTCAGATACGGCATCGCGACCGCGCTCGTGGCCGTCGGCGCGTTCTTCCTGACGGTCGGCACCGTGGGGCTGCTGCGGCTCCCGGACGTCTACAACCGGATGCACGCCACCACGAAGGCGGCGACGCTGGGCGCGGCCTCGACGCTGCTGGCGGGCTTTGTGGTCTTCGGGCCGGGCGGCGACGGCCTCACTTCGCTGGTCGGCGTCCTGTTTCTGTTCCTGACCGCGCCGACCGGCGCCCACCTCATCAGCCGCGCGGCCCACCGGATGGGCGTCCCGTTCCACGGCGGGGACGCCTCCTGGCCCGGCGAGGAGCCGCCGGTTCGCGACGAGGAGTGACGGCGGGCGGCTCCGGTTCGGCGTCTCCGTGCGGCGGCTTCCACGGATCCGAGCTCGAACGGGCGTCAACGCGGGCGGTCGCCGTCACGAAGCCGTGAGCCGCTGGCGGAGCACAAGCCGCGGAACCGACTACCGGGGTCGTCAGTCGTCCTCAAGCCGCTCCCCGTCGAGTTCGAGCAGGCGGGCCAGCGTCACGTCGGCCAGTTTCGAGACCCGCTCGCCGATCGGCGACTCCTCGTCGAAGCTGTACATCGGACTGCTGCCGACGGTCCGGGTCCGCTCGACGAGACCGAGCGCGAGCAGCTGGTCGAGGTGGTCGTACACCGTGCTCCGGGCGACGCCGGCGTGGCGGGCGATGTCGGCGACGTTGAGGTCGCTGTCGCGCTCGCCGAGCAGCGCCGCAACGATCCGGACGCGCGCGCTGTCGCCGAACAGTTCCGTCAGCGGCGTGCCCTCGGCATAGGCTTCGCCGTGCTCCCGTTCCCGTTGCATCGAGTCGTCTTTCGACCCCGCGGCATAAATTGTTTTGCAAATACTACGACGTCGTAGTCTCAATACAACGTACAACGGTTGAAACGGGAATGCGGATCCAGAACCGCCATGGACGACACCGAGATACGGACCCGCCTCGTGGAGAAACTACTCCGCAAGCGCGTCGTCGGCGCTCACAAAAAGCGGGTGGATACGGTGGTGAACTGGCTGCCGTCGCACGACCAGGGTCGAGGCGAGACGGTGCTCCGGGAAATGATCGCCGACCCGGACGCACCGGTCGAAGCCTACGGCGGAAGCCGGGACAACGTCCGGCTCACGAGCGTCCCCGCCGCCGTGGCGTATCTCCGCGAGCACGGGGGAAACGTTCCCTTCGGCTTCGAGTGACGCCGAACCGTCCCGCGAGTTCCCCGTCGGTGGGGGCCCCAGAGGCCATCGCGATGCTGATTTCGACGACACGCTCCCGATTTCCCGACCCCGACGGCACGTCACGCCAGTTCCGCCGACAGTTCCTCGGCGACTCGCGCCCCCAGGTCGTCCTTGTCGCCCTCGAAGGGTTCGTAGCCGTCCCTGGACACGAACAGCGCGCGGGTGTCGGCATCGCCCATCACGTCGGCGTCGTTGGCGACCACGAAGGAGAGGCCGGCCCGCTCCAGCGGCCCGCGGGCCGCCGCCGCCAACTCCTCGTCGGTGCCGCCGGTCTCGGCCTTGAACCCGACGATGGGGAGGTCGGGGAAGTCTTCGCGCACCCCTTCGATGAGTTTGGGGGTCGGCTCCAGATCGAGGGTGAGGTCGTCCTGGCCCGAGCGGATCTTCTCGTCCGTGGCGGCGACGGTGTAGTCGCCGATGGCCGCCGCCGAGACGACCGCGTCGGCGTCGGCGGCAGCCTCGAGGGTCGCCTCAAGCATCTCGCGGGCGGTCTCGACGTCCTCCACGTCGGCGTAGGGAACGTCGCCGTCGGGGTGGACGATCGTCACGTCCGCGCCCCGGACGTAGCAGGCCCGCGCGACCGCCCGGCCGGTCCGGCCCGAGGCGCGGTTGGTGATGACCCGGACGGGGTCGATGGGTTCGCTCGTGGCGCCGCTGGTGACGACGACCGACCGGCCCGCGAGCGGGTCCGGCGTCGCCGCCCGGGCTGTCGCGAGCACGATGGCGTCCTCGGTGGCGACCTTGGCCTTGCCCTCCTCGATGCGCGGGTCGACGAACTCGACGCCCCAGGACTCGACGCGGTCGATGGCCTCCAGTACCCCCGGATGGTCGTACATCGGCTCGTGCATGGCCGGCGCGACGACGACGGGCAGGCCTGCGCCCAGCGCCGTCGTCGCGCAGGTGGTGACGGGGGTGTCGTCGACGGCGGCGGCGACCTTGCCGACGGTGTTGGCGGTGGCGGGCGCGACCAGCAGCACGTCCGCCCAGCCGTCGGTGCCACACAGCGCGACGTGCTCGACGGCGCCGGTGATCTCCGAGACAACGGGTTCGTCGGTCGCAAACTCCAGCGCCCAGGGATGGACGATGGATTCGGCGCTGGGCGTCGTCACGGCCCTGACCGCGGCGCCGCGACGGCGCAACTCGTGGGCCAGTTCGACGGTCTTCACCGCGGCGATGCTGCCGGTCACCCCGAGGGCGACGTTAACTCCCGAAAGCATCCGTTGGCGGGGCTTCGCGCGGGCCCCCCATAAGGGGTGGGACGCCGGCACGCCGGGAGGTTGCCGGCGGGGAGGCGGGCCGCCTGGGTTCGTCGGTCGTCTGCCCTCGGCCCGCCGTCCCCGGGAGAGCAACCTTTGAATACCCGAGTCGACTACGGGACCGCGTGGACGACCTGGAGATCAGCACGGTCGTCGGGGTGCCGCCCGAGCGGGCCTACGAGTTTCTCGTGGCGTTCCCGAACTACGCGAAGTACACCGACTACCTGACGGAGGTCCGCCGGCACGGCGACGGCGGGCCGGGGACCCGGTACGACCTGGTGCTGTCGTGGTGGCTGGTCAAGTACACTGCCCAGTCGCGGGTGACCGACATCGAGCCGCCGTGGCGCATCGACTGGGAACTGGAGGACGCCATCGACGCCGCCGGCGCCTGGCACGTCGAACCTGTCGACGCCGAGGGACTCGCCGATCACCTCGATGACGTCGACGGCGAATTGCCGGCAGCGGACGGCGCCGGAAGCGACGGCGCCGACGGCGGGAGCGCGCCAGGGTCACGGATCCGGTTGCGGGCGCGACTCGACGGCGAGTCGCTGGGCGACGCGGCGCTGGGGCTGCCGACGTTCGTCCCGACATCGCGGGTTCTGCGGAAGGTCGCGCCGGTCGCAAAGCGGGAGGCGAAAGCCGTCATCGGTCGGATCGTCGCCGACCTGGAGGGCCGCCGACGGGACGTCAGTCTGACTGTGCACAGCCGTCCCGACTTTTCGTGACCGGGTGCCGGGCGCTGCCCGAGCTGGTGGCCGTCAGTCCAGGTACGGCTCGCAGACCCGCCGCAGGCCATCCTCGAAGCCGATCTCGGGCTCCCAGCCGGTGGCCTCGCGCATCTTCGAGGCGTCCGCCAGCGTCGCGTGGACGAACACGTCCTCGGGGATGGGGTTTTCCCGGTATGTCGGTTCGACGTCGGCGTCGAGCACGTCGTTCAGGCGCTCGACCAGGTGGTCGACGCTGTACTGTTCGCCGGTGCCGAGGTTGTAGATGTCGTCGAGTTCGTGGTCGGCGGCCAGTTCCAGCCCCCGGACGACGTCCTCGACGTGCGTGAAGTCGCGCTTGTGGCTGCCGTCGCCCCAGATCTCGGGGCGGCGCCCGCTCGCCACGTCGTCGGCGAATTGCGCGATGAGGTTCGCGAACTCGCCCTTGTGGCCCTCCGCGCCGCCCTTCATTCCCTGGTAGACCGAGAACAGGCGCATCCCGGCCATAGTCATGTTGTAGTGGTTTCGGAAGTACTCGGCGTACCGCTCGCGGGCGAGTTTGCTGGCCTCGTAGCCGGTGCTGGCCTCGACGGCCATGTCCTCGGGGGAGGGCTCGGTGCGGTCGCCGTAGATCGAGGAGGTGGAGGCGTAGACGACCGTCTCGCCGCCGTCCTCGCGGAACTGCTCGACGGCGTTGACGAATCCCTCGACGTTCACCCGGGCGCCCCGGGTGGGATGCTCCTCGTGCATCTTGTAGGAGGACAGCGCCGCGAGGTGAAACAGCACGTCCACGTCGGTCGGCAGGTCGTCCTCCAGGACGCTCCGCTCGACGAACTCGACGCCGTCGTCGAGGTTCTCCTCCGTGCCCAGATAGAGGTCGTCGAGTGCGATCACGTCGTTGTCCGCAGCGAGGTGGTTCGCGAGGTTCGACCCGATGAACCCGGCCCCACCCGTCACGAGCACTCGCTTGCCGTGCATGTGCCGGAGTAGCCGCCGACGACCCCAAATTCCTACCGGTTCGGAGCCGCCGCCAGCCGTCGCCGGACTTAAGGACGGTACCGTCCAACTCGTAGCCGGAATGTCGTCCATCGATCTGACAGCCAGCCAGCAAACCATCCTGAGTGCCCTGATCAACCTGCACCGGGACGGCGAGGGAGCCATCAAGGGCGAGGACATCGCCGCGGAGGTCGACCGCAATCCCGGGACCATCCGCAACCAGATGCAGAGCCTCAAGGCGCTCCAGCTGGTCGAGGGCGTGCCCGGGCCGAAGGGCGGATACAAGCCGACGGCGTCGGCCTACGAGGTGCTGGACGTCCAGACGCTGGAGGAGGCCGCGGAGGTCCCGGTCCTCCACGAGGACGAGCGGCTGGACGGGGTCAACGTCGAAGAGATCGACCTCACCAACGTCCACCACCCGGAGCTCTGTCGCGCGGAACTGCACGTCCAGGGCTCGATGGCCGACCTCGAGGAGGGCGACGACGTGAGCGTCGGCCCGACGCCGCTGTCGAAACTGGTCGTCCACGGCGAGGTCGACGGCAAGGAGACGGGGGCCAACATCGTGGTACTGCGGATCACGGGCATGGAGGCGCCCGCGGAAGCCGCCGAGCACTGACCATCGACCTCGACGCTGCCGGTGCTGGTCGCGTCCGTCGTCCCGGTCGCCTTCACCGCCGGAGCCTCCCAGTGGCGATGAGTCCGTCGTAGACCACGAGCGTTTCCATTTTGATCGTCGCGATCCCTTCACAGATACCGTCGCCGACGTACTACTCCGTTGAGACGTTCCTGCTGCCGGGCCCGAAACCGAACTGGATTTCGGCACCGCAGCAGGGATCCGTATTCCGTCGGCCCCAATCATTTTATATACCACCTATTTGGTGCGACCATGGCCAGACCGGACAGACGACAGTTCCTACAGTGGAGCGGGGCGGCCACCACCGTACTTGTTGCGGGCTGCTCCGGCGGCCCGAACGACGGACAGCAAGAGGAGACCGGGACCGACACGGAAAACTCCGCTGATGGACCGACCGCATCGCCGGGCGGGACACGGGCCGAACCGGCGGAGACCGATACCGAGTCCTCGGGCAAGTCCACGACAAACGCCCCCTGGCCACAGTTTGCCTACGACGCGGCCAATACGGGCGACGCGACGGATCGCCAGGGCCCGGACGGTGACCTCTCCGTCGCCTGGGAACACGAAGTCGACCGGTTCACATATGCGCCCGTGGTCGCCGGCGACGCCGTCGTTGCACAGCTGCCCGACGGCCTGCGAGCGTTCGACGCCGCTGACGGGACGGAACTCTGGTCGTTCACACCCGGCGAAAATGGGGGGTCGCCGCCAGCCCTGGCGGAGGGAACGGCGTTCGTCGCCTCCAACGCCGGGACGCTGTACGCCGTCGACGTGGCCGACGGGACGGAGCGGTGGAGCGCCGACGTGGGTGGACGGGGACTGCTCGCTGCCCCCGTCGTCGCCGGCGGGTCGGTGATAGTCGCCCCACGTGAGGCACCCGTCACGGCGTTCGACCCGGACGGGGACCGACGATGGACTGCGAAGGTGGCCGGTGCCGGATTTCCCCCGGCGTCCGACGGTGAGCGGATACACTGTCCGGTCGTCGACGGCGAGGAGCGCGGGCTTGCGGCGCTCTCGCTGGCCGACGGGGACGTCGACTGGCAGTCGTCGATCGACGTACGGCAACTGGGGCCAGTCGCCGTTTCGAGCGACCGCATCGTGATGTCGGCAGCCGGTTCGGCAGTCGGGGACATCAGCGGCACGAGCCGGTCGACGGGATACGTCGGCGTGGACGCCGGCAGCGGCGACCCACAGTGGGCAGTTCCGAAGGGATACGACCTGCCACTGGCGCCACCGCTGCTCGGCGGCGACAGCGCGGTGATCCCCGGAGGCGACGTCGACGAGGAGGGCGACGCCCACGCCTACGTCGTCGCCCTCGAGGACGGGTCGGCTCGGGACCGCCACCGGTTCGACCCCGCGCCGGAAGAGTCAGGGTTCATGTATCACGGCGCTACCGCCGGCGACGGCGTCACCTACTTCAGCGCCTCCGACACGGACCGAACGGGCGCCCTGACCGCAGTTGACGGTGAGAGCGGCACTGCCCTCGGGCACGTTTCACTGGACGTGGCGGTGGCATCCCCGCCGGTCATTTTCGACGGCCGGGTCTACGTCGCCGGCGAAGGAGGGCTCGTGGCCATCGAGACGGTCTGACCGCCTGCTCGGAGGTCACTCCCCGGCGTCGGCGGGGTCGACCACCTCGCCGGTCCCGGGATAGACGCCGACGCGGTCACAGAGGTCGTACATGGGACAGGCGTCGGGCCCGTCGAGACAGGCCGGCTTGCGCGCCGTGCAGTACTCCCGCCCGAACTGGATGCTCGCAGTGTGGCCGAAGCCGCACTTTTCGGGAGGCACGTCGGCTTCGAGCACCTCGCGAACATCCTCGTGGTCGGCGTCCGGCGGCGCGATGCCGATTCGGCGGTAGATGCGGTGGACGTGGGTGTCGACGGGAAAGACGCCCTCCCGCCCGCCGGCAAACAGCAGGACGCAGTCGGCGGTCTTCGGACCGACGCCGTCCATCTCCAGCAGTTCCGTGCGGACCTCGGCGGGCTCCTCCCGCCGGACAAACGCATCGAACCCCTCTGCCGGAGTGAGCGGGTCGACGTCCCCGCCCGAGCGCGGGTCGGCGTCCCTGTCCACACGCGAGTCGACGTCCCCGTCCTCCTGCGGGTCGGCCACGCCCGCGTCAATCCGGTCGTCGGGAACGCCGCCGTACTCGGCGGTGACCCGCTCGGCGAGTCGCTGGAGGGTCCGGGACTTGCGGTTGTACAGCCCCGCCGGGCGGATGGTCTCGGCGAGTTCCTCCCGATCCGCCGCCGCGAGGTTCTCGGCCAGTTCGTCGGCGGGGCCGTACCGCTCCATCAGGGCGTCGTGGGCCGGCTGGCTTGCCTGGTCGCTGGTGTTCTGGCTCAGGACCGTCCGCACGAGACTCTCGAAGGCCTGCTGGCCGCCGTAGGTCTTCTCCCAGTAGATGTCGCCCAGTCTGTCAACGACTGCCTCCGCGCGGGTGTCCGGGTCGCCCGACCCGAACGCGGCGGCGGAGCCGCCGCCCCCCTCGCCGCCGCTGATGTTCACGTCCGGTTCGGGGTCGCCGGCGTTCCCGGCGGCGGTCGGGTCCTCGGCGCCGTCCGGATAGCCCGTCGCGTCGTCGTCGCTCATGGACGGTCGAAGGACGGCGACGCAAAAAAGGCCCACGAGGTTGCCGACAGCGGACCCCCAAGCGGTGCCAGGCGGGCCGACCCAGCACACCCGATAGCGGCCCGCTACCGGCAGTTTCGGCCACGTGAGAGTATTGCACGCCACGTCCACATCCAAACAAAGGCGATAAAAGGGCGCGGTTCATATCGCTGGTATGGCGATGCTATCCGAGGAGGACGCCGAAGACGTCCGCGAGGAGCTCGACGCGGTCGACGAGGAAGTGACCATACACCTGTTCGTCCCTGACAGTTGCCAGTTCTGCGACGACACGGTAGAGCTGAACGAGGAGATCGCGGAGCTGTCAGAGAAGGTCGTCCTGGAGCAGCACGCGTTTGACGACGAAGCGGCTGATGAGTTCGCGGTCGACCAGTACGGCGAGGAGGGCCCGGTCGCGGTCATCACGAAGGACGGCAGCGACGGCGTCCGCTACTACGGGATTCCCAGCGGCCACGAGTTCGGCAGCTACATCGCGGACCTGGTCGCGGTCTCGACCGACGAGACGGACATCCCCGACGACGTCGCCGAGGACGTGCGGGCCATCGACGAGGAGGTCAACATCAAGGTGTTCGTCACGCCGACCTGCCCGTACTGTCCGCAGGCGGTCCGGACGGCCCACGACTTCGCCATCGAGAACGAGAACGTCAGCGCCGACATGATCGAGGCCCAGGAGTTCACCAGCGTCTCCCAGGAGTTCGGCGTCCGGGGCGTCCCCCAGATCAACATCAACGGGAACGCCGCGCAGTTCACCGGCGCCCAGCCGCCCCACCAGTTCCTCGAACAGCTGCAGTCGGCGCTGGGCGTCGAGGCCTGAGCGGTCCGTTTTCCGGCACCGGCGGAGACCGAGACGTTTATGAATTCGGGGGCAGTACCCGGAATCGCGGGCTCGTAGATCAGTGGTAGATCACTCCCTTGGCATGGGAGAGGCCCCGGGTTCAAATCCCGGCGAGTCCACTCCTTCACTCGCTACGCTCGTTCAGTCGTGGACTCGCCGACGTCCCGCTCGCTTCGCTCGCGGGACTCCCGGCGAGTCCATCGGAGCGACCGATTCGGACGGGCACGCTGGCGCCGAAACCGGTAGCTACTGAGTGTCATCAGCAGAGTGTTGCGGGGGCAAGACGCTCCGTCTTGCCTGCACCGCCAGCGCGAGGAGTCCGGCGCTCGCGCCGTGCAGTGCGGGGGATGGGATTCGAACCCATGGACCCCTACGGGAGCGGATCTTGAGTCCGCCGCCGTTTCCGGGCTTGGCTACCCCCGCACGGTGCACCCGTGGGTAGGGACGGTCCCGGTTTAAGCGGCCGGGTTTCGGACGGTCACGCCTCCCGGACGGCGTACAGCACGGCGGTCACGATGGCCGTCCACCGCAGGGCGTCCGCGAGCAGTTCGCCGAGGCCCGCGAGCACGCCGAGTTCGCCGACCAGCGCCGACAGCAGGAAGCCGACGAAGATGATGGCGCCGATGGAGAGGGCGTGCCACGCGAGCGAGATGGCGTCGACGGGTCCGATCACGCCCGGCGGTCCGACCGGCGGGCGGATATGCCTTGTTGCCGGACCGGAGACGTTTATTCCTGGCCACCCTACCCGGGTCCGATGGACGACCACACCCGCGACGACACCGTCGGGCCGCCGTTCGCGGGCGATCCGGCGGGGTGGGACGAGGCCGCCGGCCAGTGGGAACACGGCACCCTCCGGCGGGCGACCATCCACGGGGTCCGCCTGTACAACGACGGCGCGTTCCACGAGGCCCACGATTGCTTCGAGATCGAGTGGTACAACTACGGCAGCGGCACCACCGAGAGCGCGTTCGCCCACGGGATGGTCCAGGTCGCCGCGGGCGCGTACAAGCAATTCGACTTCGAGGACGACGGTGGGATGCGCTCGCTGCTGGAGACCGCGCTGCAGTACCTCCACGGCGTGCCCGAGGACTTCTACGGCGTGGACCTCGCCGACGTCCGGACTACCGCCATGCGGGCGCTCGCGGACCCCGCGGTGCTCGACGGCTGGCGGATCCGCCTCGACGGGCGCCACCCGACCGCCGTCGCCGGCGACTACGCGTACGCCGACGCCCTGGAGTGACCGGGCCGGCGGGGCAAATTTCCCCGGCGGCGAGCGAACAGACTTTTTGCACCGACCCGCGGAACCACCGCACATGGACCGACGGACCGCGTTGCGATGGGCCGGAGCTGGCGTCGCCGCCGGACTCGCCGGCTGTCTGGACGGCCTGGGCGGCGACGGCGTCACGCCGCCGCCGGAGAACCGCGACACGCGGAGCCTGTTGCCGGACCCGCCGGAGGGGTGGTCGCGAACGGCGGTCGACGACCTGTCGACGAACGTGCTCGACATCCGGCAGGGAAATTCCGCGGACTACAGCACCCCGGCGGACGACACCTACGAGGCGGAAGTGATCAACTGGCACACCGAGGACGAGGCCGAGAGGGGCGGCGACGAGCGGTACGCCGACTGGTCGGCGTGGGTCGTCTCCGGGACGTTCACGTTCGCCGCGACGGGACTGGACGATGAACTCGCCAGACGACTGCTTGCCAACGCCCTGGCGCTGACCCGGGAGTACGTCGACGAGCACGCCTGACCACCGACAGCCTCGCGCCGACGGGGGCCGGCAACCGGGGGTCGCCGCCGCCGGCCACCCGCACGCAGACCACCGGCCGGCCCCGGCGACTGCGGTCGATTTTTGTAGCGGAGCACCCTACGCCCGACCGTGCACGTCGAGACGATCGGCGACGGCGACCCGAAACTGGCAGTCGTCGGCGCCGTCCACGGCGACGAGCCCTCGGGCGCCGCCGCCGTCGAACGCCTGTTGGCCGACCCGCCCGAACTTCGCCGGCCGGTGAAACTCGTCGTCGCCAACGAGCGAGCGCTGGACCGTGGCGTTCGCTCCGTCGACGAGGACCTCAACCGGGCGTTTCCCGGCGACCCCGACGCCGACACTCACGAGGGGCGTCTGGCGGCAGCGCTGACCGACGAACTCGCCGAAACGACCACGCTCGCGCTGCACGCCACCCGCAGTCACCCCGAGCCGTTCGCGGTCGTCGACGGCGTCGACGAGTTCGCCCGTGCCGTCGTCCCGCGGCTGTCGGTGGTCGCCGCCGTCGACGCCGCCGACCGCGTCGAGGGACGGCTGTTCGTCGCCGACGGCGTCCTCGAAGTCGAGACAGGCCGACAGGGGACACCCGAGGCCGCGGACAACGCCGAACGGCTAGACCGGGAGTTCCTGGCGGCGACGGGCGCGTTGCCCGACCCGCGCGACCCTCGCCGCGTCCCCGTCTACGAGCTGGGCGAGCCGATACCGAAAGCGGCCAGAGCCGACGACGACGAGGGAACAACGAACGACGTCCCGGAAGACGACGAGGGGACAACGAACGACGTCCCGGAAG
>JAZKSB010000059.1:0-11480 GCA_036626315.1 Halobacteriales archaeon
TCGGCGCGGGTCATCCCCGAGCCGACCAACGAGGGCCAGCGCTACCAGTCCGAGCGCCTGCTCCGGATGCAGGGTGCCCGGATCTACGACGAGGTCCACGTCTCCGGCCACCTCAACCGCGAGGGCCACTACGAGATGCTCCGGACTCTCAGCCCGCAACACGTGATCCCCGGCCACCAGGAGCTGTCCGAAATGTCCCACTACGTCAACCTCGCGGAGGACCAGGGCTACGAGGTCGGTCGGGACCTGCACGTGACCCGGAACGGCAACCTCATCCAGCTCGTGGAGTAAGAGGATGCACGACGCCCGGGAGGAGCGCGTACTCGCGGCCGTCGAGAAGCGCAGGGAACTGGTCGACGAGGCGATTCCGGCGGAGATCCCGGTCGAGAGCCCCGAAAAACTCTGGGAGGCGTCCCGCCACCTGCTGGACGCGGGCGGCAAGCGCCTCCGGCCGACGATGCTGTTGCTCGCCGCGGAGACCGTCGTCGACGTCGGACCGCTGTCGCGTGACTACCGGACGTTCCCGACGCTGGACGGGGAGCCGGTCGACCTCCTGAAGGCCGCCGTCGGCGTGGAGGTCGTCCACACGTTCACGCTGATCCACGACGACATCATGGACGACGACGACCTCCGGCGGGGGGTCGCGTCGGTCCACCGGGCGTTCGACACCGAGACCGCGATCATCGCGGGCGACACCCTCTACTCGGTGGCCTTCGAACTCATGCTGGAGGCGGGCGGGACCTCCGACCGCCGGCTCGACGCCCTCGAACAGCTGGCGACGACCTGCACCCGGATCTGCGAGGGGCAGGCGATGGACGTCGACTTCGAGTCCCGGACCGACGTCGTCCCCGACGAGTACCTGACGATGATCGACCGGAAGACGGCAGTGCTGTACGGCACGAGTGCGTCCATTCCGGCGATGCTCGTCGGCGCCGACGAGGAGACGGTCGCCGCCCTGGAGCGGTTCAGCCGGGAGGTCGGACAGGCGTTCCAGATCCACGACGACGTGCTGGACCTGACGACGCCCAGCGAGAAACTCGGCAAGCAGCGCGGCAGCGACCTCGCGGAGGACAAGCAGACCATCATCACCGTCCACGCCCGGGAACACGGCGTCGACGTCGACGGACTGGTCGACGCCGACGAACCGGCGGACCTGGAGGAGGCGGAGATGGAGGCTGCCGTCACGAGACTGAACGAGGCCGGCAGCATCGACTACGCCCGCGAGGTGGCCGACGACCTCGTCGAGAGCGGCAAGGACCGACTGTCGGTGCTGCCGGACAACGAGGCCCGCCGGACGCTGGAAGGCATCGCCGACTACCTCGTCGAGCGGGAGTACTGACCGCCATCGGCCGCCGACCGGGAACGGCGGAGTTTTGAGGCGGCGGCCGGTAACCGACCGTCATGGACGACGACCTCCGCAAGCGCGTCGAGCGGGCCGCCGAGAAGCACGCCCTGCTCAACGCGGTCAAACACGGAAGCGACGCCGAGGTGGGCGCCATCATGGGGCCGCTGATGGGCGAGAACCCCGACTTCCGGGAGCACGGCGACGGGGTGGCGGGCGTGGCCGCCCCCGTCGTCGCGCAGGTCAACGACCTCGACCCCGAAACGCGCCGCGAGCGCCTGGCGGAGATCGCCCCCGGGGAGCTCGCGGAGATCGAAGCCGAAGACGAGGGCGACGAGCGTCCGCTCGCTGACTTGCCGAACGCCGAGGCGTACGACGAGATCCGGATGCGACTCGCACCCAACCCCAACGGGCCCTGGCACCTCGGCAGCGCCCGGATGCCCGCGGTCATCGGCACGTACAAGACTCGATACGACGGCTGGATGCTCTGTCGGTTCGACGACACCGATCCGGAGACCAAGCGGCCGGATCTCGACGCCTATGACGCCATCCTCGACGCCATCGACTACCTGGGGTTCGAGCCCGACGAGGTGGTGAAGGCGAGCGACCGCCTGGAGACCTACTACGACCACGCTCGCGAGTTGATCGACCGCGGGGGCGCGTACACCTGCTCGTGTGAACCGGAGACGTTCCGCGAACTGAAAAACGGCGGCGAGGCCTGCCCACATCGCGACAAGGACCCGGAGACCGTTCGCGAGGAGTTCGAGGCGATGGTCGACGGCGAGTACGACGCCGGCGAGATGGTGCTGCGGGTCAAGACCGACATCGAGCACAGGAACCCCGCGCTGCGGGACTGGGTCGGCTTCCGGATGGTCGACACTCCACATCCCCGCGAGGCGGCTTCCGGGTACCGGTGCTGGCCGATGCTGGACTTTCAGAGCGGCGTCGACGACCACCTCACCGGGATCACCCACATCATTCGCGGCATCGACCTGCAGGATTCGGCGAAGAAACAGCGGTTCCTCTATGACTACTTCGACTGGGAGTACCCCGAGGTCGTCCACTGGGGCCACGTCGAGATCGACGCCTACGACGTCTCCATGTCGACCTCGACGATCAAGGAACTCGTCGAGACCGGCGAACTCGACGGATGGGACGATCCGCGCGCGCCGACCATCGCCAGTCTCCGCCGGCGGGGCATCCGCGGGCAGGCCATCGTCGCCGCGATGGTTGACCTGGGCACTTCCACGAGCAACGTGGACCTTGCGATGTCGAGCGTCTACAGCTATAACCGCGAGTTGGTCGACGACGGCGCCGACCGGTACTTCCTCGTTCGCGACGGCCGGGAGTTCCCGGTCGTCGGCGCACCCGAGGTCGGAGAGCCACCGGTCCACCCGGACCACGAGGACCGCGGGCGCCGGGAGATCCCGATAGGCGACGCGGTCCTGCTGGAGCCGGACGACGTGCCGGCCCACGAGGAGCGCGTCTGGCTGAAGGGCCTGGGCGGGTTCCGATTCACCCGCGAGGCGCTCCAGTACGAGAGCGACGACCTTGCGTGGGTCCGCGAGGACGGCGTCCCGGTCGTTCACTGGGTGCCCTCCTCCAGCGGCGTCGCGGTCCGGATGCGGACGATGAACGGCGACGTGGCCGGCGCGGCGGAGCCGGAGTTTGCTGACACCGACGTTGACGAGGTGGTCCAGTTCGAGCGCGTCGGCTTCGTCCGGGTCGACCGCCACGACGCCGACGAGTCGGTCGTCTACTACGCTCATCACTGACCCCGTTCGGGCTGCATGCTCCGTGGCCCGTTTGGCAACGGACTCTTGGGCCTGCATACCGTAGGTTTAGTGATGTCTCACGGAGGCCCGGACGACGGCGCGTCGTGTCCAGTCTGTGGACAGCCATACGACCGGCAGGTGGTCGTCGAGCGGGGCGATGGCTGGTCCGACGTGTTCGCCGGAACGCCGTTCTCGTTTTTCGGGCGGTACGCCCGGCGGTGCACCAGCCAGCAGGACGTCGAGCGCGACGAGCAGCGACCGGACTCCGAACGGGTGCTGTATTTCCACGGCGGGCGTCGGCGCGCCTCGATGCTGTAGCGGCGAGCAGTCGCCCGCCGCCTGCTCCCGGGATGTGCTCGTACGCCCCGGTCCGGTCCGCCCCCAGCGAACCGATCACGCCGGACCTGCCAACACGCCGGACCTACGGCCAGTCGGCCCCTTCGAGCGGTCGAGCCACCACCCCATCCCGCCGGACCAGCGCCCTAGCGTGGCCGGCACACACCTCCCGGTCCTTCGTCCAGGGGATGTGCAGTCTGACGGCGACCTCCTCCTCGCAGGCCGCTTCCGCACACTCCATGTGAGTAAATACGTCCCGAGAATCTTCGTTCTGTCGCCGGGGACGACGGCTCTCCGGGGACCGCGATTCGAAAGCTGCGTGCGGTCGCTCCCCACGCCCGACCAAAGATTATGCCCGCATGTGCGAAGACGGGAGACATGCCAGGTGCACTCGTGTCGGCCGGCGACCGCGTCGCCCTCCGGACGGTCGAACCCGAAGACGACCCGTTTCTTCAGCGACTGTCGGCCAACCCCGAACTCCGCGTTCCCATGGGGACCCCGCTGCGGTCGCGGGCGGAACTCGAAGCCGCCTTGGAGGAGCAGGACGACGGCGAGGACCGGTTCGCGGTCACCCTGGAGTCGGACCCGGTCCCCGGCCAGCCTGACGGCGTCGAGATGGTGGGGTCAGTCAGCGTCAGCGACGCCGACTGGCGCCGCCCGGAGCTGACCTACTGGCTGGTGCCGACGATCCAGGGCGAGGGCTACGGCAGGGAGTCGGTGGCGCTGGCCATCGACTACGCCTTCCGGACGTACGACCACCCTGGCGTCGAGGCCAAAGCCTACGATTTCAACGACGCCTCCCGCGGTCTGCTGGAGTCGCTGGGGTTCGAGCGGGAGGGGCGGCTCCGGAACCGGCGGTTCGTCGGCGGGGAGTACGTCGACGTGATCTGGTACGGTCTCGCTCGCGAGGACTGGCGGGGGTGACGCGGCGGCGGTCTTGGCCGCTGCTGGCCCGTTCAACCCATCGTTCGCCGCAGGTAGTAGGACGCGAGCGCGAACACCGCGGCGACGGGCACCGCGTACGCCAGGGCGAACCACAGCGGGTCGCCGAAGACGACCACGACTAGCACGACGGCGGCGACGAACATCACCGCCGCCCGGACGAGGACGAACCTGACCGGGTCCGTCTCGGGGTCGCCGAACCGACTCACGGCGCCACCGCCTCCAGGGTCGGCGCCGCGAGTTCGTCGGCGGCCTGGGCGGGAACCACGACGATGGGGCGGTCGATCGGCGTGCGCTCGACCAGCGACGCCAGTTTCTCCCGGGCCCGCCCGGGCGTCGCGGCCACCCCCAGGGCGTCGACCATCTCGTCGGTCACCCGGTCGACGGCTTCGTCGCGGTCGCCCGCCTGCCAGGCTGTCGCGACCGCGTCGGCCCGCTCGCCGAACGCCGCGGCGACCGCCTTGCGGTAGCCCTCGCCGCTGCCGACGTAGTAGGCGACGTGGCCGCGGATGGCGTCTCTCGCTTGCTCCACGTCCTCGGCGACCGCGGTCGGCACGTAGGGCGCGACGGTTATCTCACCGGGGTCCCGTCCGGCGTCCCTCGCGGCGTCGGCGACGGTCTCGAACGCGCGGTCGAGGCGCTCGAAGGGGACGTTGTGGGGGATCCAGCCGTCGGCGACCCGCCCGACGACCCGGCGGTTCGCCGGCCCGAGCGCGGCGTAGTAAACCGGGACGTCTGCCGACTGTGCGGGGAACTCCTGCACGTCGAACACCTCGCCGTCGTAGTCGACCCGGCCCTCGCCGGCGGTGTAGCGCTTGACGAGTTCGACCGTCTCGTGGCCCCGCCGGGCCGGCCGGTCGAACGCCATGCCGTGAAGGTCCTCGATCGCCTTCGGCGTGGACACACCGAGACCCAGGGTGACCCGGCCCGGTGCGACGTCGTCGAGGGTGGCCGCGGCGGCGGCGATGACCGCCGGCGAGCGGGCGTAGACGTTCACGATGGCGGTCCCGAGGTCGCAGTCGACGCGGTGGGCCAGGTCGGCGAGTCGAACAAGCGCGTTGTCGCCCCACAGTTCCGGCAGCCAGACGGCGTCGAAGCCGAGGCTGTCCGCGCGTTCCGTCAGCGACGGCGCGTCCAGGGACGGGTCGTCAGGGATGAGAACGCCGACGTCCATGGTCGACTCGACGGCGGTCGACGAAATAAAGGCGGGGGCGGGACGTCACCGGAAACGCCGTCGCCGGACGGAAGCGCTTCGGGCCTCGCCGGCGCCGAGCGTGAACGCTCCGGCCCTCGCCGTCCGCTCGCCCCGGTTCAGAACGCCCGCCGGTACTGGACCGGGACCTCGACGTCGTCCTCGGCGCCGAGTTCCCCCGCGGCGTGCAGCGCGAAGTTCGGGTCCCGCAGGTGCTCGCGGCCGACGATGGCCAGGTCGGCCCGCTCGTTGCCGACGACGGCGGCGGCCTGCTGGGGTGTCGTGATGCCCCCGACGGCGCCGACCGAAACGTCGCGGTCGGTCTCCGTGCGGATCCGCTCGGCGAGCGGGACCTGGTAGTTCGGCCCCGCACGGGGCAACTCCTGGTCCGGGTGGATGCCGCCGGAACTCACGTCGACCAGGTCGACGCCCGCGGCGGCGAGCCGGTCGGCGAACCGCATGGACTGCTCGACCGTCCAGGAGTCGCGGTCGTCCAGCCAGTCGGTCGCGGAGATCCGCACGAACAGCGGCTTGCCCTCTGGCCAGACGTCCCGCACCGCCTCGACGACCGACAGCGGGTACCGGACGCGGGCCTCGAAGTCGCCGCCGTACTCGTCGTCGCGGCGGTTGGCCACCGGCGAGAGAAACTCGTGCAGCAGGTAGCCGTGGGCGGCGTGGATCTCGGCTATCTCGAACCCCGCGTCGAGAGCCCGCTCCGCGGCGGCGACGAAGGCCTCTCGGACGGCTTCGAGGTCGTCGCGGTCCATCCGTCCCACGACCCGCGCATCGCCGTGGCGGGGGTACGGTCGGGCGCTCGGGGCGACCGTCTCCCAGCCGCCCTCCTCGGTGGCGAGCGGTTCGCTGCCCTCCCAGGGACGGGTCGTCGAAGCCTTGCGCCCGGCGTGGGCGAGCTGGACGGCGGGCACCGACCCCTGCTCGCGGACGAACGACGCCACCGGTTCGAGCGCGTCGGCGTGCTCGTCGCTCCACAGCCCCAGGTCCTCCGGGGAGATGCGACCTCGCGGTTCGACGGCGGTCGCCTCGGCCATCACGATGCCCGCGCCGCCGGTCGCCCGGGAGCCCAGGTGGACGAGGTGCCAGTCGGTCGCGAGGCCGGCTCGGTCCTCACTGGAGTACTGGCACATCGGCGAGACCATGATCCGGTTGGGTGCGGTCGTCTCCCGCAGACGGAGCGAGTCGAAGAGTTCGGTGGCCATGGCGGCGTCATTCGGGCCGCCCCTACAAGGTCCCGGCGACACGGGGCGGCCTTGCCGCCACTTTCGCGGCGGGCGTGCCGGGGAGACGATCTGTCGTCTCTGCGGTGATCACTCCCCCCAGTAGCGGTCACGCTGCGGTGATCACTCCCCCCAGTAGCGGTCACGCTGCGGCGATCACTCCCCCCAGTAGCGGTCGCGCTGCGGTGATCACTCCTCGCGATAGCGGTCGCGCTGGCGCCGCGCGGTCTCGTCGCCGTAGGCGTCGACCAGCGGCCGGTAGGCCCGGCCCAGCGCCCGCATGGCTTCGCCGTAGGAGTGATAGCCCAGTTCCTCCTTCACCGTCTCCCAGTCCCGGCCCTGGAGGACCTTCCGGACGAGCAGGCGCTGCTGGCGGGGCGCCAGGGACACCTTGTCGCCGGCCAGCGCCGTCACGGCCAGCCGTCTGAACGCGCCGGGCGCGGTGGCGTACATGCCCGGCCCGTAGGCGGTGTCGGCCACGACCCGCCACGCACGCGGGGAGAGGTCGACGTCGGGGTCGGCGTCGGTCGCGGCCAGGGCCGCCCGCACCACGTCGGGGTCGGCGTCGGCGATTGCGTCCGACAGCTGGTCGGCGACGCGGTCGAGAAACCAGCGGGCGTGGCGGTCCAGGAGTTTTCGCCCCGCTTCGGTCCGTGGGTCCAGCATCAGCGCGGAGTACTCCCCGCTCTCGTCGTTGCGGGTCGTCGAGAGGTGGACCGTCGCGAAGCCGTTGTCCGTCCAGAACGACAGCAGTTCGGGGGTCGCGCCGAATCCCGTTCCCAGCCAGTCGACGTCGTCGAACTCCTCGCGCACCCTCGCCAGGAGGTGCGAGCCGAGGCCCCGCGAGCGCACCGCCGGGTGGGTCGCGATGCGCAGCACCCGCCGACCGACCGGTTCGCCCGCGGCCTCATCGCGCAACTGGCTGGTGAGCACGTCCGGCAGCATGTTTCCCGGGACCCGCGCGCCGTCGTACATCGACGCGCGCGTGTCCGCGTCGAGGCCGCCCTCATGGGCCAGAAGCGCCACGGAAACGACGTGCCCGTCGTACAGCAGCGCCCGGACGGCGACGTTCGGGGCGTCGAGCAGGCGCGCGAGGTCGTTCGGCTCGGTGCGGTAGTGAGCCAGCACCAGCAGGCCGAACGCCTCCCGGAGCAGGTGGTCGTCGGAGAGCAGACGTTCGGGCCGCGGGGCTGCGTACTCGACCCGTTCGGGGTCGGCGTCCTCGACCAGCAGCCCCGGCGCTGGTCCCGCATCCAGAAGCAGGGCGCGAAACAGCCACACTTCGACGGGGTCGCCCCCGGCGTAGCGGATCGGCTCGACCATCTCCACGGCCGCGACCTGATGGTCGTCCCCGTCGAGGCGGTCCCGGAAGCGCACCGAAAACCCGCGACCGGCGCCCTCGTACCCGTGGATCGTCGTCACGAACGCGACGGCGGGCGCCGAAAGCAGCGCCTCCAGCAACCGAACCGGCAGCGCTGCCGCCTCGTCGACGATCACCACGTCGGGGTCACCGGGGAGGTCCCGTGCGTCGACGGGCGGTGCGAATCGCACCCGTCCGGCGTCGGTCTCGACCGTCCGTGGCGGCTCCCCGTCGACCGCCCGGAGCGCGCCCGCCTCGGCTACGAGCGCCCTTGCGCGCCGGAAAACCTCCCCTGCGCTCCGGTACGCCGGGGCGGTCACGAGAACGTCCCTGCCGGCCAGCGCGTGGCCGGCAGCGGCGAGGCCGGCGGCGGCGGACTTGCCCCGACCGCGGTCGGCCTCGACGACGACGGCGCGTCCGGCCTCCCGCAGCGCTTCCAGCGCCCGGACGGCTTCGACCTGGTCGGCCGTGAGACAGGCCTCGTAGACCGTCGCCGTGAACGCGCGGTCGTCCGGGATCGCGGGCGCCGACGGTGCGAGTCGCGGCGGCGGGTCGGTCGTCCCGTCGGACTCGACGGTGCCGGCGTCGACGTCGACGATCGCGACCCCCCGGTGTTCCTGAATGGTCTCGACCAGTCGCCGCCGGAAGTTGCCGGCGACGTCGTCGAGTTCGAACGGCGGGACCGCGAGCGTCTCGTCGAAGGAGTCCCGGCGGCCGGGCCAGTGGCGTAGCGGCGGGGTCAGGAGCACGAGCAACCCGCCCCCGTCGACGGCACCGGCCACTCGCCCCAGGGCGTTCGGTCGGCAGGCGTCGTGACAGTCCAGTACCACGGCCTCTCGGGTCGTCCCGAGCAGTCGGTCGGCGCGGGTTCCGGGCACGTGCTCGCAGTCGAGGGCTTCGCGTGGCCCGACGAGTGTGGTCTCGCCCCGCGGAATCTCGGCGGCGTCCAGGAGCGTCCCGGCGGCGTCGTAGCCGGCCTCGGGATCTCCCGAGAGCACGACGAGGCGGCGCTCGTTCGCGCGCCGGGCTTCCCCGCGGAGCGCCCGTCCCAGCGACGCGAGGTCCATGTCCGCGCGTTCGGCAGGACCGGGGAAGGGCGTTTCCCTCCCGGGCGGACCGCCGCCGGATCCGCGGCGTGTGCTCCGACCTGTCACGGCGGAACGGTTTGAAAGCCTTTTAATGGATGCCGCGCGTCAGAGACGAGTACACCCCGTGCGAGGTTGATGAAGCTCCTAGCCACTCAGGACATCTCCGCCGCACTCAGGCGGTCCCGGGCGACGCCCGGGTGGTCGGTCGAACTGACCCTTGGGGCAGGTGCCCCTCGAAGGCGGGGGAGCCCGAGCCTGCGCACGGGAGGTGACCACCCATGCCAGTGTACGTAGATTTCGACGTTCCGGCGGACCTCGAAGAGCGAGCCCTCGAGGCGCTCGAGGTCGCCCGGGACACGGGAAGCGTAAAGAAAGGAACCAACGAGACGACCAAAGCCATCGAGCGCGGCAACGCCGAACTGGTCTACGTCGCCGAGGACGTCCAGCCGGAGGAGATCGTCATGCACCTCCCCGAGCTGGCCGACGAGAAGGGCATCGCCCACGTCTTCGTCGAGAGCCAGGACGAGGTCGGCCACGCCGCCGGCCTCGAGGTCGGCAGCGCCGCCGCGGCCATCGTCGACACCGGCGACGCCCGCGGCGACGTCGAGGACATCGCCGACAAGGTCGACGACCTGCGGTAAGCACCCATGAGCGCAGAAGAATCCGAAGCCGGATCGACGCCCGCCGAGGTCATCGAGATCGTCGGCAAGACCGGCATGCACGGCGAGGCGATGCAGGTCAAGTGTCGCATCCGCGAGGGCGAGAACAAGGGCCGGATCATCACCCGGAACGTGCTGGGGCCCGTCCGCGAGGGCGACGTCCTCCAGCTCCGGGAGACGGCCCGGGAAGCAGACACCATCGGAGGTCAATAGATGCCCCGGACTCGCGAGTGCGACTTCTGTGGCGCCGACATCGAGCCGGGCACCGGCACGATGCTCGTGCGCACCAACGGAACGACGATCCACTACTGCTCCAGCAAGTGCGAAAAGAACGCGGAACTCGGCCGCGAGCCCCGCGATATCGACTGGACCAGCGAGGGCCGGGCGGCCGCCGCCGATGCGGCCGCCGCCGACGCGGAGGCCGAGGAGGCGGCTGCCGACGCGGAGGCCGAGGAGGCGGCTGCCGACGCGGAGGCCGAGGAGGCGGCTGCCGAAGCGGAGGCCGAGGCCGACGACGAGGTGTCCGACGTGGACGCCGAGGACGGCGAACCGGAAGGGGCCGCCGAGGAAACGGCTGACGAGGGAGAGACCCCCGACGACGAGGAGGGCGACGAGGAATGAGCGTCGAGACCGAGCGCACCTTCGTCATGGTCAAGCCCGACGGCGTCAACCGCGGGCTGATCGGCGAAGTGATCGGCCGCCTGGAGGACCGGGGCCTGACACTCGTCGGCGCGAAGTTCATGCAGATCGACGAGGAACTCGCCCACGAGCACTACGGCGAACACGAGGACAAGCCGTTCTTCGACGACCTCGTGTCGTTCATCACCTCCGACCCCGTGATGGCGATGGTCTGGGAGGGCCAGGACGCGACCCGCCAGGTGCGCAAGATGATGGGCGCGACCAGCGGGCTGGAGGCCGACCCCGGGACCATCCGCGGGGACTTCGGGCTCAGCATGCAGAACAACGTCGTCCACGGCTCCGACCACGAGGACCCCGGGGCGAACGAGCGGGAGATCTCGCTGTTCTTCGACGAGGACGAACTCGTCGACTGGGAGCGCGAGACCGAGTCCTGGGTCTACGAGTAGTCCGCTCGACTACCCGCCGTCGGTGGCCGTCTCCGGTTCGTACGCAGCGTAGCTGACGCAGTACCCCTCGGGGTCGATCGTCCCCTCGACGATCGCACAGGCGCCCAGTCCGTCGCCGTTCTTGTCCTCGATGTAGTACTGACACCCGGAGCACTGCTGGCCGTCCTGGGGTTCGGGCTGGTAGTTGACGGCCTCCGTCTGTGAGACGCCGCTGGGGTCCCGCTGGCTGCCGTCAAGCGCCGTCGCGGTCCGGTAGGCCTCCGGCACCGGTTCGAGAGTGTCCGTTTCGGTCTCGGTCTCGGTTCCGCCGCCGCCACACCCGGCGAGGCCGGCCGCGACCGCGACCCCGGCCAACTGCAGCACTCGCCGTCGGTTCGGAGCGGTCTGATCGTTCATGCCAGGTTCATTCGGGGCCCGACTACCTGAAACTTGGCACTGGGCCGGCGGTCAGTCGTCGGTGGTCGCC
>JAZKSB010000060.1:0-11215 GCA_036626315.1 Halobacteriales archaeon
GTGCCGTTTCGGGGACTGGATCCGGAGCGACCTAGGCTGTGCCGTTTCGGGAACCGGGGGCGCCCCTTGTTCAGTCCCCGAGTCTGCGGAGTTGCCAGGCGATGGCGCCCCCCGCGAACAGCAGCACGACGAGGTTGAACGCCGCCTGGAACAGCGACCGGTACTCCGGGGTGACCCACGTCGAGATGACGGCGGAGGCTTCGAGGTAGAACCGGATCGCGGCCACCAGCGCGAACAGCGCGAGTAGCCCGATGGCGCCGTAGTTGAGGTACCGCCGGACGCTCCTGCGTCGCTGTCCCGTCACGGACGGGGAGGGACCGCCGCCGGAGTCGTCGGCTGGCGGTTCGTCGTGCGTGTTCCGGTCGGAGTCGTCGGCTGGCGGTTCGTCGAACCGTTCCGCTTCGGCCGGTGCGTCGTCGTCTGGCGTGGGCGTGTCGCTCATGGGTCACCTCCGGAGTCGCGCGAGCAGGCCGACTGCGAACAGTGCAACGACGGCGACCGCCGGACCGAACCCGGGCATCGAGGTTTCCGTCGCGGCCGTGCCGGGCCGATCCGGCGGCCGTTCCCGTTCGAAGTCGCTGACGTTGAACTCGACGTCCCGAACGGTGGCGTTCGCGCTAATCCGCTCCTCGGGGTCGAGGTTGGCGACGCCGGCGGCCTCGCCGACCAGGACGCCGTCCCTGTACAACGCGACGTCGACGTAGTAGTTGTAGCCGGCGGGCACCTCGACGGTCGTCTCGACCTGCTCGGTTCGCCCCGGCCTGATTTCGCCGACGGTCGTGGTCGCCTCGTCGGCGACCAGGTTCGACTCGGCCTGGCGCATCACGACGACCAGCCGGAGGTCGTCGCTGGCCTCGTCGCCCTCGTTGGTCAGCCGCGAGGCCACGCGCAGGGTCGTCCGGTCCTCGCCGGCCTCCGCGATGGAGACGGCGACCGTCGGCAGACTCCCCCGCTCGGTGAACTCGACGGCGGTGCGGGCGTATTCGGGGGTCAGGGCCTCGACGCCGCGCACCCGCTTGCGCGCCGTGTCAACGGGCTCCCGGTCGCGGAAGACGGTCGCCTCCAAGTCGTAGCCGCCCTCGCGGGGGACCGTCAGCGTGGCGTTGACCGCACGCCACCCGTCCTCGCGGACGGTGCCGAGGTCCACGGTCCGCTCGGCGGCGACGAACCCGGACTCGGCGTCGACCGCCCGGAACCGCACGGTCACGTTCGGCGTCGGGTTGCCGCCGTGGTCGACCTGTGCCCGCAGCGCGAGTTCTGCGCTCCCGCCCGAGACGTCGTCGGCTTCGACGGCCACCTCGGCGATCTGGACCGGGCCGGGGCGGCGAATCTCCTCGCCAGGGCTGGCGATCGCCCCGGGTAGCGCCAGCACCGCCACGACCGCCACCGCGGCGACGACTGCAGCACCCCCCAGGAGGGCTCGCTCGGGGTCCATGTCCGCTGCATTCAACGAGATTAGTGAAGGGCTTTGTGGTGGTCCGGCCCATGGCGGCCCGAGCGCCGGTCTCCGGCCGTCGGCCGTCGGTGTGGGGCCCCTGACGGAGCGTCGTGACGGGGCGTTGCTCGTGGTGCAACGTCACCGCGGTGCCCTACTCGTGGCGCAGCGCCTCGATCGGGTCCGTCCGGGCGCCGCGCCAGGCGGGGTACAGTCCGGAGACGACGCCGACCAGGATCCCGACCCCGATCGCGATGGGGAACCACTCCAGGGGGAACCGCAGCGGCAGGCCCAGGAACGGGTCGAGGGTCGCCACCCAGCCGACGACCACGCCCAGTCCGGTGCCCAGCGCGGCCCCGACCACGCCGAGGATGGCCGCCTCGATGACGAACAGCTTGATGACGTCGCTGCGCCGCGCGCCGACGGCCTTCATGATCCCGATCTCGCGGGTGCGCTCGGTCACCGACACCAGCATGATGTTGGCGATGCCGATGGCGCCGACGACCAGCGCCAGCACCGCGATGCCGGTGACGAAGCTGGTCAGCGTGTCGATGATGTCCTGGAGCTGCTCGAGCAACTGCTCGTTGGTCTGGATCTCGAACCCGTAGTCGTCCGGCGCCAGACCGGCGGCGTCGGCGTCGTCGCTTTCGAGGTACCCGGTCGTCTGCGACCGGGCGTCTTCGATGGCCCCGGGGCCGGACGCCGAGAGGATCAGAAGCGAGTACACCCGCTGGGGGCGGTCGCTGGACGGTGCGGTCACCTTCGACTGGTAGAACGGGTCGGTCGGCGCGTACACCTGCGGCGAGGCCCCGAAGCCGCCGAACGCCGATAGCCCCTCGGAGGTGTTCAGGACGCCGACAACGGTCGCTTCCATCCGGTCGCCGCTCGCGAGCGTGACGGTGACGTTGTCGCCGACCGCCACCTCCTCGTCGAACATGTCGGTCGCGGCGGCGTCGTTCAGCACCACCTCGCGTTTGCCCTGCTCGAAGTTCTCGCCGGCACGAAACTCCGGCTCCGAGACCGTCGTCAGGTAGTCCGGGGCGGTCGCGACGATGCTGCTTTTGGCGACGGTATCGTTGCCGTAGGTCACGGCGCTCGTCGGCACCTGTCCGTACGGCGTGACCGCCTCGACGTCCTCCAGGCCCCGGAGCTGTTCGACGTCGTGCTGGGTGAACACCGGCTGTGCGCCGAAGCCGGGGCCGCCCTGGCCGTCGGCGGATTCCGGTGCGGCCCAGACGTTCATCGTCGCCGCCTGGCTGCCCCCGACGTCGCCGACGATGGCCGCCGAGAGGCTGGCCCCCAGGGTGACGAACGTGATGACGGCGGCGACCCCGATGACGACGCCGATCGTCGTCAGCGTCGACCGGAGTTTGTGGCCCCTGATCGCCCGCCAGGCCATCGCGACGGCGCTTGTGGTCTTCACTCGGCGTCACCCCCGTTTTCGTCTCCGGGCTCGTCGGGAGTCGGCACGGCTTCCTCGGCGCCGTCGTCCCCGTCGAGGCGCTCGACCCGTTCGATCTCGCCGTCCAGCAGGTGGACGATCCGATCGGCGCGCTCGGCGATGTGGCGCTCGTGGGTGACCATGAGGATGGTGTTGCCCGCCTCGTGAAGCTGGTCGAACAGCGCCATGATCTGCGCGCCCGTCTCGGTGTCGAGGTTGCCGGTCGGCTCGTCGGCCAGCAGTATCGCCGGGTCCGACACCAGTGCTCGGGCGATGGCGACCCGCTGGCGCTGGCCGCCCGACAGCTCGTTGGGGCGATGGTCCGTCCGGTCGGACAGACCAACGCGGTCGAGCATCGTGGCGGCCTGCTCGTGGCGCTGTCCTTTCGGGACGTCCTGGAACACCAGCGGTAGCGCCACGTTCTCGCGGGCCGTCAGCCGCGGCATCAGGTTGAACGTCTGGAAGACGAAGCCCACCTCCTCGCTGCGGATGCGCGCCCGCTCCTTGCGTCGCAGGTCGCCCACCGACGCCCCGCCCACGGACACGGACCCCTCGTCGGCGGTATCCAGACACCCGACCAGGTTCAGCAGCGTGCTCTTGCCGGATCCGCTCGGCCCCATCACCGCGGTGTAACTTCCCGCCGGCACCTCCAGGCTCACGCCGTCGAGCGCGTACACCGGCTCGCCGAGCTGGTAGACCTTTCGCACGTCCGTCAGCGAGACGGCGTCTTCCGTCGACATGTGGGCGACTGTTGGTTCGATTGACAAAAACTCGTCGGATCGACGGTCGCGGTCCCCGATACGTTCGCTCGACGCGAGCGCTCCCGGAACGCGGCGGTTTTATGCTCCGGGAGACGGTGATGCCGGCCATGAAACGGGACGGCGCGGGCGAACGGGCGAAGCGACACGCCGGCGAGCGTGCGGCGGAGGCGGTCGAGGACGGTGCCGTCGTCGGTCTGGGCACCGGCAGCACCGCCGCATACGCCATCCGGGCGCTCGGGCGGAAGGTCGACACTGGCCTCGACATTGAGGGCGTCCCGACGTCGTTCCAGGCACGAGCGCTGGCCCGAGAGGTGGGCATCCCCCTGACCGACCTGGAGGCGGCGACGCCGGACGTCGCCATCGACGGCGCCGACCAGGTGGCCTACGGACCCGGGGGCGCGTCCGCCCCGGCGACGGCACTCGTAAAGGGCGGCGGCGCGGCTCACGCCCGCGAGAAGTACGTCGACGCCGCCGCTGATCGCCTGCTCGTCGTCGTCGACCCGAGCAAGGAGGCCGACGCGCTCGACCACCCGGTGCCCGTGGAGGTCCTGCCCGACGCCCGACGGGTGGTCGCCGACCGGGTGCGCGAACTGGGCGGTGATCCCAACCTCAGGGCCGCCGAGCGAAAGGACGGCCCCGTCGTCACCGACAACGGCAACCTGGTGACCGACGCCGACTTCGGGACCGTCGACGACCCGGACGCGCTCGCGGCGGCGCTGTCGGGGGTCCCCGGCGTCGTCGAGCACGGCCTGTTCGTCGGCCTGGCCGACGCCGTCGTGGTCGGGACCGCGGACGGCGCGACGCTCCGGGACGCGTAGGCCGGGGACGGCAGCCGCTGGTCGCCCGGATAAATGCAGAAATGGACTGCTCCGGTCCGGACCTTACAGGTCGCGCGGCTGGACCGTCTTGCGGTCGTTGGCCTCGGCGCGCCGGGCCGCGTCCTCGAGGAGTTCGGCGACCTCGTCGTCGAGAGCGTCGTAGAAGTCCGACGCTACGTTCTTGTCATTGAGCGCTTCCTTCACTGCGGCTTTGACGATGAGGTCTGCCATACACGCCGTGGTTCCCCGTCGTGGTTTATAAGCGTTCCCAAATCCGCCCGTCTGGAGCCTCTGACGGGCGGCTGCACGGGAGCGCGTGACACGTGCCGTGGGAGTCGTTTCACTCGCTGTCGGCCTGTCGACTCGTTGGCGGCGGGTTGCTTTCGACGACCCGAATCTATCCTCTCCACGTCACAAAATTGGGTGAGAATTCGGAAAGAGTATTTACCCTATCGGTGAATATCCACGCAGGCTGGCAGGTTCCCTGCCGGATGAGCATGAATGTCACAGTGTGACCACTGCGGCGCACACGTGTCCGACCGGTTCGTACGCGTGTTCGCCGACGAAGACGGTCGCTTGCACGCCTGTCCGAGCTGTTCGGCCAACGCTGGAATCGCCGAAGTGCACCGCGATCGGATGCGGAGCACGTAGCCGGAGTTCGCCCTCCCGCCCGGGGCCGCCTCCCGGCCCGTGGCCCGCAACGTTCCGGGCTGTCCGGCCCCGTCGTCTGCCGAGCCGAAACCGTCACGGGTCGGCGGCGGCACCGGTCGCCCATGCACTTCGTGTACGTGCTGGCGTGTGCCGACGGCAGCTACTACACCGGCTACACGACCGACGTCGCCCGCCGCGTCAGCGAACACCGGGCCGGTCGGGGTGCGAAGTACACCCGCGGCCGGACGCCGGTGGAGCTCGTCCACGTCGAGCGGTTCGACTCGCGGTCGGCGGCGATGTCCCGGGAATACGAGATCAAACAGCTCTCCCGGGCGGCGAAGGAGCGGCTGGTCGCGGATTCGCCGGAGCCGTCCGTCGACGACGACCGGGGGTGAGCCGCAGCGACGGGCGAGAGTTTATACCCGATTCCGCGGCCAACGACGGTCGGGCATGGAACCGATGAGCACGCGGCCAGCCACCGACTCGGGGTGGCGGATCGGCAGGGAGGGCGACTGAATGGGCCACCGCGCACTCCTCGCCCGCGAGCGAGCGGGCGGTCGTTACGACGTCTACTACTCCCACTGGGGCGGGGCCGACCTCTCGCTGGCCCGCGACGTCGGGACGGACCCCCGCACGCACCCGCAGGTCGACCCCGACCCGATAGCTACTGCCGTAGCCTGGGACGAGGTGCTTTCGGTGCATCTGGACCCGGTCGTCCACGAGGCCCTGTTCGTCCTCGGCGGCGACGGCGACGTGGCTGCCTACCGTCCGGTCCCTCCGGAGTCGCTGGGCGGACCGGCTGTCGCCGTCGCGGTCGATCCCGCAGACCCGCTGGACGACGCCCACGCCCGCGGCTGGTTCGCCGGCGCACGCGAGACCCTGGGGACGGCAATCGAGGCAGGGGATCTGGAGGCTACCGCCGCGCGCACGGCCTACCAGACCGCCGTCGGGGGCCGGTTCGGAGACAGGGAGGTGACCTGGCTGGACCGGTGACCTCCCGGTCGGCGCGGGCTTCTCCAGGTCGGGTGGTTCCGGTCGGCGCGGGCCTTTAGTGGCCACGCCGTCTACCGCCCGGACGGTGACGGGCCGAAACTCCCACGGTGAGCGGTCGACGGACGGATCGCAGCCGGCGCCGGCGTCCGGCGGGGACGGGCCGGATCCTGCATCGGGTGAGGACCGGCCGGATACCGCATCGGGCGCCGAGGCGCCGGAACGGACCGCCTCCGGCGAGCACCAGCGGGTCCGGACCACGACGGCGCCGTCTCACGAGGAGGCCCGCGAGGTGGCGGCGGCGGCCCTGGAACGGGGCGACCTGCTGACCGTCGTCGGCCGGTGCACCGTCGACTACGACGGCCGGGTGGCCACCACGCTCGGGCCGGGCGACCGCCACCTCATGCTCAAGCCCGACGGCACTGCAATGGTCCACACGGAGGAGGGCCGCCAGCCGGTGAACTGGCAGCCGCCGGGCAGCGACCACGCCGTCGAGCGCGGCGACGGGCGACTGCGCGTGCGCTTGACACGCGAGGCACCCGAGGAGACGCTCGTCGTCGACTTCGAGTCGGTCTGGCAGGTCGCGGCGTTCGACGTGGTCGACGAGGCGGATCTGGCGCTGTCGGGCACCCACGAGGACCTCAAGGCGCGGGTGCTCGAACGTCCCGATCTCGTCGAGCCCGGATTTGCGCCGCTGGCGACCGAGCGCGAGACCGCCACCGGCGCCCTCGACGTCTACGGCGAGGACGCCGACGGCCGGCCCGTGGTCCTGGAGTTGAAACGCTCGCGCGCCGGCCCTGACGCGGTCTCGCAACTCGCCCGGTACGTCGACGCGGTGGCCCGGGAACTCCACGACGACGCGACGGTTCGCGGCGTCCTGGTGGCGCCGTCCGCGACCGAGAGTGCGCGGGCGATGCTGGCGGAGCGCGACCTGGACTTCGCGGCGGTCGACACGAGGCCTCCGGAGTAGGCCGGAACCCACCCGGATCAACCGGTTCAACGCCGTTTTGCGTTCCGGCCGCTCGAAAACGCTTACGTTGCTGGCTGTCGAGTCGCTGGCGAATGCCGACCAGCGACCTGCCCGAACCAGGCGAGACGGTCACGTACGCCCGGACGTTCACCGACGAGGAGGTCGAGACGTTCGCGGAACTCTCGAAGGACCGGGGCTACCACCACGTGGTCGAAAACGACGAGGGACGCCTCGTGCTCCACGGGCTGTTGACCGCGACGATGCCGACGAAGATCGGCGGGGACGTCGACTACGTCGCCCGGTCCATGGAGTTCGAGTTTCCCCGCCCCGCGTACACCGGCGAGGAGATAATCTGCGAACTGACCGTCGAGGACGTCGCCCGACGCGACGGTCGCACCGAACTCGAAGCCTCGTTCGTCTGCGAGACCGGGGCCGGCGTCGTCCTTCGTGGACGAACCGACGGCGTCGTGATGGGCTGACGGCGCCGGCAACGCCGCCGGTGGCGCCCCCGGTCACTTCCCCTCGTCTTTCAACTCGGCGAGCAGATTCAGCGCCTCCAGCGGCGTCGTTTCGCCGAGGTCGAGGTCGCGAAGTCGGTCCCGGACGGGATCGTTACCGTCGTCCGCGGAGGCGGCCCCGGCTCCGTGGCCGTTCGTTCGCGCCGTCGATCCGCCCGCGTCCCCGAATGCGGTCAGCGGCCGGTGCTCGCGGTCGCCATCCTCGACGACTTCCCTCGCCCGGTCGACGACGGCGTCGGGCACCCCGGCCTCGCGGGCGACCTCGACGCCGTAGGACGCGGTGGCGGGTCCGTCGCCGATCTCGTGGTCGAAGACGACCTCCTCACCGCGCTGGTCGGCGGTGAAGTGCCGGTTGCGGGCGCGGGGGAGGTCGGCGGCGACCCCGGTGAGGTCGTGGTGGTGGGTCGCGAACAACGTGGTCGCGCCCACCTCGTCGTGGAGGTGCTCGGTGACCGCGCGGGCGATGGCGAACCCGTCGGCGGTCGAGGTGCCCCGCCCGACCTCGTCGAGCACGACCAGCGACCGGTCGGTGGCCGACCGGAGGATCTCCGCGAGTTCGACCATCTCGACCATGAACGTCGACTGCCCGCCGGCGATGTCGTCGCTGGCGCCGACCCGGGTGAACACCCGATCGACGATCGGCAGTCGAGCGGCCCCCGCGGGCACGAACCCGCCGGCCTGCGCGAGGACGACGATCAACGCGACCTGGCGCATGTACGTGGACTTGCCGCTCATATTCGGGCCGGTGATGACTGCGATCGCGCCACGGTCGAGGTCGGTGTCGTTAGGGACGAACGAATCGCGAGTGCGCTCGACGACGGGATGCCTGCCGGCCTCGATCTCGAAGCGGTCGGCGCCCACCTCGGGGCGAGCGTAGTCGTGCGTCGCGGCGGTCTCCGCGAGCGCGACCAGCGCGTCGAGCGCCGCGAGCGCGGCGGCGACGCCCTGGATGCGCTCGGTCTCGGCGGCGACGGCCTCGCGCATCTCGACGAACAGGTCGTACTCCAGGTCGTCGGCCCGGCCCTCCGCCCGCAGGATCTCCTCCTCGCGCTCCTTGAGTTCGGGCGTGTAGAACCGCTCGGCGTTCTTCAGGGTCTGGCGGCGGACGTAGTCGTCGGGGACGGCATCGAGGTTGGCGTCGGTCACCTCGATGTAGTAGCCGTGGACGGCGTTGTGGCCGACTTCCAGGCTGTCGATGCCTGTCCGCTCGCGCTCGCGGGCCTGGAGATCGGCGATCCACTCCTTGCCCGCCCGCTCGGTCGCCCGGAGGTCGTCGAGTTCGTCGCTGTACCCCTCCCTGATGAGGCCGCCCTCCGTGAGTTCGACCGGGGGATCGGCAGCGATGGCCTCGCCGACGTGTTCCCGGACGTCGGCCATCGGGTCCAGGTCCATCCGGAGGTCGGCAAGCAGATCGGCGTCGGCGTCGGCAAGCAGATCCCGGACCTCGGGGACGACGTTGAGCGTCGCCCGCAGCGAGCGCAGATCCCGGGCATTTGCCCGGTGCCGGGAGACCCGCGAGATCAGGCGTTCGAGGTCGTAGACCTCCCCGAGCAGGTCCTGAAGCCGCTCGCGGGTGCGGACGGCGGCGACGAGTTCGTCGACCGCCTCCTGGCGGGCCGCGATGCGCTCCTCGTCCAGAAGCGGGCGGCGCAGCCAGTCGACCAGTTCACGCGACCCGAGTGCGGAGGCGGTCTCGTCGAGCACGTCCATCAGCGACCCGCCCTCGGCGGCCCGGACCGACCGGCGCTCGAACAGTTCGAGGCTCCGGATGGCGACCGCGTCCAGAAGCAGGTACTCCCGGGGGTCGTACCGGACGAGTCGGTTGATGTACTCCAGGCGCCCGTCGCCCGGCGCCGACCCGCTGGCGACGGCGTCGGCGGGGGAGCCGGCCCTGCCGCGGGCGTACTCCGCGTACGACAGCAGCGCCCCCGCCGCGCGCACCTCCGCGTCGGACGCGAGGTGGGTGTTCTGCGCGCCGACGTAGGCGGCGACCGTCTCGGCGGCGAGGTCCCGGTCAAAGGCGCCAGGATCGAACGGTGTCACGGTCGCGTCGCCGCCGAGCGCCTGCCGGGGCAGTTCATCAGGGACCTCGGGGCCGACGACGACCTCCGCGGGGTCGAACCGGCCGAGTTCGTCCCGGACGGCGGCCTCGCCGGCGACGCCGGTCGCGTAGAAGTCGCCCGTCGAGACGTCCAGAAGCGCCACGCCGTAGTCGATCTGCCGGGCAGCCTCGTCACCCGCTTCGCCGTCGCCGCCGGCGAGCGCGGCGACGAAGTTGTGACCCTCGTCGAGCAGTTCGTCCTCGGTGAGCGTCCCCGGGGTGATCACGCGGGTGACCTGCCGGTCGGCGACCCCGTCGACGGCCTCCGGGTCCTCGACCTGCTCCGCGATGGCGACCCGGTAGCCGGCGTCCAGAAGCGTCTCGACGTACGACTCGGCGCCGTCGACGGGAATCCCCGCCATCGCGTACTCGCCGCTGGAGTCCTCGCGGGCCACCAGCGTCAGTTCACAGAGGCGGGCGACCGTTTCGGCGGCCTCGCCGAAGATCTTGTAGAAGTCCCCGACGTGAAACAGCACCAGCGAGTCGTCGTACTCCCGGCAGCGCCGGACGTACTGGCGGATCATCGGCGTGAGTTCGTCCTCGCGCTCGACCATCGACTCGGGCGGGCCAAGCGCCGCGTCCATGTTCGCGGTGGTCGGTCCCCGGGTGGATATATCCCTCGTTCGCCGCCGACCGCGCGGGGGACGGCACGAGGGCGTCGCCTCCGAGGTGGGTTGCCCCGGCCGAAAGCCAAATTCACTTCGCCGCCCTCAGTAACGGTCGTATGACCGACGCTCGACCCCTCGACGACGACGCGGCTATCGTGACCGGCGCGAGTTCCGGCATCGGCGCAGAGACCGCACGCCGACTCGCCGCGGACGGCGCAAACGTCGTGCTGGCGGCCCGCCGGGAGGCGCACCTGGAGGAACTGGCCGACGAACTGGAAGCCGACCACGGCGTCGAGGCGGCGGCGGTCCCGACGGACGTCCGCGAGGAGGCCGCCGTGGAGGCGCTGGTCGAGGAGGCCGTCGAGACGTTCGGCGGCCTGGACGTGCTGGTCAACAACGCCGGCCTCGCCCGGGGCAGCGACGTCGCCGACCTCTCGACCGAGCAGTACCGGACGATGGTCGAGACCAACGTCGACGGCGTCTTCTTCGCCACGCGAGCGGCCATCCCGCATCTAACCGACGGCGAGGGCCACCTCGTGTTCGTGGGCAGTTTCGCGGGCCAGTATCCCCGTCCGTTCAACCCCGTCTACGCCGCGACGAAGTGGGCGGTCCGGGGGTTCGCCCTGTCGATGGAGGCCAGCCTCGGCCCGGAGGGCGTCGCCGTAACCGTCGTCAACCCCTCCGAGGTGCGCACGGAATTCGGCAGCGAACTGGGCGAGGCCTTCGAGGAGCGGTTCGACCCCGGCGAGGTCACCGAACCCGAGGAGGTCGCGGACGCGATCCAGTTTGCGGTGCGCCAGGACGGATCGACGCTCAGCGAGATCGACGTCTACCGCCGGGACAAACTCGGCTTCTTCTGAGCGCAGGCGTGTTGAGCGGCGACTTCTCTCCGGGCGTGTGGAGCGGCGACTTCTCTCCGGGC
>JAZKSB010000061.1:0-11203 GCA_036626315.1 Halobacteriales archaeon
ACCAGAAGACGACGTAGCCACGCGCCGCCAGCGTCTGGAACTCGTGCCACATCGTGCCGGCGGTGGTCCACATCGCGTGGGGCCCGCCGTGAACCTCGACGGCGAGGGGGTACTCCTCGCCCTCCTCGAAGTCCGGCGGGGTCAGCACCCAGCCCTGGAGTTCGACGCCGTCCTCGCTCTCGAAGGTCACCTCCACGGGGCGGCTCACGGCCCGCTCGTCGAGGTAGTCGGCGTTGACCCGGGTGAGCCGGCGCTGCTCGGCCCCGCCGCGGGTGGCCACGAACAGGTCGCCGGGGTGGTCCCACTCGCTGCGGACGAATGCGACCACGTCGTCGCCGACGTGGGCGTCGTGGATGCTCGACCAGTCCTCCCGGAGGACCCGATCCGGTTCGTCGCCCTCCCAGGGTGCCGCCCACAGGGCGCTCGCGCCCTCGTCGGGCGTGGCGAAGTACAACAGTTCCTCGTCCGGTCCCCACTGCGGGGCGGCGTCGTAGCCCAGCGTCCGGTCGAGACTCGCCATCGGCTCGTGGACCTCGCCGGTGTCGGCCTCGACGACCTGCAGCTCCGTGGGCTTCAGCGTCGCCTGCTCGGGCTCGGTGTAGGTGAACGCCACCCGACCGTCGTCGGTCGCCGCAAGCGCCGCGGCCCACCCGGTCGACGTGTGGACCGTCTCGGTCTCGCCGGTCTCGACGTCGTAGGCGACGACGTCGTACTCGTATGAGTCGTCGGGGTCCGGTTCGTCGCGGGCGACGGTGTAGTACAGGGTTCCGGCGTCGCCCCACTCGGGGCTGTTGTGGTCGTAGTCTGCGGCCGTGATCCGCTCGACCTCGTCGTCGGCCAGGTCGACGACGTAGACCTGCCCGCGCTTGCCGTCGAACCAGTCCTGCATCGACCGCCAGACGGTTCGGTCGACGACGCGCGGGTCCGGCGGCTCCGGCTCGAACTCCTCCGGCACTTCGAGGTCGCGGTCCTCCTCGCGGTCCGCCTCGCTGGCCTGCTGGACGAACGCGATGCGCTCGCCGTCGGGGCTCCAGGCAAGGTTCGAGACGCCACCGGCGACGTCGGTGACCTGGCGGCCCTCCCCACCGTCGGTCGGGACGACCCACAGTTGCGGGCGGTCGTCGTCGGCGCCCCGGGTGGAGACGAACGCGATACGGTCGCCGCCCGGGCTCCAGCGCGGTTCGCTGTCGACCCCCTCCGCGATGGTGTACCTGCGCGGGTCGCCGCCCCCGGTTGGGGCGACGTAGACGGTCGACTCATAGGACTCCTCGTCGTCAGGTTCCTTCCGCACGAACGCCACACGGTCGCCGTCCGGCGCCACGCGCGGGTCCGCAAGTTGCACGACGTCGTGGTAGTCGGCGGCCTCGACTCGGTTCATGGACCCGCCTTGTGCACACCGTCACATAGTGTTTCGGTTCGAAAATGACCCTGCCGGCGCTCGGCGTGGCTCCGAACGGCGAAGTAAGAACAGTCAGTCGATGGTCGCCCGGCCGCTGGTTGCACTCCGGATCCGGTCCCGCAGCGCCGCCGCGTCGGCCGTCGGCACCCTGACGTCGAACCCGACCCGCTCGCCGTAGTCGGCCTCGAACTCGACGCCCTCGCTCTCCAGGACCGACCGGACGGTGCCCGAGTCGTCGTAGTCGACGGTCACCGCAAACTGTTCGTGGGGGCGCCGCTCGACGGTCCCCCCCGCCTCGACGGCGTCCTCGACGGCCCGCGAGTAGGCGCTCACCAGGCCGCCGACTCCGAGGTTCGTCCCGCCGTAGTAGCGGGTGACGACGGCAGCGACGTCCAGCAGGTCCTGGCCCTGGAGGACGTTCAGCATCGGCTTGCCCGCCGACCCCGAGGGCTCGCCGTCGTCGCTCTGGTACTCCCGCACCATCTCGCCCGCCCGGACCCGGTAGGCCGGGACGTTGTGGGTCGCGTCGGCGTACTCCTCGCGGACCCGGTCGACGAACGACTCGGCGGCCTCGACGCTGCCGACCCGGTCGACGTGGCCGAGAAACTCCGAGCCGCGCACCTCGAACGCGGCCCGCCCCGGTCCCGCGACGGTCCGGTAGGTCTCGCCCATCTCCCCGAGAGTCGGCGCCCCGCCGGCAAAGCCTTTCGGCTCCGGCCGTCGACTGCCGATGTCCGGCGGCGGGTTCCGCGTCGCTCGCTGGCGGCCAGTGTACCGTCCGGCAACCCCGTCCCGGGGATTCGGAATGTTGAACCCTTTTTCCAACGACGTTGGAAAGGTGTGCCCCGGTTTTTTGGCGGTACCCCGTAGGTGTGGGTAGACGGTACAGCGCTGTACACTACTACTTCCCCACACAAACATGAGTTCGACGGATGCAACTGACCTGACGCTGGCGGAACTGCACGAGCACATCGAAGCGGTCGAGGACGAACACGACGAGCGCCTGGAGGAACTGGCCGCGCAACTCGACGACGTGGCCGTCGAGGGCGACGGGGAGCCGAAGATTGTGGTGATCGCCGTCAACGGCACCCTCGACATGGCCTACCCGACGCTGATCCTGTCGGGGCTGGCGGCCCAGATGGGCTGGGACGTCACCGTCTTCGCGACGTTCTGGGCGCTGGACATGCTCCACGAGGACAACTCCGAGGACCTGAAACTTTCCGCGGTGGGCAATCCCGGCCTCCCGATGCCGAACCTGCTCGGCGTGTTGCCGGGCGGCGACCGGCTGGCGACCTGGATGATGAAACGCCAGATGGCCGACGAGGACGTCGACACCGTCGGGCAACTGATCGAGCGGGCGCTGGACGCGGGGGTCACCTTCGAGGCCTGCCAGATGACCGCAGAGGTGATGGGCTATGACGAGGACGAGTTCATCGACGGCGTCGTGACCGGCGCCGGCGCCGGCGGCGCGCTGATGAACATGTCCGACTCGGACATCCAGCTGGTAATCTGACCGGTCGGGACTGGCGGCTCGCGGTCCCCGAGCCGGCGGTCGGCTGGCGGGCCCCCGCTCAGTCCTCGATGATCTCGGCGCCGCTGACGACGAACCGCGTGCCGCCCTCCCCGGTCGCCTCGATCTTCAGCGACCAGCCGTGGCGCCGCGCGAGCCGCCGGGCGACCTGGATGCCGGCGCCGCTTTTGGCGTCGGTCATGCTCTCGCCGCCCACGTACTCCCGCTGTGCGTGGGGGACGCCGGACCCGTCGTCCTCGACGAAGAAGCCGTCCTCGCCGACGCCGACGTCGACGCCCGAGGCCTTTCCGTAGGAGAACAGCGTCCGGAACAGGTGGGCGAACAGCCGGTGCAGCAGGGTCTCGTCGGCGCGCACCTTCCGCTTGCCGCGGATCTCGTACTCGCCGAACTCGCCGACGACGGTCATCCAGGCGTCGCGGGCGAGGCCGCTGATCGGCTGTGGCTCGACGCTGAACTCGGCCTCGGACGTCTCCTTCTCCCGGTCGGTCGACGCGGCGTCGGCCAACTCCGCGTCGTCGAGTTCCAGCGATTCGGGCTCCTCGCGGTCGACGGCGCCGTCGACATCGCCCCCGGCGCCGGCTGGCTCGGCGTCGGCGGAGGCGGGGTCGGCTTCGGCGCCAGCCACCCCGGCGTCCGCACCGGTGGGCTCGGCTTCGGGGGCCTCGATCCGGTCGCCGTCGGCGGATTCGGCCTCTATGCCGTCGGCGGGTCCGGCGGCCGACTCGGCCTCGACGCTCTGGCTGCCGGCCTCGATGGCATCGCCACCGGTCGTGCCCGCAGCGTCCGCCCCCGCTCCGCTCGCACCCGCTTCGCCCGCCGACGCCCCGGCGGGTTCGTCCAGCACGAGGTCGCCGGTGTCCGAGCGATCGCCTGCCTTCGCCGCCTGGACCTCCGAGGAGATGGCGTCCTGCATCCGGTCGACGACGGCGTCGACGACCTCTTCCTCCTCGTCTTCGCCCTCCAGGGCCTCCTCGGCGATGGCGAGCCAGTGGCGGAACTCGTAGGCCAGCACGTCGGCGAACCACGAGTCGGCGGACTCGTCGACCCGCTCGACCGCCAGCGAGACGTTGTATTCCTCCTCGCCGACGGCGACGCGGGTCGTCACAAGTTGCCGGAACGTCTCGTCGGCGAATTCGACGAGCTGGGTCCTGGTCTCGCCCGCCGAGAAGGACGCCCAGTAGTCCTCGAAGGTTTCCAGGCGCGGCGACGGCAGCACCTCCCAGACGGGCTGGCCCACGACCGACTCCCGGGACTCCCCGACGAGGTCGGCAAACGACTCGTTGGCACCGGCGATCCACCCGGCGTCCCCGTACGCGACGACCGGGACCGAGAGCCGCTCGACGACCGTCTCGAAGGCCTCCCTGCCGTCGACATCCGCGGGAGCGATCCGGCGGCGGGCGACGTCGTCGACCGCACGGGTCGCCGTGTCGCCGACGTCCCGGAGCACGCGGGTCTCCTCGTCGCTGAACGCGTACCGGCTACCGGAGGCCATCGTCAGGACCTTGCTCTCCTCGTTCTCCGGGGTGACCGGCACCGCGGCGTAGTTGGTGCCGTCGTGGTGGGTGACCTGTGGCTGCTCCGCCGCGAGCGCCCGCCTCGCCGCCTCGCTCGGCGGACCGTTGGTCGGCGGCGGCGCGTCGGTCCCCTCGTCGGCGGCTTCCCGGACCTCGATTTCCTCGCCGTCGACATCGGCCAGCCAGGCGCCGTCTATCTCCTCGGTGTCGGTCATTCCCTCCACGAGGGTGCGGTCGACCTCTTCGCGCTCGTCGGCTTCCGCGAGGTCGCGGGCGACCGACTCGGTCGCCCGTTCGAGGCCGCGACGCCGCTGGGCGGCCTTGCTCGCCTGGCGCTTCTCGACGGCGTCAACGACGACGTCGGCGTCGAGGCCGACCTCCGCGCTGTCGTGGCCGTTGACTGCCTCCTCCCGGGTGAACACGGACGCGACGTCGACGACGAGGTTCTCGCTGACGACGACCGTCGTCGGGCCGCTGGGCAGCAGGATGACCGGCACCTCGACGGAGTCGTCGCGCAGGTACTCCAGGATCGGCAACCCCTCGTTGGCGCTGGGGTTGTACGTGGCGATGAGACAGTCGACCGAGTCCTCGTTCAGGCGGGCGATGGCGGCCTCCGGGTCGGTCGTGGCGACGGTGTGGGCCTCGATGCCGTCCTCGGTGACACTGCTGGCGACCCGCTGGAGGTAGTCGGGGTCGGAACCCGCCAGCAGCACCTCGACGGGCCGCTCCCCGGTCATCGTGTAACGCTCCATTGCCATCGGTAGAGAGGACCGCCTTCCCGGCGGATTTGCTGGTAAAATACCAGTTTTCCGTCGGCAATAAATGATTGGGCCGAACGTTGACAGATCACCCGCCCGATCCCGGTCCCCGGCACGCTGCGGCGGGGGAGGTGCCGGCGACCGTCGGCTACTGGAGTTCCAGTTTCCGGACGAACTCCAGTTCCCGGAGTTCGTTGATGAGGTCGCCGGGCAGCGATTCCTCGACGACGACGTACAGGCGCGGCTCCTCGGTGAACTCCGGATCCTCGCTTATCGTCTGGCGGATGGAGATCCCCCGGTCGGCCAGCAGGGTCGTGACCGTCGCCACGATGCCGGCCTCGTCGGCGTCGTAGGGCTCGACGGTCAGAACGGTCAGGTCCAGCACGGGCGCCAGGTCCATCAGGCTCGGGATCTGGGAGATGTTCTGGAAGATGCGGCGCAACCGCTCGTCGCCGAGAATTGCGTCCGTGGTCGAGTCGACCACGCGGCGGTCGACGCCGATCTCGCGGGCGATCTGGGTGTTGGGGATCTCGATGTCGCCGGAGACGACCCGCCCCTCGTCGCTGACCGAGAAGCCCCGCTCCAGCAGCAGGCGGATGACCGCCTGCTGGCTGGGCGACCTCTCGAACTTCGCCATGATCTCGTCGAACAGCGAGCCGTCGTCGCTCATCACAGTTCCCCTTTCGTGCTCGGCGCGTCGCTTCGCCGGTCGTCGATCCGGGTGGCGTCGTCAAGCGCCCGCGCGGCGGCCTTGAACAGCGCCTCGACCTCGTGGTGGGCGTTGTCGCCGTCCACGCTCGCGTGGACGGTCAATCCCGCGTGCTCGGAAAGCGACCGCAGGACGTGGCGCGCGAGCACGGTTGTGAACTCCCCGACCCGCTCCTGGGAGAACGACCCCTCGAACCGGAGATACGGCCGGCCGGAGACGTCGACGACCACCGTCGCGCGGGACTCATCCATGGGCACCGTCCGGTCGGCGAACCGCACGATGCCGCGGCGGTCGCCCAGCGCCTCGTCGAACGCCTCCCCGAGGACGATGGCGACGTCCTCGACGGAGTGGTGCTCGTCGACCGCCAGGTCGCCGTCGCACTCGACGGTCAGGTCGAACAGGCCGTGTTTGGCGAACGACTCCAGCAGGTGGTCGTAGAAGCCGACGCCGGTGTCGACCCCCGCCTCACCGTCGCCGTCGATGTCGAGTGCGACGCTCACCGCCGTCTCGGCAGTCTCGCGGGTGACCGCCGCCGTCCGCTCGGTCATGGCGAAACGATGGGGAGCGGGGTACAAGGAGATTCCGCCTCGGAGTCTTGGTGACGTGGGTTTCCTGCCGTGTCCGGGGTCTCGGTGACGTGGGTTTCCTGCCGTGTCACGCCACCGCACGGACTGTCGGCTCCGCCGGTTTCACTTTCGGTGCGCCCATGGGTCGCGCTTAACGTTCACGCGTCCCGAGGTCGAAACGTAGTGCTCCCGCTCGCCGCTGTTGCGTTCGCGAACTGCCGGCGGAGCAAACGCTGGCGGGGGCGCTCTTCCACGGAGGGAATCCCATGGTTCGGTTCGCACTCGTTTCACGAAGCCGCTCCGTCGCATCGCCTGGCGGGGCCCTGCTCGCCCGCGACCGGTCGCGGAGCCGACACCGACAGGAACCACGTCTGCCCGCGCCGGGACCGGGAGGTGGGCGAGGGTGACGCCGCCGCCCAGGCTTCGGGCCGCGGCGGGCGCCCTCGTCGTCGCCGGCGTCGTCGCAGCCGCCGCGTTCCGGCTGGCGGCTGGCCACTCGCTGCCGTTCTGGCTGGTGTTGCTGGTGTCGGTGCTGAGTCTGGCCGCCGGCGCGTCGGTGTTCGGCGCCGACGCAATGCGTCTCGGAACCGCGATCTTTCGGCGCGAGCAGTAAGTGTGACTCCCGTGGCGGTCGAACTGCCTGACCTCCGTGCCGCCGGCTTAGACGGCGTCCAGTGCCTCCGACAGCGTGAACGCCCCCTCGTACAGCGCCGACCCCACCACCACGGCTGCCGCGCCCGCGTCCTGCAGCGCCCGCACGTCGTCGATGGTCGCGACGCCGCCGCTCGCGACGACGGGCACGGAGACGGCCTCGACGAGTCGCTCGACGGGGTCGACGGCGACCCCCTCCATGCGGCCCTCCGTGTCGACGTTTGTGAACAGGATGCCGGCGGCACCGAGTTCCTCGTAGCGGGCCGCGGCGTCCACCGGGTCGAGGCCTGTGCCCTCCGTCCAGCCCGAGATGACGACTTCGCCGTCTTTCGCGTCGAGGCTGACGACGACGCCCTCGGGGTAGTCCTCGCTCACCCGCTCGACGATCTCGGGGTCCTCGACCGCCGCGGTCCCGAGGATCACCCTGTCGACCCCCCGGGCGAGCAGGCCCCGCGCGTCGGCGACGGTGCGGATGCCCCCGCCGACCTGCACGTCGACGTCGACCGCCGAGAGCACCTGCTCGATCGGGACGGCGTTCTCGCGCTTTCCCTCGAAGGCGCCGTCCAGATCGACCAGATGGAGGGTTCGGGCGCCCTGCTCGACCCATCCCTCGGCGGCCTCGATCGGGTCGCCGTACTGCTTTTCGGTGCCGCGCTCGCCTTGCACCAGCTGGACGACCTCGCCGTCCTGGACGTCGACGGCGGGAACGACTTCGAACTCCGGGAACATGGCCCCAGGTCCGCCCCCAGGTGGCGTAAACCCCCCGGCCCCGGCACGCGGGGTGTTTGCTGGCGGGCAACGGGCGGACCGGACGGAACTGCCGGGGGTCGCTCGCCACGCTGACCTCTTCGGGGGTCGTCCCAAACCGTCAGCGTTTATCTCCGCCGTCCGGTACTGTCCGATAGCCGTGGAATCGGTACTGCTGGCCGGCGGGGTCGTCGTCGCGGCCTTCGTCGGCTTTAACATCGGGGGCTCCAGCACCGGCGTCGCGTTCGGCCCGGCGGTGGGCAGCGGCGTGGTCTCGAAACTCGCCGCCGGGGCGCTGATGGCCGCGTTCGCCATGCTGGGCGGCTGGACGGTCGGGCGCAACGTCGTCCGGACGCTGGGCGGGGAACTGGTGCCGTCGAGCCTGTTCTCGATGTGGGTGTCGATCGTCGTCCTGTTTTTCATCGGACTGGCGCTTCTGGTCTCGAACCTGTTTGGGGTCCCTGCGTCGACGTCGATGACCGCCGTCGGCGCGATCGCCGGGCTGGGGATCGCCACCGGATCGCTGGACTGGGCGTGGATGGGCCGCATCGTCTCGTGGTGGCTGGTCGCGCCCGTGCTGGCGTTCTGGGTGAGCGGCGTGATCGGCCGGTACGCATACCCCCGGCTGGTCGCCACCTTCGCGGTCGCGAGCACGGAGGGGCCGCTGCTCTCGGTCGACCGCTCGGGGACCGTCCCCCGCGTCGGTCTGGGTCCCGGCAGCACCCGACGGGAGGTCCTGGGGACCGCGCTGGTCGTCGTCATCGGCTGTTACATGGCTTTCTCGGCGGGCGCGAGCAACGTCGCGAACGCCGTCGCCCCGCTGGTCGGCAACGACGCGCTGTCGATGACCTGGGGCCTGCTGCTGGGCGGCGGCGCCATCGGTCTGGGCGCGCTGACCATCGGCCGGCGGACGCTCGACACGGTCGGCAACGACCTGACTGAACTGCCCATCCTGGCGGCGCTGGTGGTCGAACTCGTCAGCGCGTCGCTGATAACGGCGCTGTCGTGGCTCGGCATCCCGGCGAGTTTCGTCGTCGTCGCGACGATGAGCATCCTCGGTCTCGGGTGGGGACGGGCCACCCGGACGGTGACCGCCTCCGACGCCGTCGCCGGGTCGGCGGAGGGCGGCGTCTCCGTCGGCGCGCTGGCCGCCGAGTCCGAGGAGGAAGGCGTGCCTACCGTCGGCGACCCCAACCCCGACGGGGAGGCGACCTCGGCGGCGTCGCAAGCGGCCGGCGAGGGGCCCGTCCCGGAGATGGGCGAGGAGGTTCCAGAGGACCTGCCGGACGCCGAGGACCTTTTCGATCCGTCGACCACAGCGCGCGTGCTCCTGCTGCAGAACGTTGTGCCCGCTATCGCGGCCGTGGCCGCGTACTTGTTGTTCCGACTGGTGCCGCCGGTATGACGGCCCCCGTCCGGCGTCGCCCGCCGGGCGCCGCGAGGTGGGGTCGCAGCGCACGATCCGAGGAAGGATTCATTTCGCTGGCCGCGCATCTTGAGAGTGAGATGGCTTCAGTACAGCAGTCGACGTTCAGCGCGCGCACGCTGGCGACGATCAGCGCCGTGGGCGTGTTCCTCGGCCTGATCGGGATCGGCGTCGGGGGGGCGGTCGTCACCACCGTCTCGGTCATGCTGATAATCATCGGTGTCATCAGTTTGCTTCTGGCCGTCGGCGTCTACCTCGGGGAGTCAACGCCCGGGGAGCCGAATTGAAGCCGACCGACGCGGGAGCCGCAGGGACGACCGACGGGCGCTACTCCGGGTCGGCGAGCAATAGCCCGAGGTAGGACGTCCGGATGCCGGCGCCGGGGTCCAGCCCGAGGTCCGCCAGCAGGTCTGCGGCGCCCTCCCGGACGGCCTCGATCTCGTTTTCCGCCGCCGCCCGCTCGACCTCGACGAACGTGCCCAGTCCGTCGACCGCGTCCAGAGCGACCGCGTACTCTCCGATCCGGTAGCGCTCCCGGTCCTTCTCGACGGTGGCGACCGGGTCGAACCCCAGCGCCTGCAGCGCCGCGTCGACCGCATCGGGATCGTCGACGCCGGTCTCGTGCTCCTGGCGGGTTTTCGAGTCGGCGTCGACCTTCGGGCCCTTGTAGGTGAGTTCGTGGCGGGGGTCGCCGCCCTCCTGAGTCTCCCGGCGGACCCGGAGCGCCTCGTCGGTTTCCCCGAAGTCGCGGTGGGGCGCCCCGTAGTAGGTGTCGACCTGCCGGACCGCTCCGACCCGCTCGACGCTGCGCTCGGCCAGGCGGTCCCGGACGGCCTCGTGGTCGGCCCGCACCTTCAGTTCGACCTCGTACATGGGGGGCCGGAGGGGGGCCCGTGTGAAAAGCGGTGCGCTCGGCCGCGAAACCGTGCGGGCACCGGTCTCAAAAGTCCGGGCCACGGTTGCCGGGGGCGCTCCCCTCAGCGATCAGGTAGGCGACGCTGGCGATCGAAATTCCGAGCCCGGCACCGCCGACGAGATAGTTCAATCCCGTCACCGGAAACGGGGCGAACAGGAGCAGAGCCAGCCCCCCGACGAGCCCCACCCCGGCGAGCACGTACGGGATCGCGCGGTTCATCGCCGGCCACCTCGCCGAACGGCGTCCATGGACGGCCGTCGGAGCGAACGCACAAAGGGATCGGGGTCGGGCCATTCCCCGCGGCGGGAGCCCACGGTGGGGCAGAACCGTGCTCCTTAAGGCACGAACGGGCCTCCATCGAGGTATGAGTGACCAGGAGCCCGAGGACGATGCACCCGAGGACGACCCCGCCGACGCCGAGGCGGTGCCGGACGAGGCGACACCCGAGGAGACTGAAGTAGAATTGGAGGCTGAAGAGACGGAAGTGGAGACGGAGGCAGAGGAGACGGAAGCGGAGGCGGAGACCGGGGAGACGGAAGCTGAGTCCGATCCCGAGGGACTGCAGGACGGCGACTTCGTGAAACTCGCCTACACCGCCCGCACCGTCGAGGACGGGACGCTGGTGGACACGACCGACCCCGAGGTCGCCCAAGAGGAGGGCGTCGACCAGGAGGGTCAGACCTTCGAGCCACAGACGCTTGTGATCGGCGCGGGCCACCTGTTCGGCCCCGTCGAGGATGACCTGACGGGCAAGGAAGTCGGCGACGAGGAGTCGGTGACCGTCCCCGCCGCGGAGGCGTTCGGCGAGTACGACGAGGAGCAGGTCCGCACCGTCAGCGCCGACAAGATCGACGAGGACGACCGCTACCCCGGCGCCCACGTCCAGGTCGACGGCCAGGAGGGCCACCTGGAGACGATCATCGGCGGCCGGGCCCGCGTGGACTTCAACCACCCGCTGGCCGGCGAGGACATCGAGTACGACTACG
>JAZKSB010000062.1:0-11161 GCA_036626315.1 Halobacteriales archaeon
TCGACGAGCCCTCCATCGGCCTCCACCAGCGGGACAACGACCGCCTGCTGAACACCCTGGAGGAACTGCGCGACCTCGGCAACACGCTGCTGGTCGTCGAGCACGACGAGGAGACCTGGCGCCGGGCCGACCACCTCATCGACCTCGGGCCGGGGCCGGGCAAGCGCGGCGGCGAGATCGTCGCGCAGGGCGACCAGCACGACGTCGCCGACAGCGAGGCGTCGGTCACCGGCGACTACCTCGCCGGCCGGCGGGTGATTCCGGTCCCCAACGGGCGCCGGGACGCCGACGGCCACCTCGCCGTCGTCGGCGCCCGCCAGCACAACCTCGACGACGTCGACGTCCCGTTCCCGCTGGGAACGTTCACCGCCATCACCGGCGTCTCGGGGTCGGGCAAGTCCACCCTGATGCACGAGGTGCTGTACAAGGGGCTGGCCCGCGAGATGAACGACAATACCAGCGTCGAACCGGGCGACCACGACCGCATCGAGGGCGTCGAGGCGATCGAGAACGTCCGCCTGATCGACCAGTCGCCCATCGGTCGAACGCCCCGGTCGAATCCCGCGACCTACACCAACGTCTTCGACCACGTCCGGGAACTGTTCGCGGAGACGAAACTCGCCAAACAGCGCGGCTACGAGAAGGGGCGGTTCTCGTTCAACGTCAAAGGCGGCCGCTGCGAGGAGTGTGGCGGCCAGGGGACCGTCAAGATAGACATGAACTTCCTGAGCGACGTCCACGTCCCCTGCGAGGAGTGCGGCGGCGACCGGTACAACGACGAGACCCTGGAGGTGACCTACAAGGGGGCGACCATCGCCGACGTGCTGGAGATGACCGTCGCGGAGGCGCACGACTTCTTCGAGGGGCATACGGGCATCCGCCGCCGGCTGAAACTGCTCAAGGACGTCGGCCTGGGATACATGAAACTCGGCCAGCCCTCGACGACGCTGTCCGGCGGGGAGGCCCAGCGGATCAAGCTCGCGGAGGAACTCGGCAAGCAGGACAGCGGCGACACGCTGTACCTGCTCGACGAACCCACCACCGGCCTCCATCCCGAGGACGAGCGCAAACTCATCGACGTGCTCCACCGGCTTGCCGAGCGGGGCAACACCGTCGTCGTCATCGAGCACGAACTCGACCTGGTGAAAAACGCCGACCACGTGATCGACCTCGGCCCGGAGGGCGGCGAACACGGCGGGGAGGTCGTCGCCGCCGGCACGCCGGAGGAACTCGCCCGCGAGGACGACAGCTACACGGGCCGGTATCTCCGGGACCTGCTTCCCGACGTCGACCTCGCGGGTCCGCGGGCCGACCGCGAGCGCCCCGGCAGCGACGAACCCGAGGCCGACGCCCCGACCGCCGACGACGACTGACGCCGGTGGCGGGGCCGGGGCAGGCTGGACGGGGTTCCCCGATGGGCCCCGACCTGCCTCAGGCAAGCGGCGACGCCGGCCAGAGGAACAGGGCGTACACCGACAGCGTCGTCGCCAGCCCCAGTCCCAGCGAGTAGGCGACGATTTCGAGTGCACGGCGGCGGTCCTTCCGGTGGAGTTCATCCTCCAGCACGGTGCCCTCCTCGCCGCCCGACCCCGTGAGGTTGTACCGGGCCATCGCGCCGAACGCGGCACAGAACTGCAGACGATACTGGACGTACCCGAGGAAGCCGCCGGTCGCCAGCGCGAACGTCCCCAGCAGATACGCCGGCGGCCGACCGCTTGCGATCACCCACGCGGTGTACGCGACCCCGACCGCGAACGACGCCAGGCCGGTCCGCAACCGCATCCGCTGTTCGTCCCGCCCGATGTTGCAGACGCCGGGCTCGTATTCGGCCATGAATGCCCGTGGGGCGCCGGCGCACAAAAGGTGACGGGCATACAGGTGGGGGCCGCCGACGTCCGTTCGACGCCGCCAACCGGCAAGGCATTTGTCGCTGCATTCGGAAGCAGACACCGATGCACGACTTCGCGGTCGTCGGCGCCGGACCGGCGGGGTCGCGGTTCGCCCGCCGGGCCGCCGAGGATGGATACGACGTCGTCGTCTTCGAGCGCGGCGAGGTGGGGACGCCGCTGGCCTGCTCGGGGCACGTCAGCCGCGACCTCTGGTCGTTCACGCCCGAGACGGTCCCGGCGGGGTTCGACGGCGGCGGGGCGACTCCCCGGGAGGCGCTGCTGCAAAACGAGATCTACGGCGCCCGATTTCACGTCGGCGGCCCCGACAGCCGCGCGTACCCGTTCTACAAGCAGGAGGTCGTCTCGAACGTCGTCGACCGGGTCGGCCTGGACCGGTTGCTGGCCGCGGCGGCGGAGGCGGCTGGCGCGGAGATCCGCGAACGTCACGCCGTCACCGGCGTCTCCGAGCACGACGACCACGTGGCACTGACCGTCGAGAGGCCGGACGGCACGGAGACGGCGTCCGCACGGATGGTCGCCGGCGCGGACGGCCCGACCTCGCTGGTGCGACGGGAACTGGGCCTGCCGGAACCGGACGAACTGTTGCGGGGCGTGCTGGCGTTTGCCCCGGAGCCGGACCACGGCGACCGGGTGGACGTCCACCTGACCGCGCCGCGGTTTTTCGCCTGGCGGATCCCCCGCGGCGAGGCCGGCGTGGAGTACGGTCTCGCGCTGCCCCCCGAGGACGACCGGAGCGTCCGGACGATGCTGGCGGACCTCACCGACGGGTACGGCGTCGGGACCGAACGATTGCGTGCGGGGCCGATCCCGGTCGGTCCCCCCGAGCGGGTGACCGCCAGGCGGGGGTTCCTGCTCGGGGACGCCGCCGCCCAGACCAAGCCGTTCACCGGCGGCGGCATCGTCTACGGCATGACCGCCGCCGACCACGCCGTCAGCGAGATCGATCCGGCGGCGCCGGCGACCCTGCAGGCGTACGAGCAGGCCTGGCGCGACGACCTGGGGACGGAGATCCGCCTGGGTCGGTGGCTGCGGCGGGCGTACTCGCTGCCCGAACCGGTCCAGCGGGTCGGCCTCCGGGTGCTCTCGGGGGAGATCGGCGTCCACATGGATCGACCGACCTCCTTCTTCTCGCGGGAGCATTTGCGCCGACTGCTGTCGCGGTGAGGCGTCGCCGGGGGACCGGCCGGCGTTCGCCGGGCGCCGGGCGGGAAGTCCGGCCCTCGCTGTCGGGCGTTTCAGTACCCGCTGCGGCGACACCGTCGACCGAGTGCTGCGGGCAGGCACCCGCCCCTCGCTGTCGGGCGTTTCACTCGGCAGTGGGCAACCGCCCCGACCGGACCGATCCATCGACAAGCGGTCGCGTGACGATTTCGGCGGCGACGGCTTCGCCGTCGACCCGCACGGTCAGATCCGTGGCGCCGTTTCGCTTCTCGTTTCCGCCCGAGTCTGCGACCGCGTCGTGGATGACCGCCAGCGCGACGGGTTCGCCGAGCGTCGGGCTCTCGGCGGCCCGTGTGATCTCGCCGACGCCGGTGTCGCCGGAGAAGACGCCGGCGCCGGCCGGCGGGACCACCTCCGGACGGAGGGCGACGAGTCGCCTGTCGGCGTCGCGTGTTTCGTCGCCCTCCGTGCCTGCGGGGCCTGCCCCGGTGCCGGCGACGGCGGATTCGAGGCCGACGGTCGCCGGCGAGCGGCCCCGTAGTTCGGCAGGGAACAGCGGCGTGCCCGCCTCCAGGGTGAGCGTCTCCCAGGTCCGGTAGCCGAACGGGGCGGCGTTGTCGCCCCGGACCAGCAGCGTCTCGAACACCCGCTCGGCGTCCCCGGCGCCCGCGACGACCAAGTACTCGCGCTCGCCGGTCAACCCCTCGCCGGCGACGACGGTCACGCCGACGTCGTCGAGGTCTCCGCGGACGAACGACAGCGGCGACGACGGCGTCCGGGCACCGTGGAGCGTTCCGGCGACCTTCCCCGCGGCGTCCGGACCCACCAGCCCGAAGGTTGCGAACTCGTCTGTGGCGACCTCGACGGTCGCGTTCCGGCCGGCGGCGGTCGATTCGAGCGTCTCAGCGAGCCACGCCCCCTTGCCGGGCGGCCCGAACAACAGGAGGCGCTCGCCGGCGTTGAAGGCGTACAGGTCGGCGTCGATCCGGCCCTCGTCGTCGAGCACCAGGGCGTAGCACCCCTCGCCCTCGGCGTCGGCGGGGTCGGCGCCGGGCACGCTGTTCGTGACGGCGTCGTCGACGACGGCGACGCGGTCCCTGCCGGTCGCGACGACGACGGCGAAACCCAACTCGATGGTGCCGACCGCGTTACGGACGGCGCGGGCCGCCCGGGCCGGTCGCCCGTAGTCTTCGACCACCCGGCGGCCGGACCGATTCAGAAACGAGGCGCCGTGGTCGGCGTGGACGGATTCGAGGACGGTCATCGCTCGACAATCGTCGCCGCCGGCGCAAAAGCCGAGCGGATCCGTCCCGGTCAGAACGGGAGTCGCTCCCGGATCTGCTCTATGATCGACGGCTCGGGGTCGGCCCGGGGCCGGTCGGGCACGGCTCGCTCGGCGGGGAGGACCGTGGGCCGATCGCCGCCGCCGTCGACGTCGATGAGATCGTCGCGCTTGAGGCGGGCGAGCGCCGCCTCGATCTCGTCGATGTCGGCGTCGACGTGGCTCCGCAGTTCGAAGACGGTCGCCCCTTCCTCGCCCCGATCGACGAGGGCGTCCAGCACCGCGATGTCGACGTCGTCGCGGTCGCGGAACTCGCGCCGTGCGCGCATCGGCCGCAACTTGCGCCGGCACCCCCTTACCGTTTCCCCTCGGCGGGTTCCCGGCGTCCGCCGTGCGTCGGACGACCGGCAGACGGGCCGACTCCGCGGACCCGTACCCTTTTACGCGCAGGACCGAAAGAATCCGGCGATGGGCCTCAGGTGCACCGTGCTGGGGCACGCCTGGAGCGAGCCCCGGATCGAACGCGAGCGCGAGGAGAGCGACGCGGAGGTCGTCACCACCGTCCGCGAGTACAAGGAGTGCAAGCGGTGCGGTGCCAGGGAGGTCCTGGGCGAGAACGTCGAGGTCACGGCCCTCGAATCCCTCGACGAGGGGGACGAAGGGGCGGACGCCGACGGCGCCGAGGGGCCCGCCGAGGACGACGCGGCGATCATCGAGGACGCCGAAACCGGCGAACGGACGGTCGTCGACGGTTCGACGGCGGACGCTGACGACGCTGCAGGCGACGGCGACGACGGCGCCGTCATCCTGGACGCCGAGGACGACCACGACGGCGACGAGTGGCCCGACCCGGGAACTCCCGACGGCGAGACTGCGGACATCGAGTCCCGTCCCTGGCCCGAGGCCGACCGCGACGAGTCGCCGGTCGAGGGGCGGACTACCGGAGACGTCTCCGGCGGGTCCCGAGCGGACGACGCCGGAGCGGATCCGGCAGGCGATCGTGGGACCGCCGCCGCCGGGGCGGACCCGTCCGGGGGCCGCGGGGCCGGAGACGGTGCGCCAGATCCGTCCGGAGACCGCCAGCCTGGCCGCTCCGGCGCGGACGCCGAACGCGGGCCCGACGGGGCCTCCGGTGGCGCGACCGGGACCGGCGACCGCGCCGATGATGCCGGCGAGCCCCAGGCGATTCCAGATGACGCCGGCGAGCCCCAGGCGATTCCAGATGATGCCGGCGAGCCCCAGGCGATTCCAGATGATGCCGGCGAGCCCCAGGCGACTCCCGACGACGACGTCGTTCCACCGGAGGAGACCAACGAGGTGGAGATCCTCGCTCCCGGCGAGGACGACGAAGCGCCGTCCAGCGAGCCCGTCTCCGCCGGCCAACCGGACGATCCCGGGGCCGCCGGCCCGACGTCGCCGGCCGCAGACGAGGCGCCCGACCCCGTCGATCCCGCCGAGGCGCTCTCCGCGGCGGCCGACCAGGGGCCCGAGGACGAGCCGGCCGAACCGTCGATGCGGGCGGACGTCGACGCCGAGGTGTACTGTCCGAACTGCGGATTCGTCGACGACAGTTGGACCCCATCGCTGCGCGGCGGCGACAGCTGTCCGCAGTGCCAGCGGGCGTACCTCGCTGAGCGCGAGCGGTAGGCACCCGTTTTCACGTCGACCCGTGGACGAAAGCCGTAAGTCCAGCCCTGCCGAACTCCTGGCCTATGAAGGAGTACAAGATGCGCCGTGGCGAGTATCTCGAAGAGCGGATCCCGGACATGAAAGCGACCGTCGAGGAGTACTTCGGCCCGGTCGCCGGCACCCAGGAGTACAAGGGGAGCGACCTCTTCGTCATCGAGGAGCCCGACAATCCCGTCTTCGAGCACGTCGTCGCCGGCGCCGTCGAGTACGACGGCAAGAAGGACAAACTCGGCGTCAAGTTCGTCGAGCGGGACCCGACCGAACTCGGCCCCGACGAACTGGAGGCCGCCCAGGAGGCCGTCGACGCGAAAAACGACTTTCTGCTCGAGGCGACCGGCCGCGACGCGAAGGCCCGCCGGGACTCGATGAAGCGTGCGGTCGAGGACGACCCCGATCACGACGTCGACGCCTGACTGCCGCCGGCGCATCCGACTCCGATCCGACGGACGCGGCTGTCGGACCCGCAACTTTATGTGTTGTTGTGTCATACCATGACCCGTATGGCGTCCGCCCCGGAGTCCGGCGACGACCTGTTCGACGAATTCCTCTCGCGGCGCGGTCACGACCCCGAACCGGTGGGCTGGCAGCGCGACCACAACAAAAAGCAGTGCCCGGAGTGCGGGAGTCTTCACAAACTCGGCGCAGCCCGATGCTCGGTCTGTGGCTGGACCCCGGAGTGAGGAGTCGGACCACGACCTGACGGCAGTTCATCCCGCTGTCCGACCGGTCGAATCGGCCATTCTCTCATGGTTTCGATAGAATTAATACAGATAAATTGGCTTGTTTCGCTGTAGCAAAATGCCTGAATGTCAGAACTGCGGAGCTTTCGTCACGGAGGCGTACGCTCGCGTTTTCACCCCTCGAGGCGTCGACAATCCGCGCGTCTGCCCGGAGTGTGAGGACAAGATCCGCGACGGAAGCGACGTCCGGGAGGCGCGCTCTCCTCGAAACAACTAGGCGTCGCTAGCAAACCGTTTTCTTCGCTCCTCCGGCCGGATAGCGGGTCCGAACCTCGTTCCCGCTGGCTGGCTCCGGCCGGTTCGGCGTTTCGTCCCTCGCCGTCCCGGTCCCAGCCCGTTCGTCGGTCCGGTTCCGTCCGGATCATCGCCCCGTTGCCGGTCGAGGCAACCGGGTCCGACAGCCGTCGTCCCGGCGGGGTTATCACCGTCTGAGAACGGTCGACGGTGCTCAATACCGTACCAGCAGAATCCGAGATAGACTGACAATGACCGATAGATCCCCCATCTCTCGCCCGCGATCAGACATCCACCGCCGGGATTTCCTGCTCGGAGTCGGCGTCGCGACCGCAGTCTCGCTGGCCGGGTGTCTCGGCGAGAGCCGTGACCCCGTCGAGGTCGAGACGTCGCTGATCGCGACGGACGCCGAGTCCGGCGAGAGCGAGACGCTGGTCGACGCCGACCGGGACGACCTCGAACCGAACGACTACGTCGGCTGGGAGTTCACCCTCCGACGCGAACACGAGGTGGAATACGCGGTGGAGGTCCTTGAGGGCACGGCTGTGAACGCCTACATCCTGACCGCCGGGGAGTTCCGGACGCTGGAAGAGTCGGAGGGCGAGGACGACTTCTCGGCGGTCGCCGGCAGCACGGTCACCGACGTCGAATCGGTCACCAGAACCGTGACCCTGGACCAGGGGGACTACTACCTGGTCGTCATAAACGCCGACCTCACGCCCGCAAACGCCTGAAGGACGACCGGTCGGGGCGGGAGCGCCGACCGGACTGTGCCGGTTGCGCCGCCCTCGCTCGTGGTCGCCTGGCGCGGTCCCCCCGGCAGTTCCGCGGAATCGTGTCGTGGTTTCTCGCGACAATTCCGGGGCGCTTATGGGAGTGGGGCGCCTGAAACTGTTTGATGACCGTCTCGGAGGAGCACGTGACGCGCCTGTTCGGCGGGCCCGGCAGCGGCAAGACGACGGCTCTGCTCGACCGGGTGGAGGAGATCCTCGACGACGACGTCGAAGTGAACGACGTCCTGCTCGTCTCCTACACCCGCGCCGCCGCCGCCGAGGTCCGCGAGCGCCTGGCCGAGCGACTCGACGTCAGCCCGCGCTCGCTGCGGGGTAACGTCTCCACGATGCACGCAAAGGCCTACGACCTGCTGAACCTCTCGCGGGGCGACGTCGTCGACGAGTCCGACAAGGAGGAGTTCTGCGAGGAGTACGGCCTCCCCTTCGAGGACGAGTACGAGGGGGCGGCCCGCCGAACCGCCCGCTCGACGACCCTGGGCAACAAGATCATCGCCACCAGCCAGTGGCTCCAGCGGACCCGCCGGGACGTCGCCGACTGGTACGACGTCCCCTTCCAGTGGAACGACGAGAAGGCCCGGCTTCCTCCGGACATCGACCCGAACGCCCAGGAGGGCAACAAGTACACCCCGACCTGGCCAAGCGACGACGACCGGTTCGACGTCCCCGAGGCCATCCGGGCGTGGCGCCGCTACAAGGGCGATCACGAACTGGTCGGCTTTGCGGACATGCTCGAACGGGTCAAACAGCGGTCGCTCGTCCCACAGGTCGACTACCTGGTCATAGACGAGTTCCAGGACATCACCACCCTGCAGTACGACGTCTACGGGGAGTGGAAACCCCACGTGGACAAGGTGCTCGTCGCCGGCGACGACGACCAGGTCGTCTACGCCTGGCAGGGGGCCGACCCCCAGCTCCTGCTCGAGGAGGGCGGCCAGAGCGTGATCCTGGACACCTCCCACCGCCTGCCCAGCGACATCCTGAAAGTCGTCCAGCGGATGGTCAGTCACATCGACGTCCGCCAGGAGAAGAACCTCTCGCCCCGAAAGGAGGGCGGCAGCGTCGAGGCCATCCGCAGGCCGTCGATGCTGGATCTGGTCCGGAACGTCCGCAGGACCGTTCAGGAGGACCCCGAGGGCACCATCATGGTGCTGTTTCGGGCGCGCTACCAGATGTTCCGGTTCATCGACGAGTTCATCACCGAGGGCATGCCGTTCCAGGTGATGACCGACCAGCGGATGTGGACCGACCGGCTGAACCAGTTCGTGAACGCGGTAGAGGCCATCGAAGATGGCCGGGAACTGGACGGCCTCCAGGTCCAGCGGCTGGCGAACATGCTCGCCGATTCGACGTTCGGCACCAACGACCGGGAGGAACTGTTCGAGGCCATCGAGCGCCGCGAGGAGGAGGAAGGCGTCGAGGACCGGACCGAACTCGCGTTCGACCCCGAGTTCGCCGAGGACTTCGCGCCGTTCATGCCCGGGCCCGCCTCGGCGGCGGAGATGGTCCGGAAGGTCACGAGTTTCCAGCAGAAGACGATGAAGGCCTACTTCGCCGGGCAGTACCGTGACATGAACCGCGACCAGGTGCGGGTCGGCACCATCCACTCCGCGAAGGGCCGCGAGGCCGACCACGTCTTCGTCGCGACAGACCTCACCGAGAAGGTCGTCGAGCAGATGGCGGCGACCGTCCGCCAGCACGATATCGACGTCCCGGGCGTCGACGAGTTCACGAAGACCACCTCGCCGGTGCCGACGCTAACCGATAACGAGCGACGGGTGTTCTACGTGGGAATGTCGCGGGCCCGCGAGCGACTCGTGCTCATGGAGAACCTCGTCGACGGCGCGCCCACGCTCCCGCTGGACGTCGTGCTGACCGGCGCCCGGACCGACCGCGACGTCGACGACATTATCGAGGAGACCACCGGCCGGCCCCTGGAAGCCGAGATTGCGGACTGAGGGCCGGCCCCTAGACGCTGGGGTCGCGGAATGACGGTCGGCCCCTGGAAGCCGAGATTGCGGACTGAGGGCCGGCCCCTAGACGCTGGGGTCGCGGAATGACGGTCGGCCCCTGGAAGCCGAGATTGCGGACTGACCGGGCGGCGGCTCTCGGTGGCGTCTTCACGGTCTTGGTCGCGCCGTCGAGTCGGTCTCACTCCTGTTCTTCGGGCGTCTCGACGACCCGACCCACGACCCGCTCGACGATCCGGCCGGGCAGATCTTGTGGCCCCACGAGGTGCTCCTCGACGACGACCATCAGCGCCGCCAGCGAGAGAAAGACCAGGCCCAGCGGCCGGCCGGCGACGAGCCATTCGACGCCGAGCAGCGCCGCCGGCGCGGCCAGCGCCAGCGTGGCCGCCAGTCCGGCGAGTTCGAAGATGCCCCGGGCCATCGGACGACGGTAGGCGGCGGGCGGAGAAAAAGCGTCCGGACTCCGGCCGGCAAAGGTCGTCCCGGTCAGTAGATGAGTTCGTCGTCGTTCTCGACCATGTACAGCGTCCGGGCGGCGATGTTGACGGCGTGGTCGCCGACCCGTTCGAGGTCCCGGATCGTCAGAAGTAGCCGCGAGACGTCTGCCAGCAGGCGCTCGATCTCCTCCTCGGTACTGTCCCCGGTGACCTGGGACTCGATGAGGTCCCGGATGACGAACTCGGAGGCGCGCTCGCAGCGGTCGTCCATCTCGTCGTCGAGGTCGGCGACGTCGTAGCAGGTGTCGACGTCCTCGTCGGCGTAGGTCGCCATGGCGTCCTCGACCATCTCGCCGGCGAACCTGCCGATCGCCTGGATGTCGACGTCTGGGTAGACGTCGCGCTCGGCGTCGAGGGTGTACTCGCCCAGGTTCGTCGCCAGGTCGGCGATGCGTTCGAGGTCGGTGATGATCTTGAACGACGCGGTGATAAAGCGGAGGTCCCCGGCGACGGGTTGCTGCAGCGCCAGCAGGCTAATACACTCCTGCTCCAGTTCGAGGTAGAGTTCGTTGACCTCGTGGTCGCCCTCGATGACCTCGCGGGCGAGGTCCCGGTCCTTGCGTTCGAGCGCGTCCAGCCCCTCGCGCAGCCGTTCGAGGACGACCTCGCTCATGTAGAGGACGTCCTCGCGCAGTTCGTCGAGTCGCTCCTGGTAGCTCTTTCGTGCCATGGTTATCCGAACTTCCCGGTGATGTAGTCTTCGACGCGCTGGCTCTCGGGGTTCTCGAAGATCTTGTCGGTGTCGTCGTACTCGACCAGTTCTCCACCCGTCAGGAAGACGGCGGTCCGGTCGGAGATGCGTGCGGCCTGCTGCATGTTGTGGGTGACGATGACGACGGTGTAGTCCTCCGCCAGTTCCTCGATGAGGTCCTCGATCTTCGAGGTGG
>JAZKSB010000063.1:0-11095 GCA_036626315.1 Halobacteriales archaeon
CGTCACAGCCGTGGTGCATCATCAGCGCGGCGTCGGCGGGCGTGGCGATGCCGCCGGCGGCGAAGTTGACGACCGGTAGACGGCCGAGTTCGGCGGTCTCGTGCACCAGTTCGGCGGGGGCCTCGTGCTCGCGAGCCCACGCCTCCCGCTCCTCGTGGCTCATGCCCTCCAGTTTCCGGATGGCGCCTCTGATGTTGCGCTGGTGGTGAACCGCCTGGTTGACGTCGCCGGTTCCGGCCTCGCCCTTCGTGCGGATCATGGCGGCGCCCTCGTCGATGCGGCGCAGCGCCTCGCCGAGGTTGCGGGCGCCACAGACGAACGGCGCGGTGAACTCCCGCTTGTCGATGTGGTAGGCGTCGTCGGCGGGGGTCAGCACCTCCGACTCGTCGACCATGTCCACGCCGACTGCCTCCAGGATCTCCGCCTCCTTGGTGTGACCGATCCGGCTTTTGCCCATCACCGGGATCGACACCTCGTCGATGATCGCCTCGACGTCGGCGGGGTCGGCCATCCGCGCGACGCCGCCGCGCTTGCGGATGTCCGCGGGGACGGCCTCCAGGGCCATCACCGCGACTGCCCCCGCGTCTTCGGCGATGCGGGCCTGCTCGCGGTTGACGACGTCCATGATGACGCCGCCCTTCTGCATCCGTGCGAAGCCGCGCTTGACCAGTTCCGTCCCGCGCTTGAGTTCTTCCAGATCGGTTTCCGCTGCCATATGCGACTGTTTCGCGAGGGTTCACTTACGGGTGTTGTTCCCGGAGATGGACGACGGATCGGGCGGTCGCCGTCCCGAAGTCGACGATGCGGACACCGCGGGACCGTTCGGCTCCGGTGCCCGCCGATCCCGGCAACGCGAACCTTTATTGGGAATGGCGATGCAGACTGGATCGATGTCAGAGAACGGAGACGATGACACGGGGCCGGATGAGCCACGCGACGACGAGGAGCGGACCCGGTCGCCCGGCGACACCGACCAATCGCCCTCCCCGGGCGAAGGGGCAGATCGGGACGAAGCTCCGCCCTCGTCAGGCGAAAGGCCAGGCGGCGACCGGGAACCGCCGTCCCAGGGAGGCCAGCCAGGGAACGGCCCAGAGCGGCGGTCCCCGGGGGATCAGCCCGAACGGGATCAGGCCCCGCCGTCGCTAGGGGGTCAGCCGGGCGGGAGTCAGGGTCCGCCGTCGCCGGGCGGGAGTCAGGGTCCGCCGTCGCCGGGGGGCCAACCCGGTGGGAACCAGGCACCGTCGTCGCCGACCGGGTCGGGGAGCAGTCGAGCCCCGCAGTCGTCCGGCCGAGAGGACCCGCAGTCGCCCGGCGGGGCCCCCACGCCGCCGGCCCAGGGGCAGCGGGCAACCGGTCCGGGACTGACCGACAAACTCCGGCGAGCGGCGGTCGTGGACCAGATCAAGATCGCCGTCGCGACGTTCGCGCTCGTGGGAGTGGGGTTCGGACTGGGCGGACTGATCGTCAACGCGATGGCCAGCTACGCACAGCTATCGTGGCCGAGTTTCACCGTCGTCGTCCTGGCCGGTCCGGTGCTGGCCGCGCTGTTCGGGCTCCGGATCTCCGACGCGCTCAACGTCGACACCGGGACCGTCGCCGCCGCCGCCGGCATCGCGAGCGCGCTCGGCTTCTTCGTGATGGGGCTGCTTGCGGCAATTCTGATCGCTCTCGGAGCCGGGACGAGCACGAGTTTTCAGGTCGGCGGCGCGTTCGTGGCGGCGGTTCTCGGCATGATTCCGGCGGCGCTCGTCGGCGGCGGCGTCCCGTACCTCCGGCACGCGCTGACGAACTGACGCCGAGCACTCCGACCGACACGCATTAACGCGACCGACCCGACGACAGGACGATGCCCGCGCCCACGAGCATCGACGACCTGCTCTCCGGGGAGGCCCTTCCCGAGCGGGAACCGTTGCCGCGCTACGTCGCGCCGCTGCCGGCGTGGCTGGAGAACCTGGGACTGAACCTCGCGTGGCTGGTCGTCGCAACGAACCTCGTCGGAACGGCGTTCGGCTTCTGGTACTACGGCATCCACCCGATTCCGGCGTCGGACCCGCTGGTGACCGGCCAGTTCGCGGTCGAACCGCTGGTCGCCTGGCCCGTGGTGCCGGACAGCCCTGCCGCGACGCTTTTCATCGCGCTGTCGCTCGCGGCATGGAAACTCGGCCGGTCGAACGAGTACCTGAACGCGCTGGCGTTCTTCGGCACCATCAAACTCGGCCTCTGGACGCCGTACGTGCTGCTGGCGTTCAAGTCGGACTTCTCGTATCTCCACCCGGTCATGTACAACGTGCTGTTCTGGACCCATCTCGCGATGGTGCTGGAGGCGTTCGTGATCCACCGGTACGCCGAGTTCCCGACGGGAGCGGTGGGGATCGCGCTTTTGTGGTACGGGTTCAACGACGTCGTCGACTACTTCGTCCCCGTGGTCGGCGGCCCCCACCACACGTTCGTCCCTGCGGAGCCGTTCGGCCCGGACGGGCCGCTCCACGGCAGCGGCGAGGTGGTCGCCCTGGGGGCCGGCCCGCACGAACTCGCTGCGGCGGGCGCGGTCGTGCTGACGCTCCTTTCGACGTACCTGGCGCTGTCGACCCGGATCGAGAAACTCAGGTTGCAGATCGATTGACCGGCCGGCGGGCCGGCGGCCGGACGGCGCGGCGCGGCTTCCCGACGCCGGGCTGTCAGGCGTGGCTGGAGGGGTGGTATGGCCGGAGGGCGTGGCGTGGCTGGAGGGGTGGTGTGGCCGGAGGGCCCGTCGTGGACGACGGCGACGCCGGTCAGTGGGTGATGGCGATGCCGGTCAGTGGACGACGACCACGGCCTCGTCGGTCTCGATCATCTCGCCGTCGCCTTCGTAGCGGCGCTCCCGCTCTATCTCGAACATTTCCGGGTCGAGTTCGACGCCGGCGACCCGGAGGCGGTCCTCGACGACCTCGAAGTCGCCCCTGCCGATGGCGGCTTCGATGTCGCCGACCCGCTCGCCGAACTCGGGGCCGACCAGCGAGTACTCCAGGTCGACATCGGCGACGGCGGTCTCGATCTGCGGGGTCGTCTCCCGGACTGTGAGGTCGTCGACGTGCATCGTCCCGGCGATGGCCTCCTCGAAGCTGGCGACGTCGCCGAACACCTCGACGCGGTCGAGGTCGGCGTTCAGCGGCAGGCCGGCGTCGGTCTTGTACCGGCGCAGCGCCGAGATGACCGCCATGGCCGTCTCGCCGGCGTCCAGGTCGGCCTCGTAGCCCCGGGGATCCGGCCAGTCGGTGCGGTGGATGCTTTCGTTGCCCTTGCCGTACATTGTCGTCCAGACCTCCTCGGTGACGTGGGGCAAGAGCGGGGCAAACAGCCGCATGAACGTCTCGTGGGCGGTCGCGAGCGTGTACGCGGCAGAGGCGTCCCCGCCGCCGCGGGCCCGCTGTTTGGCTATCTCCAGATAGTTGTCACAGAACGTGTGCCAGAAGAAACTCCGCAAGAGGTCCCTGGCCTTCGCGTACTCGTGGTCGGCGAAGTGGTCGGTGAGCCGTTCGGCCGCGTCGTCGAGTTTCGCCAGCAGCCACCGGTCGATCGGCTCCAAGTCGGCGGGTTCGGCGGGACGCTCGTCGGGCGTGAGGTCGTCGACGAGTTTGCTGGCATTCCAGATCTTCTGCAGCAGTTTCTCGCCCTGGGTCATCTCGTTGTTCCGGAACGGGAAATCGTCGCCGACCGACGAGGAAGCCGCCCAGTAGCGGACGGCGTCGATGGGGTACTCCTCCATGACCGTCTCCGGGAGGATGACGTTGCCCTTCGACTTGGACATCTTCTCGCGGTTCTCGTCGAGGACGAATCCGTTGATGAGCACGCTGTCGAAGGGCGGTTCGCCGGTGTGCTCGACGGCCTTGACGACGGTGTGAAACAGCCAGAAGCTGATGATGTCGTGGCCCTGGGGACGCAGGTCCACCGGGTAGAGTTCCGGATTGTCGAACGTGAACTTGCCGGCGTCGGCGTCCCAGTCCCATCCGGCGTTGATCAGCGGCGTCAGCGATGAGGTCGCCCACGTGTCGAAGACGTCCTCCTCCGGTTCGAAGTGCTCGCCGCCACACTCAGGACAGGCGTCGACCGGCGGGTCGTCGGCCAGCGGGTCGACCGGCAACTGGTCGCGGTCGGCCAGCACCTCGTGGCCGCAGTCCGCACAGTACCAGACGGGAAACGGGATCCCCGAGTCGCGCTGGCGGGAGATACACCAGTCCCACTCCAGGCCCTCTATCCAGTGCTGGTAGCGGGTGAACATCTTCTCGGGGTACCAGCCCATCTCCCGGCCGGCCTCCAGGTACTCATCCTTCTTGTCGAGCAGTTCGACGTACCACTGCTCCGTGACCCTGTACTCGACGTCCTCCTCGCAGCGCTCGTGGACCTGGACGGAGTGGGTAATCGACCGGCGGTCCAGCAGCGCGCCGGCGTCATCCAGGTCCTCGACGATTGCCTCGCGGGCCTCCGCGGTCGACATGTCCGCGTACTCGCCGGCAAGGTCGGTCATCGTCCCGGACTCGTCGATGCCGACCCGCAGGTCCAGGTCGAACGACTGGTACCACTCGATATCCGTCTGGTCTCCGAAAGTGCAGGACATCACGACGCCCGTGCCGGTTTCGCGGTCGACGCGGTCGTCGGCGTAGATGGGGACCTCGTGGCCGAACAGTGGCACGCGGGCGGTCCCGCCGACGAGGTGGGCGCGCTTGTCGTCTTCGGGGTGGACGAACATCGAGACGCAGGCCGGCAGCAGTTCCGGGCGGGTGGTCGTGATCACCAGGTCGTCGCCGGGGTCGGTCGCGACGTCGGGATCGGCGTCCTCGGGCGGGTCGCTGCCGGGTTCGACCAGCTCGAAGGCGATGTCGTTCTCGAACGACTCCCGCTCGTCGCCCTCCATCTCGACCTGGGAGATGGCGGTCTCGCAGTCGGGACACCAGATCGCCGGCGCCTTCTTGCGGTATTCGCGGCCTTGCTCGTAGAGGTCGAGGAAGGATAGCTGGGAGATGCGCTGGACGCGCGGCTCGATTGTCTTGTAGGTGTTCGACCAGTCGATGGACATCGCCAGTTTCTGCATCTCCTCGGTGAAGTCGGCCTCGTACTCCCGGCAGACCTGGCGGGTCTTCTCCTGGAACTCCCGGCGGGTGAAGTCGCCGTGATTGATCCCGAGTTCGCGCTCGGTGAGCCGTTCGGAGGCGATGCCATTGTCGTCGTAACCGAACGGGAAGAAGACGTGGCCGTCGGCCATCCGGTGAAAGCGGGCGGCGAAGTCCTGCAGCGTGTGGCCGTAGAGGTGGCCCATGTGCAGGCTCCCCGAGACCGTCGGCGGCGGCGTGTCGATGCTGTAGACGGTGTGGGGGTCGACCGACGGGTCGCCGTCGTACTCGTAGACGCCGCGCTCAACCCACCGGTCCTGCCACTTGCGCTCGACCGCCTCGGGGTCGTACTCGCCCGCGAGGCGGTCGCGGTTCTCGGCCTCGCCGGTGCTCATCGTCGGTCACCCCCTCCCGGGGGGAGACGGTCCGTTCGGGTTCGGTGCCATCGCAGGTGCCGTGTTCGTGTCATGTCTGGTCGGTCATGTGGGTACTGAGCGATCGATACGTCGCCAGAAAGGGGGAGATGCGGGGCTCACGCCCCTACTACCACGGGCCCTGTGGCCAGGCGGCCACGGGGCCGGAGTCGCCGCCGGGTGGCGCCGGCCGTCATCATCTGGTCAGGGGGCGGCGTCGGCTTTAGTTCTTTCGAGAGTTCCCGGCCCGGCGTCGTCGTTGCCGACGGCCTCCCGGGCGGTCAGTCCGCCTCGACGGCGAACCGGTCCGCGTCAGCCGCCGCGCTCGCCTCCGTCACCAGTGAGACGCCGACGGTCAGCACCGCGCTCAGTGCCATGAACGCAAGCGCCAGGTCCCACCCGCCGGCGACGGTACGGGGCAGCGCCGGCACGACCGGGAGTTGTCCGGACAGCACGACGGTCAGGTACAGCGCCTGCGGGACGGCGACGCCGGCGAGCATCCCGTCGCGGGTGGTCCCCGGCCAGTAGAGCGCGATGAGCACGGGCAACGTGAGCAGCGCGAATCCCGAGAACGCGGTGTCGCCGACCTCGATCAGGGTGCCGGGGCGGGTCAGACTCGCGAGAAACGACAGCGTCGCGAAGACGGCGACGCCGATCCGGGCGAGCCACGCCTCGCGGCGCTCGGAGGCGTCCGGCCGGACGAACGGGCGGTAGAGGTCCCGGGTGAAATACGACGACCCCGACAGCAGCATCGAGTCCGAGGAGGACATCATCGCGGCCATCGCGCCGGCGATCACCAGCGCGGCGAACCACCCGGGCGTGTACTCGTTCAGCAGGACCGGGAGCACGTTGGCGTTCTCCGGGACCTGGATCGGCAGCCCCGCCGCCCACGCGCCGAGCATGAACGCGGGGACGAACAGCAAAAGTACCAGCACCGGCCACAGCGCGAACGACCGCTTGAGCACCCGGTCGGACTTCGCGATGAAGAACCGCTGGTTGATCTGGGGGAACATCGTCACGCCGAACGCGATGGTGACCGCCGTCGAGATGACGAACGCCGGCGTGTACACATCGCTGCCGAGCTGCAGAAACACCGGCCGGGCCTCGCCCATCGACGCGGTCGCGGCCCCGAGGCCGCCGACTGCTGAGAGCACTAACGCGACCGCGATCCAGACGATGGAGAGCATGAACAGCCCCTGAATCGTGTCCGTCCAGGCCACCCCGCGGAGCCCGGCCAGCACGACGTATCCGATCATGAACACGGTGATGAGGGCTGCGCCGCCCCAGTACGGGATCGCACCCCCCGTCAGCCCGACGATCGCCTCGCCGGCGCCCATCTGCTGGAGCATGACGTAGGGAAACAGCCACATCAGGCTCACGCCGGCGACGAGTCCGCGCAGCGCCGGCGAGCCGAACCGGTCGCCGAGCATCTCGCCCAGCGTCACGTACCCTCGCGCCCGCCCGATCAGCCACTGGCGGTAGCCCAGCAGGTACCATAGCACCGCGAACAGCACCCCGTCCATCACGCCCATAACGAGGATCCACTCGGGGCCGGCGGCGTACGCCAGGTTCGGCCCGCCGAAGAAGGTGAACGCCGACAGCAGCGTGGCGAACGTGGTGAAAAGCAGGACGACGGTGCCGATCGACCGGCTTGCGAGGTAGTAGTCCTCCGCGGTCGCCTCTGCGACGTAGTAGGCCACCAGTCCGACGGCCAGCGCGATCACCAGGTACGAGAGGACGATCCCCATCTTGAGGGCCACGGTCATCGGTCGCTCACCCCGTCGTCGCGGTCGGCGTCAGCCGACCCCGACAGGCCGTCGGTGCACTCGCCGCGGTCCGGTCGTCCGTCGGTCCGCTTTTTGCCGCCGTCGGTTCGGCCGTCGGCCCGCTTCACGTCGCCGTCGACGCCCATCAGGTCGTCCCACGCTCGCCGGGTGAACGCGTAGAAGATGACGGCGGCCAGGCCCATCCACCCGACGTGCCACCACAGCCACACTGGCAGTCCCGCGACTACCGCCGAGGAGCCCCAGAGAAACCAGGGCACGGCAAACACCACGAGCACGAGAAACGAGACGCTCCAGACCGCTTTGCGCGTCGTCTGCCGCATTGGCGATGCGTAGCCGCTAGACGCCAATAAATCGGCTGATCTCGGACCTTGCAGCGAGGGGTCGAACCCGACGCTCGACGCGCTCCCGTCCGCCGTGGCGCCGGGGACCGGCATGCGGTGGCCGGACGAGGCGGCCACCGCAACGGGTTTCCGGGCCGACCCGCCACGGGGAGACGATGGACGTCCCGACGCGCTACCGGGCCACGAACGTTGTGCTGTTCGTCGCGGCACTGGCCCACGCGCTCGCGACCTGGCCGCTGACGGCCGTCGCGGGGCTGTTCGGCGGCGGGATCGCGGTCGCATTCGTCGCCGAACTGGCGGTGGTTCGTGCAAGACTGCTCGACCACAACGTCGGCCGTCGGGTGGCCGGCGTCCCGGTATACGTCCTGCTGGGCTGGCCCGCGGTCGTCTACGCCGTACTCCGGGTCTCGCTACTTGCGCTGCCGCCGGGCCCGACTGCCGCCGCCGGCGCGGCGGTCCTCGCGACGGCGGGCGACGTCGTCGCCGACCCCCGCGGGGTCACGGACGGCGCCTGGTCGTATCCCGACCACCCGCTCTCGCGTCCCCGATACCGGGGAGTCCCGTGGTGGAACTTCGCGGGGTGGCTCGCCGTCGCGTTCGCAGTGGCGATGACGCCCGCGATGCTGGGCTGAGAACGGGGTTCGGGACACCCTGCGGGTGTGCGATCCGCCGGTCGCCGTTCCGGCGGACCCGACAGGTATTTTCAGTTGGGCGTCCTTACTTTTCCCCGGCCCATGCATCGCGCCATGGATTCACCAGCACGCTCCACGCCGGAGCACTCACACACACGCCCCATACCGGGGCAGTTCACCAATGCAGGATTCGGACAAGTATCTCATCCACGCGACCGTCGAAGCGGACGGGGTGGTAGAGCGGAGTGACGTCGTCGGCGCCGTCTTCGGGCAGACCGAGGGGCTGCTCGGCGACGAACTCGACCTCCGGGAACTGAAGGAATCCTCGAAGGTCGGGCGCATCAACGTCGACGTCGAGAGCGAGGACGGCCGCTCGTACGGCGAGTTGACCGTCGCGTCGAACCTTGACAAGGTCGAGACCGCCGTCCTGGCGGCGGGCCTGGAGACCATCGAGCGGGTCGGACCGTGTCACGCCGACCTCACCGTGACCGGCATCGAGGACGTCCGCGCGGCCAAACGCCGCGCAGTCGTCGACCGCGCGAAGGACCTGCTGGCGACCGGGTTCGACGAGTCGGTCCCCTCCACCCAGGAACTGCTTGAGGAGGTCCGGCGGTCGGTCCGCGTCGCGGACATCACCGAGTACGACGGCCTGCCCGCCGGCCCGAACGTCGCCACGAGCGACGCCATCATCGTCGTGGAAGGCCGGGCGGACGTCATCCAGTTGCTGGAGTACGGCATCAAAAACGCCATCGCCGTCGAGGGGACCGACGTCCCCGACGGCGTCGCGGAACTCACCGAGGAGCGCACCGTCACCGCGTTCCTGGACGGCGACCGCGGCGGCGACCTCATCCTCGCGGAACTGGCCCAGGTCGGGGAGGTCGACTACGTCGCCATCGCCCCGCCCGGCGAATCCGTCGAGGAACTCGACCGCCAGGCCGTGATGGCCGCGCTCCGGGACAAGGTCGGCTACGACGACCTGCGCGCCGACGACGGTGGCGCCGAGGTCGCAGCGACCGACGGCAGCGTCCGACCGGCGCCGTCCGAGAGTGAACTCCTCGACGCCGCAAAACCGGATGCGACCGACGCTTCTTCGGCGGAGACGGACTCGTCCGGACCGGATGCCCAGGAGACCGGGCCGGATATTCCGGATCCGAACTCCGACGACGCCGGACCGGATGCCGCGGACGCCGGACTGGGCGATTCCGTGCTCGCGCGCGGCGAATCGATCGGGGGTGACGGAGCGAGCGACGAATCGGGCGGCGCCGACGCCGCGGCGACCAAAGACGCCGGCGAGGCCCCGAGTCCGGACGAGGACGCCGGAGCTGACGACGGATCTGCCGGAGCGGACGCCACCGACGGCGAGGTGGCGTCCGAGGATGGCCCGCCGGAGACCGTCCGGGGGCACGTCGAGGACGTCGTCGGCAGCGGCCGCGGGACCGTCAGACTGCTGGACGAGGACGTCGCAGCGGTGGTGGAGGCACCCGCCGACGAGGCGTTCGAGCGTGTCGAAAGCGCCGAGGAGCCGCCGACGACGGTGGTGCTCGACGGCGTGCTCACCCAGCGGTTGCTCGACGTCGCCGCCCAGCGCGGCGTCGCCCAGGTCGTCGCCCACGAGTTCGGCGATTTCGTCAAGCGTCCGACGAACGTGCGGATCCGCACCGCCGAGCAGGTGCTGGCGAGTTAGCCGGGGGTCGAGACGCCGCCAGGGCCCGCGGCCGACCTACGGCGGACGAGGCCGGCCTATAGTGGACGAGGTGGCCTACAGCGGTCGAGGCGGCCTACAGCGGTCGAGGCGGTCTACACCGAGACGAGACCGACCGCGACGGCGCCAACGGCGGCCGCGAGCGCCCCCGACAGCGTCGCGAGGAAGTTGACCGACTGGTTTCCAACCAGGCCGCCCTCCAGGGTTGCGCCGAGCACGCTGTCGACGTTCATGCCGACGACGCCCGCCGCGAGCACGACGACAGCGCCGACCCCGCCGACGGGGCCAAACAGCCCGGCGGACAGCCCCGCGATCAACGCCGCCCCGGCGGTCCCGGCGGCCACTCCCTGCCAGGTGACCCCGCCGTCGGTCCCCGGATCGACGGGATCCAGGGTCGTGATCAGGCGGGGGTCGTCGTAGACGCCGCCGATCTCGCTGGAGAGGGTGTCGCTCATCGCCGTTGCCAGCGCGCCGGCGAACGCGAACACGAACACGGGGGCCGGCATGTTCGCCGCCTCGGCACCGGTGTAGCCCAGAAGCGCCAGCAGCGCGATCGCGGAGTTGCCGAGCACGTTGCCCGACCCCCGGGCGCCGTCGTTCTCCTCGGCGACGCCCCGGGACTGCTTCTCCTCGTAGCGGAACTTCGTCGCCAGCCCGCCGACGGCGAAAAACGCGATCAGCGGGACGAACCACTCCGCGCCGCCGAGCACGAGCGTCAGCAGCCCGAGAAAGACGCCGGTGAGCATCCCCGGAATCGACGCGGTGTCGAGCAGGTAAGCGACGGCCCCGAACGCGAGCACGACGCCCAGCGAGACCGCCACCCGCTCCAGCGTCGGGGGGTCAGCAAGCGCCGCCAGAAACCACAGCAGCAGGCCGACCGTCAAAAGAACGAGCGGGTCGTCCCGGGCGAACAGCACCGACCGGAGCAGCCCAGCCAGCACCGTCCCGGCGGCGATCAGAAACGCCCCCAGCGCCGGGGGCGGCGCGGTCGCGACGCCGGCGGCGTCGGCGACGGCCAGGCCCGCTCCCGCACCAGCGGCCCCGAGCAGCCCGAACCCAAGCGTGCCCAGGGCGGCCGACTTGCGGTACTCCAGCACCAGCATCTCCCCGAGGTTTCCATAGACAAGCAG
>JAZKSB010000064.1:0-10774 GCA_036626315.1 Halobacteriales archaeon
CGCCGGTGTGGTGGGCGTCCCGGACGAGATAGTCCATCCGGTCGACGTCGAGTTCCCCCGAGACGAGTTGCCCGAGTTCGCCCTCGCCGGCCACCAGTTTCGCCACCTCCCTGGGGGCCAGGCCGTGGCCCCGGAGGACGTCGCCGACCGCCCCGCGGTCGAGCAGGTCGTCCACGTCGTCATGGTACTTGCCGGTTCGACGGTGGATCAGGTCTTCGAGGTTGTGGCTGAACGGCACGTGGCCGACGTCGTGCAGGAGGGCGGCGGCCCGTACGCGCTCGGCCTGGGTGCCCTCGATGCCGAGGTGGTCCAGCGCCCGCCCGGCCAGGTGGTAGACGCCGAGGCTGTGCTCGAACCGCGTGTGGTTCGCGGAGGGGTACACGAGCGAGGCCGTGCCCAGCTGGCTGATGCTGCGCAGCCGCTGGACGTCGGGCGTGTCGAGCAGGTCCTCCGCGACGCCCGCCACCTGGATGTGGTCGTGGACGGGGTCCTTTATCGTCTTCATGCCGGGCGGTTGTGCGGCGTCCTACAAAAAGTCGCGGCGTCGAGCCACGGCGGTTGCGTGCCCGTCACCGGTCGGGCACAGCGGGCCCGCACCCGTTAGGTCCGTTCGTACATGTCCAGCGTCGTGCTGACCGGCCGACGGTCCACCTCCGAGACGAGCGCTCCGTCGGTGTCCAGCCCGAGCACCCGGGTCGCCGCTTCGCCGACTTCCTCGACGCGGTCGGGCGGCGCGTACACCCCCAGCCGCCACTGGACCTCGGCGGCGGCGGTCAGCGCCTCCACGAGCGGCGACTGCTCGTCCAGCCGCCGGACTTCGCCGCCGACGACCACCCGCACCGAGGATTCCTTCATCCGCGGTCGACCGGGAACGTCGAGGGCGACCGCCCGGTCGTCGACTCCGGCAGCGTCGGCGATCTCCCGCTCCCGTCGCCGGACCGCCTCGAAGTCGAGATCGAGCAGCCGTTCCGGGACCGCGTCGAATTCGGCCCAGACGGCCCGCTTGTAGAGGTCCCGGTCGCGGATCCGTGCGCCCATTTCGGCGGTCGCGTCAGTCTCACAGAGCGTCGTCAACAGGTCGTGGTCCGCCATCCGCCGGAACCGCTCGACGTCGACACCGGTCTCCAGCAGCCGCTCCGAGGCTCGCTCCAGCATCGCGCCGGCGATGCGGGCGACGTGGTGGCGGTAGACGGTGGCGTTCATCAGCGCCCGGGCGACGAGCAACCCCTCCGCGCTCTGGACGTTGCCCTCCGCGAGCACGAGTTCGCCGTCGACGAACCGGAGCGCCCGCACCAGGCGCTCGTGGTCGACGGTTCCGTAGGGGACGCCCGTGTGGTGGGCGTCCCGGACGAGGTAGTCCATCCGGTCGACGTCGAGTTCACCGGAGATCAGTTGTCCGAACTCCCCGCCCCCGTCTATCAGGCCCGCCACCGCGTCCGGCTCCAGGTCGTGCTCGGCCAGCACCCGTGCGAGTTTCCCTGAGGACAGCAGGTCACCCACCTCGTCGTGGTGCGTGCCCGTCCGCCGGAGGATGACCTCCTCCGTCTGGTGGCCGTATGGGCCGTGGCCGACGTCGTGCAGGAGGGCGGCGGCCCGCACGCGCTCGGCCTGCCGGCCCTCGATGTCGAGGTGGCCGAGCGCCTCCTCGGCCAGGTGGTAGACGCCGAGGCTGTGCTCGAACCGCGTGTGGTTCGCGGAGGGGTACACGAGCCGCACCGTCGACAGTTGCTTGATGTGGCGCAACCGCTGGACCTCGGGGACGTCAAGGAGATCCAGCGCCGCGCCCTCGACCTCGATGTGGTCGTGGACGCTGTCCTTGATCGCGGTCATGGCTCCGACATCGGCGCGTCGGGCCTTAGGCGCTCCGGGACGGGGACCCGGGGTCGCCCCCGTCTGACCGCTGGCGCAGGGCTTACCACCGACCGGCCGGAAGCCCCCGGCATGGTCACGTTCCTCTCGGGCGGCACCGGCACCCCGAAACTCCTGTGGGGCGCCGACGATGCCTTCGATCTGGCGGACGCGACGGTCGTCGCCAACACCGGCGACGACGTCGAACTCGGCGGGTTGCTCGTCTGTCCCGACGTCGACACCGTGCTGTTCGAGCGGGCCGACTGGCTCGACCGCTCGACCTGGTGGGGCATCGCCGGCGACACCGAGCGCACGAACGACGCGCTGCTGGAGTTGGCCGACCAACTGGAGATTGCAGACGGTCCGCAGTATCTCCCGGCGGACCGGCAGACGGATGGGCGGCGACTCGCCCGCTGGCGGCGGTTCTCGGCGCTGCCGGAGTTCATGACACTGGGCGACCGCGACCGGGCGCTGCATCACGCCCGCACCAGCCTGCTGGACGCGGGTCACTCCCTGACTGCGACGACCCGCCGACTGGCAGACGCGCTCGGGGTCGACGCCGACGTGGTCCCCATGAGCGACGACCCCGTCGCCACCATCGTCCACACTGCCGACGGCCCGATGCACTTCCAGGAGTTCTGGGTGGCCCGTGCCGGCGACCCGGTCGTCGAGGACGTCGAATTCCGGGGCGCGGAAGCGGCCTCGCCGACGGAGGACGTGCTGGCCGCCCTGCGGGACCCGGTCGTGGTCGGCCCGTCGAATCCGGTCACGAGTCTCGGGCCGATGCTGGCGCTGGACGAAGTCGAGGACGCCCTCGAAGCGACGACCGTCGTCGCCGTCTCCCCCTTCGTCGAGGACCGGGTGTTCTCCGGGCCGGCCGACGACCTGCTTCGCGCGACCGGGGACGAGGCCAGCACCGCTGGCGTCGCGGCGGCGTACCCCTTCGCCGACGCGTTCGTGCTCGACGAGGGCGACGGCACCGGCCTCGACCGGCCGGTCGTCCGCACCGACACGCACATCGACGAGGAGGCGGACGCCGCACGGGTCGCGGACGCGGTCGCGAGCGCCCTGGAGGTGGCCGGATGATCTCCGTACGGAATACACGCCGGTTCGCCACCGGTCCCGGAGGGACCCCGCCATGAGACTCTTCGAGCCCCGGGTGGCCGCCGCGAGCCTCAGCGGGCGCTCGGACGCCGCGTGGGCCCGCCGCGTCGAACCGTACGTCGGCGCCGCGTTCCTCGGCGGGGTCGCGGTCGACGGACCGACCCGCCGTGCGGCCAGCCGGATGGCCGACCGCGACCGCGAGGAGTTCCTGCCGGACGACCCGGTCGGGTTCGTCGACAGGCAACTCGACGCACTCGCCGAGGCCGACCTGCGGGCCGGGGTCAACGTTCGGGCGGCCAGCGTCGACCCGCTCCGGGAGGTCGCGGCGGTCTGTACCGCCCACGACGCGATCCTCGAGATCAACGCCCACTGTCGACAGGATGAGATGGAGGCCGTCGGCGGCGGGGAGGCGCTGCTTGCTGACGCGGACCGGCTGGCCCGGTACGTTCGCGTGGCCGCGGACACCGGCGCGACGGTCGGCGTCAAGGTCCGGACGGAGGTCGACGGCGTCGACCTGCCGGCCACGTCGCGGGCGGTCGTCGACGCGGGTGCGGACCTGGTGCACGTGGACGCGATGGACTCGGAGGCAGTGGTGGCAGGCGTCGCCGACGCGGTCGGCGAGGATGCGTGGGTCGTCGCCAACAACGAGGTCCGTGACCGCGACAGCACCTTAGAGTATCTCCGGCACGGCGCGGACGCCGTCAGCGTGGCTCGACCGACGGACGACCCGACAGTCCTCTCGCGGGTACAGCGAGCGGTGGCCGACTGGTTCCTGGAGGGTCGAGCGTGACGGGCACGTCGCCCCGACCGGAAGAAGGTCCGGTAGCCGACGCCGAACTGGCGCTCCTGCTGGAGGTCGCCGCGACGCCGACGCCCGGTAACGTTGACCGCCGTCGGGACCTCGAGGACATCCGGTTCGAGCACATGCTCGCGGGTGCGGTGGGGGCCCGCCCCGGCCTGGAGGCCGCCGCCAACGGTGCGTCGGTCGGCGACGCCTTCGAGCGGGCGGTGGCCGGGATGGCCCGGCGAGCCGCGAGAAACACCCAGTTCGGCGCGCTGCTGTTGCTGGTGCCGCTGGTGCGGGCAGCGGGGGAGTCGCGCCTCGATCCGGCGGGCGTCGAGGCCGTCGTCGAGGCGACGACCGTCGAGGACGCCGTCGGGTTCTATGCGGCGTTCGACCACGTCGCCGTCGGCGTCGGCGAGCGGCCGGACGAGGTCGAGGCGCCCGACGTGGCCGCCGGCGCGGACGCCGAACCGGCGCTTCGGGCCGGCGACTGGACGCTGTCCGCCGTGATGGCCGACTCGGCGGGCGTCGACGACGTGGCTCGCGAGTGGACGACCGGATTCGAGCGTACCTTCGCGGTCGCCGAGCGGATCGCAAGTGGTGAGGGGACGGTCCTGGACCGGGCGGCAGAGGCCTTCCTCGAACAGCTCGCCACGCATCCGGACGGCCACGTCGCGAAGCGCCACGACGAGGCGACCGCCGAGCGGGTCCGTGAGCGTGCAGCCATGGTGCGGGAGGAAAGCGGCGGTCCGGAGACGTTCGCCGCCGACCTCGTCGCCGCCGGAATCAACCCGGGCTCGACCGCGGACGTCCTGGCCGCCGGCCTGTTCGTCGCGCTCGAACGGGGGGTATCGGTGTGAGCGACTGGCCGGTCGAACGCCGCGGGATCACGGAGACGGTGACGACCACCCGCGGGCCGAACGGCCGGTGGAACGCCGCAGCGCTCGGCGTCTCCGCCGGCGATCCGGCGACCGCCCGGACGTGGGGCCGGACCCGAACCCGCCGGAACTTCGCGGAGCGCGGCGGCGGCTACGTCCAGTTCGTCGACGACCCGGTGGTGTTCGTCGAGGCCGCCCTCGGCATCGAGGAGCGCGACGACCCGGTGCTTCCGGAGGCCGCCGCCTGGGCGGAGGTGACCGCCGAACGGCTCGCGACTGGCGAGGACGACGGCACCGGGTGGGCCGAATGGGCGCTGCATCCGATAGAATCGGAGGTGCGCCGACGGGCGGTCCCCACGATCAACCGCGGGTTCGGGGCGGTCGTCGAGGCGACGGTCGCCGCGTCGCGACTGGACGTGCCCTCGTACGACCGGGAGACGCTGGTGAACCGGCTCGAACGCCACGAGTCGGTCGTGGATCGGTGTGGCGGCGACCGTGAGCGGGCGGCGTTCGACCGACTCGTCGAACTCTCCGAGTGGCGCTGAGACCGGTCGCATTCGCGTCTCCGCGGGTAGATGGCGAACAGGCGGCACGGACTGCCCGCGGGCCGGCGTGCCGCGCTCCCGCGTTCCGACCCGCGGCGGCGGTCAGGTTACGGCGGCCCTGGTCGCCGCATGCCGAATAAATGTCGGGGCGCCCCGCCGCGATCCGGGTCCGGTTTTGGTCCCCGTCAGGGCATGATCGAACCCTTTTAGAGTCCGACAGGGCTAACGATTCGATATGCCGATCAAGCCCGACTACGTCAAGAAGACGGGGGAACTGCTCATGGAGCGGTACCCGGAGGCGTTCAACCAGGATTTCGAGCAGAACAAGGAGTCCGTGACCGAACTCACGACGATCGAGTCCAAAGGGGTCCGCAACCGCGTCGCCGGCTACGTCACGAGCAAACAGGGCGGCGGCGAGTGAACGGCGTCGGCGGGCGCCTCCGGAAAGGCGTGACGTGACCCAAACCGTTTTGCGTGCCTGCGGCCGAGTGTGCGATTGATGAACGTACGCGCAGGCGTCCTCGGTGCGACCGGCGCCGTCGGACAGCGACTCGTTCGGTTGCTCGACAGCCATCCGCGATTCGTACTGGCGGCGCTGACCGCAAGCGAGGCCAGCGCCGGCGAACCGTACGGCGAGGCAGCCGACTGGCTGCTTCCCGAGCCCATGCCGGAGGGAATCGAAGACCGGACCGTACGCGAGACTGCCGTCGAGAACCTCCCGGACGACGTCGACCTGCTGTTCTCGTCGCTCCCGTCCGGCGTCGCAGCCGACGTCGAACCGGCGCTCGCCGCCGAGGGGTACGTCGTCTCGTCGAACTCCTCGAACGAACGGCTGGCCGACGACGTCCCGCTGGTCATCCCGGAGGTCAACGCCGACCACCTGGGTCTGATCGAACGACAGCGGGAGCAGCGCGGGTGGGACGGCGCGCTCGTGAAGAACCCCAACTGCTCGACGATCACCTTCGTTCCGACCCTGGCCGCACTCGACGACTGGGGGCTGCGGCAGGTCCACGTCGCGACGCTGCAGGCGGTGTCGGGGGCCGGGTACACCGGCGTCTCCTCGATGGAGATCATCGACAACGTCGTCCCCCACATCGGCGGCGAGGAGGAGAAAATGGAACAGGAGTCCCGGAAGTTGCTCGGGGAGTTCGACGGCACCGCCGTCGACCACCACGACGTGGCGGTGTCGGCCTCCGCCAACCGGGTCCCGACCGTCGACGGCCACCTCGAGAACGTCTGGGTCGAGACCGAAGACGACCTGGACCCGGCAAGTGCGGCCACCGCGATGCGGGAGTACCCGTCGCTGGACCTGCCGCACGCCCCGGAGTCGCTGATAGAGGTGTTCGACCGCCCGGACCGTCCCCAGCCGAGGCTGGACCGGATGCGCGCCGACGGCATGAACGTCATCGTCGGCGGCCTCCAGGCGTCGACGTTCGGCCTCCAGTACAACGTCATGGCCCACAACACGCTCCGCGGGGCGGCGGGCGCCAGCCTGCTCAACGGCGAACTCCTGCTTGCGGAGGGATATCTGTAAGTCGGCTTGCGGAGGGGCATCTGTAGGTCGACCGCTGGAAAAGCCGACGCCGGGAGGGCAACAGTCAAGGACCGCTGTGCAGAAACGGCCCTTATGCATCTCGGAGTCGTCCTCGACTCGTCGGATCCCGAGCGGATCTGGAACGGTCTCCGACTGGCGAACACGACGCTCGCCGCCGACCACGACGTCGAACTGTTCCTGCTCGGCGACGGCGTCGAGGCCCCGGACGTCCGGACGGAGGCGTACAATCCGCCGGGTTTGCTGAAGAAGTTCCTGCAGGACGGCGGCGACCTGTACGCGTGTGGAACGTGTCTCGATTCCCGGGACCTCGAAGCGGACGACCTCCGACCGCGCGCCTCGATGGATGATCTGCTCGGGATCGTCGAGCGCGCCGACGAGACCGTCACGATCGGCTGACCGGTGTGGCCCGCTACGGCGTCTCCGAGGACCCGAAACCGGTAACGGATGCTGGGGACGGATCGTGTTTAGTCCGCCCGATCGAACCACCGGCTGGTGAACGAGTCGCCCGGCAGGCGCCGCCGCCAGCAGGCCGTCATCGCGCTCGCGGCTGCCACCCGGTTTGGCAGCGGCATCCTCATGGGGACGGCGATGGCCGTCTACGTCTCGCGGAGCGGCAGCGAGTTCGCCGTCTCGATGGTGCTGACGGCGTACTTCCTGGGGATGATGCTGTTCGCCCCGGTCTGGGGCGCCGTCGCCGACGTCACCGGGCGGCGCAGGGCAGTGATGGTCCTCACGGGGGTACTGGCGACGCTTGCGGTCCTCCCGCTGGCGGCCGTCGACGGCGTCTGGACGCCCATCGGCTTCCGCGGGCTGTACGCCGCGTTCGCCGTCGGGTTCGTCCCGGTGATGCTGACGGTCGTGAGCACCCGTGGCGGTCGCGAGGGGCGCGGGCGGTCGGTCGGCTTTTTCAACAGCGCCCGCGCCGTCGGATTCGCCGGCGGCCAGTTGGCTGCGGGCGCCCTGCTGGGGCTGCTCGTCTCCTCGGAACTGTACCTCGTCATCGCGGGGCTGAGCCTCCTTTCGACGGTCGCGACGCTGTTCGTCGTGGATCCGACGCCCGACACAGACGCCGATCCGTCCGTCGAGGAACTTATCGGGGAGGTCCGCGACCGCCTGTTCCCGGGCGTCGAGGACCGCGAGCACCTCCGGACCCACGGCCTCCGGTGGCTGTACGTCGCGCTGGCGCTGCGGAACATGACTGTCCTCGGAACGATGAGTTTGATGCCGCCGTACCTCCTGGGCGAGGTCGGTGCCTCGGAGCCGACGATGGGCGTGCTGCTGGCGCTGAATCCGATCAGCCAGGCCGCATTCATGTACCTGTTCGGCCGGGTCGCCGACAGGGCGGGCCGCAAGCCGCTCGTCGTGGCCGGGATGGCGGGCAGCGGCGTCTTCGCATTGCTGGCCGCCGGCGCGTCAGTTCCCAAGAGCGGGGCGGTCCGGATCGCTGCCATCGGCTTCGCGTTGCTGGTGATCGGTGCGGCCTACTCGGCGATGACGACCGGTGCGATCGCGTTCATCGGCGACGTCGCCCCCGCCGACCGGGAGTCGGAGCTGATGGGGCTGCGCTCGACGGCGAAGGGCGTCGGTGGTGTCCTCGGCCCGCCGCTGTTCGGTGCGACCGCGACCGTCGGCTCCATCCAGGCGTCGTTTGCCGGCGGAAGCGTCCTCGCGCTCGTGGCGGCGGTGCTGACGGCGGGGACGCTCGTCGAGAGCCGACGAGCGGACCCTGAACGAACCACCCCTGGCGACGACTAACCGCTTACTCGCCCCGGAAGGTCGGTTCGTCGTCTCCGAAAAACGCCTCGTAACCAGCCGCGTAATCGTCGGTGCGGGCGAGGCGCGCGATCGAGTCGGTTTCCGCGGCCAGCTGTACCCCGAGTTCCCGCGCGAAACTGCGGTGGAGGAGCCGCTTCGTCGCCGCGTATGCCTTCGTCGGACCGTCCGCGAGGTCGGCGGCGACCGCAGCGAGTCTGCGGTCGAAGTCCCCGTCGACGACCTCGGTCGCGAGCCCGTCCGCGACGGCCCGCTCGGGCGATATCGGCTCGTCAAGGAGCGCGATCTCCATCGCACGGCGGAGCCCGACAAGCCGCGGGAGGAAGTACGTCGACCCGCCGTCGCCCGACAGCCCGATGCGCGGATAGACGAACTCGAATCGCGCCTCCGGATGGACGAGCACCAGGTCGCCGACGAGCGCGAGGCCGAGGCCGCCGCCGGCGGCGACGCCGTTGACCCCGGTCACGACCGGGATCGGCGCGGCGGCCAGCGTCCGCACCGTCGCGTGCAGGCGGACGGCCAGCCGCCGGAGTTTGCGGGCGTCCTCGGGGCCGCCGGAGAGGACGGACAGATCCGCCCCGGTGCAGAAGGCGTCTCCGCTGCCGGTCAGGACCAGCGCCCTGACCGCCCGGTCTTCGACGAGGCGGGTGGTCGCCGCCGCGAGTTCGTCGATCATCTCGCCGTGCAGGGCGTTGTGTTCCCCCGGTCGCGACAGCGCGAGTCGCGCGACGCCGTCGGTGCGTTCGAGTTCGATGTGGTCGTAGTCGTCCATATTGGACGACCCTCGGGCGGGCGTATTCAAACTCCGGGGACGTTGGACCCGGCGGGGAACGCACGGACTCGGGGAATTTAATACCGGGGCGATAAGCCACCCTGTATGGAACGGATCGACGTCGCCGTCGTCGGCGGCGGCCCCGCGGGGTCGTCGGCGGCCGCTGCCGCGGCGGACGCGGGTGCCGAGGCGGTCGTCTTCGAGAAGGGCGTCCCGCGGGCCGACCGGGCGGAACTCGGCCCGGATTCGACGGACGCCGCGGGCTTTCTGGACTACTGGGTCGACGTCGCGGATCTGGACTACGCGGCGATCCCGGACGACGTGATCCTCCGGGAACTGGACCGCGCGGAGTTCGTCGGCCCCTCGGAGCGAGTCGTCGTCAGGGACACGGGCATCGACGCCTCCTACCCCGGCTTCGGGTTCACGTTCCACCGCGCGCGGTTCGACGACTGGCTCCGCGAGCGCGCGGAGGACGCCGGCGCGGCCTACCGGATCGGCCGGTCGGTCACCGACGTCACCACCGAGCGGGACGGTGGCGGCGGGTATACACATACGGTCTCGCTGAGCGACGGGTCGGCAGTCGAGGCCGAGTATCTCGTGCTCGCGGACGGGCCCCAGCGGCGCGTGACGATGGGAGTCCTCGACGACCTGCTGCCGCCCGACCGGCAGGCCAGCGAGATCCTCAGTCCGGCGACCGCGAACCACATTGCCTACCAGGAGTATCGGCGATTCCCCGAGGACGCCTATGAGGCGGGCAACATCAAGTTCTGGTGGGGGTGGATGCCGGGGGAGACTGCCTACCCGTGGGTGTTCCCGAACGACGACAACGTCGCCCGCGTGGGCCTGACGATGCCCATCGGGATGGACATCGACGACGTCGACGACCCGGAGGCCTATCGTCTGCTCCGCGGGGACGACGACAGCATTCCCCAGGGCGGGACGTACATTCGCCGGCTTCTGGAGGAGGCCTACCCCGAGTACGACCTCGACGACTTCCCCATCATCGAGGGGCGGGGCAAGAACGGCGGCACCGAGACGTATCCCATCTCCTCGACCCGGCCGGTCGATTCGCCGACCCGGGCGAACGTCGCCGTCGTCGGCGGCGCGATGGGGACGACCTCCGCGTTCCACGAGGGCGGCGACCACGTCGCGATGCGGACCGGCAAACTGGCCGGTCGCCTCGCGGCCCAGCACCGCCTCGGGGAGTACAACGACGCCTGGAAGGCGGCGATCGGCGAGGAGATCCTGCGGAACGTCGCGATGGCCGAGATCGTCGACGACTTCGGTCCCGATGACTGGGACCGGGCGTTCCGGACCGCCGACCGCATGCTGTCGGTCTATGAGTCGACCGCCGAATCGAGCCTGCTGGACTGGGCCCGCGTCGGGGGCCTCGACGGGATCAGATACGCGGTCGCCTACAATTGGCAGAAGTACCGGCTCGGCGGCGGCGACTACGTCCAGCTGTCGGCGGACGAGTACCGGTACTGACTGTTCGGCGGACGAGTACCGGTACTG
>JAZKSB010000065.1:0-10604 GCA_036626315.1 Halobacteriales archaeon
TGCGCCGTCGATCGATCCGACGACCGAGACCGTCCGGAACGTCGTCATCCCGGCCACGAACAGCCAGAAGCCCGCGATCGCCCCCCGGACGGCGGCGACGTTGTCGGCGGCGACGTCGAGCGCCCGCCCGCCCACCGCGAGCAGGCCGGCCACGCCGGCCAGCGTGAACGCGACCAGAAACAGTCCCGTGATCGCGATGCCGACGAGTTTGTTGGTCCGGTCGAACAGCGACCGGGCACTTCGCAGGGCCTCGACGCGGGCGATGGCGACTGCGTGTTCGATCGGCCGCCGCGACGGCCCGCCGTCGGCGTCGACGCCAGCGGCGTTCGGCGCGCCGTCGTCACTGCCTGCCGGCTCTCGGTCGTTCGTGCCCGCCGCCGTCATGCGGTCGCGCCCTCCCTCGAACGGGTGACCGACAGGAACACCTCCTCCAGGGTCGTCTCCTCGCCGCCCTCGACGCGCCGCTTGAGCGTCGCGGGGGCGCCCTCCGCGACGAGTCGTCCGTCGTGGAGCACGCCCACGGTGTCGGCGAGTTCGTCGACGACCGGCAGGATGTGCGTCGAGAGAAACACCGTCACGTCCTCGTCGGCGAGGTCGGCCACGGTATCCCGGACGGTCCGTGCCGCCCGGGGGTCGAGCCCGCCCGTGGGTTCGTCCAGAAACAGCACGTCGGGCCGGTGCAACAGCGCCTGGCTGATCCCCACCTTCTGGCGCATCCCCTTCGAGTAGGTCTCGATGCGGTCGTCGGCGTCGGACAGCAGACCGAACCGCTCCAGCAGGTCCCCGATCCGGCCGTCGGCCCGCCCGGATGGGACCTCCCGGAGGCCGGCGACGTACTCCAGTTGCTCGCGGGCCGTCAACTCCTCGTAGACCGGCGGCTCCTCGGGGAGGTAGCCGACGTGGGGGCGGAGGGCGTCCCGGTCCTCGACGTGGGTGCCGGCCACCCACGCGTCGCCGTCGGTCGGCTGGGTCAGCGTCGTCAGCATCCGCATCGTCGTCGTCTTGCCGGCGCCGTTGGGGCCGAGAAAGCCGTAGACCGTTCCCCGCTCGATCGCCAGGTCCAGGTCGGCGACGGCGACGGTCGACCCGTACTCCTTCCGGAGTCCGGTCGTCCTGATGGCGACGCTGTCGTCCATGGGACACGGGCAGGACGCGGCTTGGAAAAGCGCTGTCATCCACTGGCCGGGGCGACAGCCCGACGGCGGAGCCGCCGTCGCGACCGAAACCGGTTAGCCGCTGGACCCCCGAACGGGTGCCATGCTCGAACCAGGCGAGGTCGCACCACCGTTCGAACTCCGGAACCAGGACGGCGACGTCGTTTCGCTCGCGGACTTCCGGGGCCAGCGCGTGGTCGTCTACTTCTATCCGAGGGCGGGGACCGCCGGCTGTACGCGGGAGGCAAACGAGTACGCCGACCGACTCGGGGAGTTTCGCGACCGCGACGTCGCCGTCGTCGGCGTCAGCGACGACGACGTCGAGGACCTCGCGGCGTTCGCCGCGGACGAGGACCTGCCGTTCGACCTGCTGTCGGACCCGGACGGAGAGGTGGCCCGCGCGTACGACTCCTACGGCACCCGGTCGATCGGCGACCGGGAGGTGACGGCCTCGTTCCGCAACACGTACGTCGTCGACGGGGACGGCATCGTCGAGGCCGCCTACGAGGGCGTGGATCCGGTCGGCCACGTCGACGACGTGCTGGCGGGCCTCTGACCGGCAGGGGGCTCCGCCAGCGGCCGCTGGCGGAATTCGCCCGATTCCGCCCATTTATGAGTCCCCGGCCGCTGGCTGTTGGGGAGCGATGGACCTCCACGACCGCACGGTCCGGCAGGACGTCCGGGAACTCGGGGCCCTGCTGGGAGAGGTGATAGCCGCACAGGCGTCACAGGACGACTTCGAGACCGTCGAGACCATCCGGACGACCGCCATCGACCGGCGCAGCGAGGACGTCGAGTCGCTGGCGCCGCTGCAGGCGGCGTTCGACGACCTCGGCACACGCGAGGAGGCCATCGTCGCGCGGGCGTATGCGAGTTACTTCGCGCTCACGAACCTCGCGGAGGACCGCGAGCGGGTCCGGACCGTGCGCTCGCGGCGCCAGGCCGGCACCCTGGCCGACGGCGTCCGTGCGGCGGTCGAGTCGCTGCCGGACGACCCGGAGACGGCGGCCCGGGTGCTGGCGGACGTCCACATCGTCCCGACGTTCACCGCCCACCCGACGGAGGCCAGACGGAAGACGGTCAAGGCGAAACTCCGGGAGGTCGATGCCGTCCTGGAGACGCTCGACGAGCGACGGCCCACCAGCGCGGAGACCCACGACCTGGAGCGGCGCCTGGAGTCGGAGGTGACCTCGCTGTGGCAGACTCCCCAGGTCCGCCAGCGGCGCCCGACGCCGACCGACGAGGCGCGCAACGTCCAGTGGTACCTGGAGAACACGCTGTTCGACGTGGTGGGGGAGGTCTATGCGACCGTCGAGCGCGCGGTCGACGCGGCGGTCGACGGCGAGGTGGACGTGCCCCAACTGCTGGAGTTCCGCTCGTGGGCCGGCTCCGACCGGGACGGCAACCCACACGTCACGCCCGACGTGACGGAGGCGGTGCTCGAACGCCAGCGGTCGCTCGCCGTCGACCGCTACCTCGGGGCGGTCGAGCGGCTGACCCGGGCGCTGAGCCAGGACGCCGCGAGAGTCGACGTGAGCGACGTGCTCGCGGACCGGCTGGAGGCCGCCCGCGAGCGGTTCCCGGCAGTGGCCGAGGAGGCCCGCGAGCGGTATCCACACGAGCCCTACCGCCAGTTCCTGACGCTGATCCGCGAGCGCCTGGCGCGGGTCGGCGACGTCCGGCCGGGCGCCTACGGCGACGCCGACGAACTGCTGGCGGACCTCGACGCGATCGGGGCGAGTCTGCGCGCGAACGGCGCCGCGGTGGTGGCGGAGACCGAACTCGACCCGTTCCGGCGCCAGGTGGCGACGTTCGGCTTTCACCTCGCCAGACTCGACCTGCGGGACCACCAGCAGAACCACACCGAGGCGGTCGCGGAGGGGTTCGCCCGGGCGGGCGTCGACTACCGCGACCGGACGGAGGACGAGCGGGTCGCGTTGCTCACCGAAACCATCCTGCAGGACGGGCAGGTGTTCGACCTGGCCGACCGGGCGGGCCTCTCGGAGACTGCGGCCCGGGTGTTCGAGCGGTTCGCCCGCCTTCCGGAGTGGCATCGCGACTACGGCGCCGAGGCCATCGACGCCTACTGCATCTCGATGACCGAGGAGCCCAGCCACGTGCTGGAGGTGCTGCTTTTGGCCGACCAGGCGGGCGTGGCCGACCTGCCCGGGTACAGCGGCCTCGACGTCGTGCCGCTCCTGGAGACCGAGCGGGCGCTGTCCGGTGCCGACCGGATCATGGGCACCCTCTTCGAGAACGAGGCCTACGCGGCGGCGCTGTCGGCCCGCGCGTCGGGACCGGACGCCAGGCCGACCCAGGAGGTGATGCTCGGCTACTCCGACTCCAACAAGGAGAACGGCTTCCTGGCGGCCAACTGGAGCCTCCACCGCAACCAGCGACGGCTCGCGGCGATCTGTGAGGAGCACGACGTCGACCTGCGGCTGTTTCACGGCCGGGGCGGGTCGATCTCCAGGGGCGGCGGCCCGATGAACGAGGCGATGCTCGCGCTGCCGACCGAGACCGTGACCGGCGAGATCAAGTTCACCGAGCAGGGCGAGGCGATCGCCGAGAAGTACGCGAATCCCCGACTGGCCGAGCGCAACGTCGAGCAGATGCTCAACGCCCAGATCCGGGCCCGGAGCATGGCCGTTGCGGGCGAGGACCGCACGATCCCGCAGGCCTGGCGCGACGCGATGCAGACGATGGCCGAGGCCGCCCGCGAGGAGTACGTCGACCTGCTGGAGACGCCGGGGTTCGTCGAGTACTTCGGCCAGGCGACGCCCATCGCCATCATCGAGGACCTGGCGCTGGGCTCCCGGCCGGCCTCCCGCACGGGCGAGCGCACCGTCGAGGACCTGCGGGCGATCCCGTGGGTGTTCGCCTGGACGCAGGCCCGATTGATCCTGCCCGGGTGGTACGGCTTCGGCACCGGCCTCGCGGCGTACCTGGACGGCGGCGACCCCGAACTGCTGGCGGCGATGTACGAGGACTGGCCGTTTTTCCGGACGACGGTCGACAACGCCGCGATGTCGCTGGCGAAGACCGAACCGGAGGTGGCCGCCATCTACGCCGACAACGCCGACCCGGAACTCCGCGAGCGGTTCTTCCCCCGCCTGCGGGCGGAGTACGAGCGGACCGTCGAGTTGCTGACCGATGCGACGGGCCGGGAGTCCCTGGTCCAGCGCGACTGGCTGGAGGAGAGCCTGCAGCGACGCAATCCCTACGTCGACCCGCTGAACGTGCTCCAGGCCCGGTTGCTGGGCCGGTCCCATCGCAGCGAGCAGGAGGAGCGCGCGCTGCGGTTGACCGTCAAGGGCATCGCGGCGGGGATGAAGAACACCGGGTGAGAGCCCGCACCCGTCGGCACCCCGAAAACGTTGTCGATTCTTCAAAAGATCGGTTCCGGGAACGGTTTTCCGTTCGGATGCCCATCGTGATCACATGACACCTGCAGACGGCTTCGTCCGCGTCGCCGACGCCGACGCGGTCCGGGAGGCGGGGCGAACGGTGGTGGAGGCCGACGACCGCCACGTCGCCGTCTTCCACCACGAGGGCGCGTTCCACGCGGTCGACAATCGCTGTCCGCACATGGGGTTTCCGCTGACGGCGGGGACCGTCGACGATGGCATCCTGACCTGCCACTGGCACCACGCGCGGTTCGAACTGTCCTGCGGGGACACCTTCGACCCGTTCGCGGACGACGTCACGAGTTACCCTGTCGAGGTCCGGAACGGCGACCTGTACGTCGATCCCGACCCCGAGCGGGACCGCGACCCGGTCGACCGCTGGACAGGCCGCCTGGAGGCCGGCCTGCGGGAGAACCTGTCGCTGGTCGTCGCGAAGGCCGTCGTGGGTCTGGACGACGCCGGCGTCGCCTCGCAGGAGCCGCTGCAGGTCGGCGTCGAGTTCGGAACGACCTACCGGCGGGACGGCTGGGGGCGGGGGCTCACGACGCTGGCGGCGATGGCGAATCTCGCGGCGGTCGTCGAACCGGAAGACCGGCGGCGAGCGATGTACACCGGCCTCACCGCCGTCGCGGCCAGCGCCAGCGGAGAGCCGCCGTTTTTCGAGCAGCCTCCGTTCGCCGCCCGGGACCTGTCCGCCGACCGGTTGAACGAGTGGTTCCGGGCGAACGTCGAGGTGCGGGACGCCGACGGCGCCGAGCGGGTCCTCCGGACGGCCATCCGGGCCGGGCTCGACGAGTCGGAGGTGGCGGCCATGCTGTTCGGGGCCGCGACCGACCACCTCTATCTCGACAACGGCCACCGCCTGGACTTCGTCAACAAGGCATTCGAGACGCTGGATCACCTCGGTTGGGACCACGCCGAGCAGGTGTTGCCGACGCTCGTGCCGGGGCTGGCCACCGCTAGCCGCGCGGAGGAGAACTCCTCCTGGCGCCAGCCGGTCGACGTCGCCGGCCTCCTGTTCGATGCCCACGAGGACCTTCCGGCCCTCGTCGAGCGGGGTAGGGGCGAGACCTGGGCCGAACCGGACGACCTCGTGACGACGCTGCTCGACGACGACCCCCACCGGATCGTCGACGCCCTGACCGACGCCGTCGAGGCCGGCGCGACCGCCGAGCAACTCGCCCGCCCGGTCGCCTCCGCCGCCGCCCGGCGGATCGCACACTTCGGGACGAGCAACGAGTTCAACGACTGGAACACGGTCCACCACACGTTCACGTACGCCAACGCCGTCCACGGCGCAGCCCGCCGCACCGACGCAGAGGAGGTCTACCGCGGCGTCCTCGACGCCGCCGCAAACGTCTATCTCGACCGGTTTTTGAACACTCCGCCGGCACCGCTGCCCGACCCGGACGGCCGCGGCGATCCCGACGAACTCCTCGCCGACCTGGTCGAAACCTTCGAGGTCGAGAGCGACGGCGAGGTCGACCGGGCGGGCCGACTGACCGGCGAATTCCTCGCCGCCGGCGGCGACGTCGACAGGCTGAAGCGCAACCTGGGCCACGTCCTGTTCCGCGAGGACGTCGGCTTTCACCCGAACCAGAACCTCGAAGCCGCGTTCAACCAACTTCGGTTCCACGAGGATCCGGAGCGCCGCCGAGTCCTGCTCGTCGCTGCTGCCCGATATCTGTCGGCACACACGCCCACGCGCCGCGAGGCCGAGCAGACGTTCGGCATCGCCACGCGCCTCCACCGCGGGGAACGCCTCCACGAGACCGGCGACGAGTCCACTCCCGACGTCGGTGCCGGCGACGACTGACGCCCAGATTGCATCGGGGGCAGGAACAGGCTCTCAGCAGTGGCGTCAGTTCCTCCTTCCGTCGAGGGGCGAGGTCCGCGTCGCTCCGTCGACGGCGTCCGAGACCGCACCCAGCAGAGCGTCCGGTTCGACGACCGTCGCCCGCCCGCGGAGGCGGTCGTAGACGGCACGACCGTCGTCGCCGGCGTAGTTGCGCTCGGCGAACGGCCGCTTCTCGACCAGGATCACCCGGTCGGACTCCGCCGCCGCCCGGAGGTTCGGGAGGTTGCCGGTGCCGACCTCGACGTCGGCGACGACGGTCGCGTCGGCCCGGGCGACCCGCTCGCGGACGGCGGCCTCGGCGGCGTCGTCGACGGGGGCGTACGGCGCCGTCTCGACGGCGTCCAGTCCGAGCTGTCGGCCGGTCTCCAGGTCCGAATCCCCGGGGGACAGCGCGCCGACGGTCACCTCGTAGCCGGCCAGATCTAGCAGGTACAGCAGGCGCGAGGCGGTGCCGCCGCCGGCGACGACGTGGACGCGACCGCCCCGGTCGCTGTCGCGTTCGGGGAGTGCCGTGACGTACGTCGCGCCGGTGACCGGGTGGCTCGTGACTGCTGCCCGGGTGTCGAAGGCGGCTTCGAGGTGGGTCTCGGTGAGCACCTCGCTCGGCGGTCCCGAGGCCAGCACGCCGCCGTCGGCGAGCAGCGCGAGTTCGTCGCAGTAGTGGGCCGCGAGATTGAGGTCGTGGATGGCCGCGAGCACGGTCTTGCCGTCTCCGACCAGGTCCGTGACCAGCTCCAGCGTCCGGACCTGGTGGTTGACGTCGAGGCTGGCGGTCGGTTCGTCCAGCAGCAGCACCGGCGTGTCCTGCGCCAGCGCCCGCGCGAGCACGACCCGCTGACGTTCGCCGCCCGAAACCTCGTTCACGCTGCGGTCGGCAAAGCGGGCGACTTCCGTTCGCTCCATCGCGCGCTCGACGAGTCGGTGGCCCGCCTCGGAGTCGCCGCCGAACCGGGAGACGTAGGGGTGACGCCCCATCGCCACCAGGTCCCGGACGTCGAAGTCGAACGAGACCGCGGTGTCCTGGGGCACCGTCGCGACCCGCCGCCCGATCGCCTTCGCGGCCAGCGCGTGGACGTCCTCGCCGTCGACCAGGACGGTCCCCTCGTCGGGCGTCAACACGCCGTTGATCGCCCGCAGCAGGGTCGTCTTCCCGGCCCCGTTCGGGCCGATCAGTCCGAGACACTCCCCGCGGGCCGCGGACAGCGAGACGCCGTCGAAGACGGACAGGTCGCCGTAGGACACCGAAACGTCGCGCGCTTCGAGGACCGTCACGTCGCGGACACCTCCTGCGCGAGGGCGCTCGCGGCGCCCGGTTCCGGCCGGTTCGGGGCCGTCACAGCGCGTGCACCTCCCGGGTCCGCAGCAGGTACAGGAAAAACGGCGCGCCCAGCGCCGCCGTCACGATGCCGACCGGCAACTCGGCGGCCCCCGACCGTGCGAGCGCGTCGGTCGCCACGAGAAACGACGCCCCCGCCAGCGCGCTGGTCGGCAGCAACACCCGGTGGTCGGGGCCGACGACCAGCCGCATCATGTGCGGGACGATGAGCCCGACGAACCCGATGACGCCTGCGAACATTACCGCCGCCGCCGTCAGAAGCGACGACAGCGCCAGCAGTACCCGCTTTGCGCGCTCGACCTCCACGCCCAGCGTGTGGGCGTCCTCCTCGCCGAGCAACAGCAGGTTCAGGTCCCGGGCGAACGGCACCATCAGCAGAAACAGCACCGGAACCGCGACGGCGACGGTCCGGGTCTCCGCCCAGGTCGTCAGCCTGAGGTTGCCCATCAGCCACAGCAGCGCCTCCTCCGTGCTCCGGCCGGCCTGCAACAGCAGAAACGAGATGACCGCGCCCAGAAACGTCTGGACGGCGACGCCGGCCAGAAGCAGGGTCGCCACGGGCGTCCGCCCGTTCTCGGTCGCGATCAGGTAGACGCCGAACGCCGCGACGACGCCGCCGACGAACGCGGCGATCGGCCTCGCCAGCGGGACCGCGGACCCGAACGCCACCGTCGCGACGGCGCCGACCGCGGCGCCGGAGGAAACGCCGATGATCGACGGGTCGGCCATCGGGTTCCGGAAGAACCCCTGCATCACGGTGCCGGCCCCGGCCAGCGCGAACCCGACGAGCGCGCCGAAGACGATGCGCGGAAGCCGCAACTCGACGACGATGACCCGGGCCGTACGCGGCACCGGGACCGACACCAGCGGCAGCGCGTCGGCCATCGCCCTGGCGACCACCGGCGGGCCGAGGTCGACCGCGCCGACACTGGCGCTTGCGACCATCACGGCCGCCAGCAGCACTGCCAGCCCGAGCGACCAGACGGCGGCTCGCATGCCCGCTCGCATCTCGCCCTCAAATCGGCTTGCATTAGTTAAATATTTATTGAACTGGATCCACGGTGATGACGATGCGACTCGCTAACGGAGGCACCCTGCTCGCCGCGCTCGTCGTGGCGTCGCTGGTCGCCGTCGCCGGCGGCGCCGGAACGGCGGCCGTGGCCGCACAGGAGGACTGCTCGTTCCCGATCAGTCAGGTCGACGCGACCGGGACCGAAGTGACCGTCGAAGGGGAACCGGAGCGGATCGTGACGCTGTCGCCGAGCGCCGCCCAGACGATGTGGGAGATCGGTGCGACGGACAAGGTCGTCGGGGTCACGAAGTACGCCGACTACCTCGACGGGGCCGAGGAGAAGCGCAACATCTCCGGGAGCGGGTACACGACGATCGTCCCGGAGAAGGTCGTCGCCGCGGAACCGGACCTCGTGCTCGCGCCGAACATCGTCTCCGACGAGGCGGTCGAGTCGCTGCGCGAACGGGGTCTGACCGTCTACAAGTTCCGGGCGTCGGAGAGCCTCGAAGACATAGTCGCGAAGACGGAACTGACCGGTCGACTGGTCGGGGCGTGTGAGGGCACCGGCGAGACTGCCGCCGAGATGGAATCCGACCTCGCGCTCATCGAGCAGACGGTCGCCGGCGAGGACCGGCCGCTGGTGCTCTACGAGTTCAGCGGCGGCTACACTGCCGGCGAGGGGACGTTCGTTCACTCGCTGATCGAGACCGCCGGTGGGAGAAACCTCGCCGCGGAGGCGGGCGTCGAGGGCTACCAGCCCATTAGCGAGGAGACCGTCGTCGAGCGCGACCCCGAGTTCCTGATCCAGACCACCCGTAGCCCCGATCCCCCGGCGTCGACCGCGTACAACGAGACGACGGCCGTGAGGGAGGGCAACATCGTGGTGGTGAACACCGACTACCTCAACCAGCCCGCACCACGGACCGTCGACGCCGTCCGGAAGATGGTGAAGGCGTTCCACCCCGAGGCCTACCAGGCGGCGCTTGCGACCCCGACGTCGACCCCGACCGAGCAGTCGCCCGCCGACGGGACGCCGACCGTCACCGACGGGGCGACCGACACCCCGACGTCGGCGGGGTCGTCCACCCCAACTGACGTTTCAACCAGCGTCCCCGGCCTCGGCGTCGTTCCCGCAGTCGCCGCCATCGCCATGGCGACGCTGCTGTTCCGCCGGCGCTGAGACGGCGAGCGGACCGGCGACCCGGCTCTCGTCCCGTCCGCCGAGCGACCGACTTTTATTTGCGGCCCCCCGACCGGACGACATGGTCGAGAACGTCCTCTATCCCGCGTACTTCGACGTCGACTGCACGCGCGGGGAGGGTCGGCGGGTCCCCTCGGAGCTGGCAGTACCGGAGCCGACTGTCGACGAGATCGCGAGCGCCGTCCAGCAGGTGGGCTACGACGGAGTGATCGAGCGCTCGGTCGCCTACTCCCGCGAACCGTGGCGCGAGCGGGGCCGCGTGCTCGTGAAGGACGCCGACGACGCCGCGAAGAACGACCTCGTCCAGGCCGCCGCCGCGTACCTGGGGGCGCTTCGGGACTGATGCGGCGGGTCGGCACCGTCGTCGGGACCGCGCAGGGCCTGCTCGTCGTCCGCAGCGCCGACCGGTCGCACCCGGACGTGGGGGCGATGGTCGTCGACGAGCAACTGGACGAGGTCGGGGAGGTGGTCGACGTCTTCGGTCCCGTCGAGCAGCCGTACGTCTCCATCTCGCCCGCGGACTCGACACACCCGCCCACCCTCCTCGAGGACCCCGTCTACGAGCGCTGACGGCGGCCCCCCGAACGCAACACACAAGGACCGATCGACCGTGGGGACGGACATGCACCCGCGGGC
>JAZKSB010000066.1:0-10593 GCA_036626315.1 Halobacteriales archaeon
CGTTCTCGCTGGACCCCAACGACCGCGCGGAGTCGGTCGCCGTCGAAATGCTCGAGGCCAACCCCGAGGCGCTGGTCGTCGCGGTCGTCGACGCCACGCGGATCGAGCGGGGGCTGAACCTGGTGCTCGAACTCCTCGAACGGAACCAGGACGTCGTCGTCGCGCTCAACATGTGGGACGAGGCACGCGAGAAGAACATCGACGTCGACGTCGACGCCGTCGAGTCGCTGCTCGGGGTCCCCGTTGTGCCCACCGTCGCCACAGAGGGGCGCGGCGTCCAGCGGCTGATCGACCGATTCGACGAGGCCGCCTCGCCGCCGATCGGCACCGTCCGAAACAGGATACAGGACGTCGCAAAACCCGCCGACGGATGAGCGACTCCTCGCTGGATCCCGCGACCCGCTGGGAACTGGTCGACGCCATCGTCGAGGAGACGGTCGACTACGGCGACTCCGAGCCGACGATCCCGGAACTGATCGGCCGGCTCACCGTCTCGCCCCGGACGGGGCTGCCGTTCGCGGTCGCGGTGCTGTACGGAGTCTGGCGGTTCTTCGGGGCCGTGGCGGGGTTTTTCACCGACGGCTACTTCGTGCCGCTGTTCGACGACCACTGGCTGCCCTGGATCCAGGGAGCGTTCCCGGGCGAGGGCGGCTGGCTGTACTTCGTGCTGGTCGGCGACCCCGCCGCGACGAACAGTTTCGAAGCGTTCGGAATGCTCACCAGCGGGCTGTTCGTCGCCATCGGGGTCGTGCTGCCGGCGATACTGGCGCTGTATCTCATCGTCGCGGTGCTCGAAGACTCCGGCTACCTCTCGCGACTCGCCGTGCTGGTCGACGCGCTGTTCCGGCGGGTCGGGCTCAACGGGTTCGCCATCGTGCCGATGGTACTGTCGTTTGGCTGTAACGTCCCCGGCGTCGCCGCGACCCGGTCGCTGGAGTCGGACAAACAGCGGTTCGTGATGATGACGCTCCTGTCGGTGTTCATCCCCTGTGGCGCACAGCTGGGAGTGATGCTCTCGCTGATCCCCCAGTACACCGGCTACATCCTGCTGTACCTGCTCGCCGGCTTCTTCGTCTTCGGGGCGGTGCTGAACCGGGTCGTCCCGGGCGAGTCACCGGATCTGGTCGTGGACATCCCGCCGCTGCGCCAGCCCCGTCCCGGGAACGTCCGGACGAAACTCTCGCTGCGCATCCGCGGGTTCTTCCGGACCGCGGTGCCGTTCGTCCTCGCCGGGGTCGGCATCATCAACGTCCTGTATCTCACCGGGACCGTCGCGTGGCTCGCGGAGGCGCTCGCGCCGGTGCTGACCGGGTGGTTCGGCGTGCCCACCGACACGGTGCCCGCGCTTATCGCCGGGTTCATGCGCAAGGACCTGGCTGTCGCGCAGTTGAGCGCCATCGGGATGACGCCGTTCCAGACGGTGATGTCCGTGGTCATGATCAGCATCTACTTCCCCTGCGTGGCGACGTTCGCGATGCTGCTCAAGGAAGGCCGGGACAGCATGGGCGCCGCCCGCACGCTCGCCGGCGGGCTCGGGACACTTGTCGTCGCCCTGTTCGTCTGGGGCGGACTGCTCCGCCTGCTCGGGACGCTCGCGGGGGTGGCCGGATGACCCGCGCGGACGAGGTCTACTTCGGCGCGCTGGCCGTCCCGCTGTTGCTGGCCGGCGTGGCGGAACTCGCCCTCGGGGTCGGCGGCGGCGAGTTCCGGGCCGGATTCGTGACGGTTTCGGGGACGTTTCTGCTCTGGCGCGGGATCGTCGTCCTGTCGGCGGGCGCGTTTTACCTCCGGGCCGCCGTCGGCGGCCTCGACGACCGCCGCGGGCAAGCGACGGCGTTCATGGCCAGCCTGATGGTCTGGATCGTCGCCGGCACCGACCTGCTGGCGACGTTTCTCGGCGCGCTCCCGGGCGGGCCCGACGTCTGGGTCGCCGGAGCCGGCGACCTGGCAGCGGCGATGGGGGCGCCGTACAGTCCGGCGGTCGCCGCGCTGCCGTTCACGCTGGCGGCGCTTGTCTACACCCGGAAGGGACGCGACCTCCTGGGGGTGAACTGACCGTGGGAACCTACCGCGCGGTCCTGGCAGCCGTCAGCCGCGGCCGCCCGATCACGGCCGTCGCCGAGGAACTCGACCTCAGGGAGGACGCAGTCCGGGGAATGGTCCGCTCGATGCTCCGGGCCGGCCACCTGCGGGAACTGGGGTGTGACGGCGAAACCTGCTCGACGTGTCCGATGGCCGACGCCTGCGGCCTCGCGGCTGGCGGCCCCGCCAGTTACGTCGTGACCGACGACGGCATGGCCTACCTCGACGACGGTGAGTCCGGAAAATCGCAGGCAGGTGGCGACGCGCCGCCGAGCCCCGTCCCGTAACTACACGGTCGCACACTCCTCGGCGTCGGTCGCACGACAGCGGTCCCGACAGGGCTGGTCGACCGCGTCGCCGAGTTCGTGCAACTGGTCGCGGTCGAGCGCGCTCGCGATGCGGTATGCCTGGTCCTCGGTCAGAGAGATCCCCCACCGGTCGAACACTCGCTGGACCGTGCACCGCCGCCAGAGGATCTTGCGGGCGAGGCGTTCGCCCTCGTCGGTGAGTTCCGCGCCGCCGTAGGGCTCGTAGGCGACCAGGTCGCGGTCGTCGAAGGCGTCTACCATCTCGGAGACGCTCGCACCGCTGACGTGCAGGTCCTCCGCGAGGTCGCCGGTCGTGACCGGCGGTTCGTCCCGCAGCGTCTCCTGGAGGAGGGCACAGAGATACCGGCCCTCGCCCGGGCTGACCCGCAGATCGGCGTCGATGGTGGCAGCCATCGTGTCACCCCCGTCGGTCAGGCGTCCGCTCCGGCAGACGCCTTCCAGTAGACGATGGTTCGGCCGGTCTTACGCCGCCGCAGCGGCCCGTCGGCGACGAGTTCGTTGAGTTTCCCGCGGGCGGCCTCGGTGGTGATGCCGAGCACGTCGCTCACGTCGGTCGTCGTCACGACCGGGCCGTCGACGGCGTCGAACACCGAGAGCACGTCCTCGCTGTCTGCCGTCTCCGCGAACTGGCCCTGGTCGTCCCGAACCCGCTCGAACCGCCGCCCCCGGCCGTCGCCGGGACCGCCGTGACGATGCTCCGAGCGGCGCTTGCCGCCGCGACCGCCTCGTTTCGGTGTCATCGGCCGAACGTACGCTCCCCGGGACCAAGTACCTTTTGCTGGTACCAAATTGGTGCTGCCAATTCGGTCGAGTCGCCGATCCGAACGGGTGATCGACCCGCAGTCCGTGGTCCGTCCGGGACCGCAAATGCGGCACGCCGCGAGGAGATGCGAATACTCAACTCGCCGGCGACCCAAGGCACGGAGGATGGCACCAGAGACGTTCGAGCCGGACCAGGAGTGGATTCGAACCGTGCTGCCGGAGGGCATTCCTGTCGGCAGGACGACGATGATCTCGGGGCCGGGCGGCTCCGGCAAGCCGCTCATCGGCTTCTCGATCGCGGACTCGTGGCTGGCCGCCGGCGGGTCAGTCGTCGTCCTGCTGACGAACTCCGGCAAGGAGTTCGTCGTCGAGACGATGGCCAAACTCTACGACACCGATCTGGACGCCCACGGCGACCAGATCGCCTGGATCGACTTCGACCCGGAGATGGACGCGGCGGTCGACGCCTTCGAGCGGGTCGGGCCGCGCGAGCAGCGGGGCAACCTGCTCGAACCCGCGGTGTGGCGCGAGACCCTCTCGACGGCGAAGGCCACGGTTCCCGACGAGGGGCCGGGGACGCTCGTGTTCGGGTCGGCGCTGAACCTGTTTCTGTTCTCACCGACCTACCGCGACCGGATGCTTTCGGAGTTCGTCGAGGCCGCCGGCGACGACGGCGAGGTCACCACCCTCTTCACGGTCAGCACCTCGGCGTTCGAAGACCGGATTGCCGAGGTCGAGGAGGCCTCGGACACCCTGCTGATGACGAGTATGGACGACCGGACGCTCCGCCTGCGGGGGGTCCGGTCGAACTCCGTCGAGGTCTCGACCGACGAGATCGACGTCCCGTTCACCCCCGAGGAACTGAACCACATCAAGTCCGTCGCCGAGGAGACCCGGGGCTCGCTCGTGCCGACGATCAAGGAGATCTGACCGCACGGAGCGTCCGCTCGGACGGGCCGGAGACGGCTACTCCGGCTCCAGGCCGTCTCCAGTGATCCGCATCACGGCCTCGCCGTCCGGGAGGTTCGGCGCATCGACCATCCGGACGATGCGCTTGTCGTTTTTGGACTTGCGCAGGTACAGCCGGAACGTGGAGGTGTGCCCGAGGATGTTGCCGCCGATGGGCTGGGTCGGGTCCCCGAAGAAGGAGTCGGGATTGGCGGCGACTTGGTTGGTGACGAGGACGGCGGTGTTGTGCAGGTCCCCGATCCGCATCAGGTCGTGGAGGTGCTTGTTGAGCTTCTGCTGGCGGTCGGCGAGTTCCCCCCGACCGACGTACTCCGCCCGGAAGTGGGCGGTCAGCGAGTCGACGTTCAGCAGCCGGATCGGCCACTCGTCGTCCTGGGTTTCGCTGGCGAGGTCGCGGGCTTTCTCCGCCAGGAGGATCTGGTGGTTGCTGTTGAACGCCTTGGCGACGTGGATCTTGTCGAGGAAGTCGTCGACCAGTCGTTCCATCGCCTCGTCGTCGTCGGGGTCGCCCTCGATATCCCGGTCCGCCATCGTGGCCTCGATGGCCTCCTCGGGCAGACCCCGGACCATGTCGTCGATCCGCTCGGGGCGGAACGTGTCCTCGGAGTCGATGAACATCGCAGACCCGCCGAGGCCGCCGTGTTCCTCCGAAAGCTGGACGTTGACACAGAGCTGGTGGGTGACCTGTGACTTCCCGGAGCCGAACTCGCCGTACACCTCGGTGATCGACTGGGTCTCGACGCCGCCGCCGAGCAGGTCGTCGACCTCCTCGACGCCCCAGGAGAGTTTCCCGATCTGTTCGCGGCGCTGGAGCACGTCCGAACCGGTCTCGAAGCCGCCGATGTCGGCGGCGTCGCGAGCGGCCTTGACGATGTCCGCGGCGGTCGACTCGCCGATGTCGGCGGTGTTGGACAGTTCCGCCGGGCTGGCGACCGCGATGCCCTGGTAAGACTCGAATCCGTTGTCTCGGAGCTTCTCCGCGGTCGCCGGGCCGACGCCCGGGAGGTCTTCGAGGTCAGCGTCTGCTGCCATACCCAACCGTTCCGCCCCCCGACACATAAAGCCTCGTTAACAACAGAGTGAAAGTGAAATTGCGGGCCGACGCGGCGTGAGTGAGCCACCGTTGGCGAAGATTCAAGCACGAAAGCGACTGCGACCGACGGTCACGGCAGGGAAACCGGGCGGGCGTCGGCTTCAACGGCGGGGGGATCGGTCGCCGTCTACTGCCGGGACCGGGTCAGCCCCAGGGGTGTCGGCCCGAGTCGGACGGCCACAGCGGATACCAGTACTCCTTGTCGTCTTCCAGGTCGAGTTCGCCGTCGAGCACGCTCTGAAGTTTGAACTCCACCTGTGCATCGCGCTCGTGGCCCGGGTCCGGCGCGAACGGGTAGTAGGCGCCGCGCCGGAACGAGTACACCCAGTAGGCGTACCCGTCGCCGTCGGGGCGGTCGAACGCGAAGAGGGCGGCGAGCAGTCGGGAGCCGTAGCCGCGCTCGATGAACTCGTCGGCGGCGAAGTGGACGCTGGTCACGAGATCCTCGACGTCGTCGTCGCGAAACACGACCCACTCGTAGCCCTTCTCGTCCTCCCGGAACGTCGTCTCGGTGCCGGTCTCGACCTCGCCGGCGGCGAGGATGTCCTCGACGGATTCGACGGTCGCCGCGAAGTCGGTGCTGTCGACGCCGGAGAAACCCAGCGCCGCCGCCCCCGCGGTGTCGTAGCCGAGTTCGGCGCTCATCGTGATGTACGCCGTACTCATGCCCCAGAGGTCCTCCGGGTCGGCGTCACGGGTCGCCGCGGTCTCCGCGCCGAGTCCGAGCGCGTCCCGGATGCCGTCGAGCAGGCCCATCTATGCGGTCTCCAGAGTTGCCTCCAGGTCCCGGAGACGCTCGATGCGCTTCTCGGTGTTCGGATGGGTGCTGAACAGTTTGCCGACCACGCCGGACTTGATCGGGATGATGAAGAACGCGTTCATCTCCGCCTCGTCACGCAGGTCCCTGTCGGGGACCTTGTCCATCCGCTGGTCGATCTTCAGCAGCGCCGACGCGAGTCCCGCGGGGTTGCCGGTGATGGCGGCCCCACCGCGGTCGGCGGCGAACTCCCGGTACCGCGACAGCGCACGGATGAGCAGGAAGCTGATGATCCAGACCACGAGCGAGACGAGTATCGCGACGATGACCGGCGCACCGCCGCCCTGGCGGTTGCGACCGCCGGCGAACAGCCATCCCCACCGGACGAACAGAAACGCCAGCGTCGAGAGGAACGACGCGATGGTCATCACCATCACGTCGCGGTTCTTGACGTGGGCCAGTTCGTGGGCGATGACGCCCTCCAGTTCCTCCTGGTCCAGCGTCCGCATCAGCCCGGTCGTCACCGTGACCACCGCATTCGTGCGGTTGCGGCCCGCCGCGAAGGCGTTGGGCACCCGCTGGTCGGCGACCGCGACGTCGGGTTTCGGCAGGTCGGCCTGCTGTGAGAGCCGCGACACCGTCGCGTGCAGTTGCGGGTACTCCTCCTCGCTGACCCGTTTCGCACCCATCGAGTACAGCGCCAGTCTGTCGCTGAAGAAGTACTGGGCGAACAGGAACGGCCCCATGAACAGCAGGACGTACGCCAGTCCGCCGAACCGGAACAGCACCGCGACGAAGACGATGTACAGCACGAACAGCAGAAACATCGTCAGGGCCATCCGGCCGCGGAGCCCCCAGTCGGTTTTCCATTCCATGTCCGCCCGTTGCTGCCGGACACTTAAAAAGGGTGCGAGGCCGCGTCCTCCCGCAGTCGGGACGGGCGTCCCTGCAGACCGCCGCGACCGGTAGGCAGTACACGCCGGGGACCCCACCCGCTCCCATCGCCGATCGGTGGCTGTACGCGTGGGCGCTGGGGCCGTCGAGTTCGGCGGCGCCGCCGTCGGACTCGCTGCCGTCGGGGCGACGTGGGCGGTCATCGCGGTCGCCGGGACGGGGATCGTCGTGTGGCTCGCGCCGCCGGCCCACCGCGGGGAGGCGCTGGGGATCTACACGGCACTGAGCGGGCTCGCGGGCGGGGTCGGGGGCATCGGCGGCGGCTGGGCGGCAGGCTACGGCTACCGGGGCGCGTTCGCCATCGCGGGCGCGCTCGTCCTCGCGGGGGCGCTGGTGGTGGGAACGCTCGGAGAGGTTCCGGGCGACGGCCGGCCGACAGCGTCGGGACCCGACCCCGAGGGGGGCCTGCCGGGTCGCCGACGCCGTCCGGTGACGACGGGTCTGCAACCGAGTGACAGCGGGGTCGCCAGGCCGTTCACGACAGGAGGTGTCGCTCCAGAAACGCCGCCTCGCGGTCGGCGACCCGCTCGAAGGCCTCGCCGGAGAAGAGGTCGAAGTGCCCGGCGTCGTACCGGACCCGCTCGACGTCGTCCAGGCGCTCGACCAGTCGGCTCACCGACGACCTCGACACGATGCGGTCGCGTTCGGCCTCGACGACCAGCGTCGGGGCGTCGACGGCGTCGGCGTCGGCGATCGGGCGGTACCGCCCCACGGTCAGCAGGATCCGGGCCGCACACCGGTTCGGGAACTCCTCGTCGTCGGGCACGAGGTCCCGAAGCCCCGCCAGCGCACCCGGGCGATTCAGCACTGCGAACTCGTCGGGGTCTGCGGCGACGGGGACGTAGTGGGGCGACCGGAACGTCGCCGCACGCGCGATGTCCCGCAGGCCGTGCCAGGTCGCCCCCGTTAGATACGACAAACCGCCCGCGCGCACGAGATGCCCCGCGGTCGCGAGGCCGTCGACGAACGGCGCCTGCGCGACGACGGCGTCGACGTCCCGCCGGGCCGCCGTCCGGACGGCGTGGCCGCCGCTGAACGACCAGCCCCACAGCGCCACCCGGTCGCCGACGCGGGCGTCGTCGCGGGCAGCCTCGACGGCGGCCAGCCAGTCGTCGGCCTGCCTTGTCGGCGAGACCACCTGGCGGGGGTCGCCCTCGCTGTCACCGAACCCCCGGTAGTCGAACACGAGCGCGGCGACCCCCCGGCCCGCGAACGCGCGGGCGAACGCCGGGAGCCGCCAGGACTTCTCGCCGGCGAATCCGTGGGCCATCACGACGACGGGCGGATCCTCACCCCGGGACGGGAGATAGAGGTGTGCGTCCACCCCGTCGCCGTCGACGGCGAAGTCGGCACCGTGTCTGAAACCGGCCATAGCCACGTCGTCGGCGCGAGGCGGCAAAAAGGTGTTTCGAGCGGTCGGCCTCGGGGGCCGTGACGCCCGGGCGCTCGGCGTTCAGTCAGCGACGACGGGTCGCCCGGCCACCCGACGGTCAGTCGGCGACTGCGGGGGCGTCTGCAGATTCGGAGCCCGCCGGCCGGACCGGCGAGACCGCGATCCAGAGCGCCCCGGCGGCCACCGCCAGTGCGACGCCGGCGCCGCCGAGAAACGCAACCGGGCCGGTCACCTCCGCGATGGCGCCGCCCGCGACCCGCGCGACGACCCCGGCCAGCGACAGGACCATCGACACGCCCGACAGGACCGTCGCCCGGCCCACGCCGTCGAGTCGGTCGTTGAGATACTGGTTGCGGACGGGACGCAGCACGACCCGGGCGCTCCGGTAGACGAACAAGGCGGGGACGACCGCGAACGGGACCGCGGCCACGGCGCCGTAGGTGACCGCCACCACGGGTGCCGCCAGCGCCAGCGTGGCCCGGGTGCCGAACCGTTCCTGGAACCAGCCCGCAGTGGCGGCCGCCCCCGCGGAGACGAGTTTGAGCGCGGCGTACAGCAGCCCCATCCCGACGACGGGGACGCCGACGGCGTCCAGCGCGGGCTGTTCGAAGGTGCGCGAGAGGTCGAACACCAGAAAGATCAGGACGGTGTAGGCGACGACCCACCGCACCGACGAGCGCCGAACCTGGAGTGCGAGCACGTCGAGCGCCGCCCGGACGGTGAACGTGTCCCCGTCCGGCGGCGAGTCGTCGCCGTCGGCGGCCGCGGGCCCGGGTCGATCACTGCCACGGCCCACCGGTGGAATGCTCGCAAGCACCGGCAGCGCCAGCGCCGCCAGCACCGCGTTCACCAGGAACGGAAACGCCGGATCGAGGCCGTACAGCACGCCACCGACGACGGCGCCCGCCGCCGACGTCGCCAGCACCGCAGTGCTACCGCGCCCCTCGACCCGTGCGAACCGGTCGGCATCCCCGCGTGCCGAGAGCAGGTCGTACAGCCACGCGTCCTTGGTTCCCGACCGGAACGCCCACCCCATGCCCATCAGGACTTTCAGGATGAGGTACCCCGGGGCCGCGTCGGCGACGACGTAGCCGACGAGCGCGGACGCCCGGAGCAGGCTCCCGACGGCAAGGGTCGTCCGCCGCGGGAGACGGTCCCCCAGATACCCCGACGGTACCTCGGCCGCCAGCAGCGTGGCCGAGAACACCGCCTGCGTGAGCGCGACGAACGCGACGCCGAACCCCTGATCGAGCAGGTAGACGACGTTGATCGGGACGTAGAACCCGAGCGACGTCGTCGCGCGGTAGGCGTAGTACCGCAGTCGCAGGCTGTTCGGGGCGTTCATCAGTTACCGACAATACCCCCACTACAATGGTATTTTCCGAAAATTGACTTTTGTAAGCGCGGTTTCGGGAACGGGTTTGTGTTTGCGAACAGTCACGACTGACGGGGGCATGACACCGGCGGCGAGCGGGAAATGGAAGCCTTCGCCGATATCGGGGAGACCATTCGGATCGACGGCTGCCCTGGGGCGACTCTCCGGTCGAATTTGGGTCTAACTATTGCCCCAGTCGTGAAAAATATCTAAAAAGTTATAATATGGCCCCGGGGCACGGTTGGAATGTGGTGAGATCCCCGATGAAAACGAGTTACAAACTGATCGGCGTCGCGGTGGTCGCGCTGGTGGCCCTCACGGGCGTTGCCGCCGCGACCGGCGGCGCCGGAGTAGCCGCCATCGACGGACAGGTAGCGACGGACGGTAACGGCTACGGCCCCGGCGACGGGACCGGCAACGTGACGGACGCCCGGCCGATGGACGGGACGAACAGCCCGTGGGTCGCCGGCGACGAGCGCCTCGACGCGTTTCAGGAGCGCTTCGACCTGACCGACGACCAGGTCGACGCCATCCGGAACGAGGTGCAGTCGATGATCGACGACGGGGCGACCCAGGGCGAGATCCGGGCCACGGTGACCGAGATGCTCGAATCCTTCGGCGTCGAGGACCCCACGCTCGGCCCGCCAACCGACGGCGGACAGGGCGAGGGCCCGTTCGGCCAGGGAGCCGGTAACGGCGGCGGTCAGGGTGCCGGCAACGCCGGCCAGGGAGCCGGTAACGGCGGCCCCAACGGGCCCGCTGACGGGTCCTGTCAGAACTGAGTGGCCGAGACCGACCCCGTCACCCCACGAACCGCCGGGACGCGAGGAGGCAGGTTTTTGGCACGGTCGGTCGAACCGGGCAGGTGATCCGATGCGG
>JAZKSB010000067.1:0-10582 GCA_036626315.1 Halobacteriales archaeon
GCCTCGATTCCCCGCTCGAACGCGGCCTCGTTGACGTCGAGCATCGCGTCGAGGTTCGACCGAACCGACTCCCGGAGGGTGTCCGCCGCCGCTAGGCCCAACCGCTCGCCGAGATAGCCGACCACGGCGACGTTCGTGGCGCGCTCGGCGCCGGCCTCGCGGGCCATCTCTGCGAACGGCACGGCGATGGCGTCCGCCGGCGGGTCCGCGACCAGGTCGGCGTCGACCAACAGCGTGCCGTCGGCGGCGAGTACGTCGCGGTGGTCGGCCAGGGCGGCGTCGGTCAGGGCCACGACCACGTCGGCCTCGCCCTCCGGGACTTTCGCCTCGTAGACCGCGTCGTCGGCGACGATCAGGTCCGAGTGGGCGACCCCGCCGCGGGCACGGGAGCCGTACTCCTCGGTCTTGAAGACGTTCCGGCCGTCCAGGGCGGCACCCTCGCCGAGTATCGTTCCGGCGACGACCACGCCCTGGCCGCCCTCGCCGGCGATCCGGAACATGTAGTCGTCGCCGGTCGTGGCCGCGCCCCGCCGGCGCTCGGGGTCGTGGTCCGACCGGGCGGTCGCCTCGATCTCGGCCAGCGAGGCGATGTACTCCTCGCGGTCGCGATCGACGACCGTCCCCACCTCGAACTCGCCGCTCTCGATCCGGTCTTCCATCCACTCGAGCATCTCGGGGGCGCTGCGAAGCTCGTTGCGCCGCCCGTAGACGGTCGGACACTGCGAGTAGACCTCGACCAGCGAGAAGCCCTCCGTGCCGATCGCGCGCTTAAGCGTCTCGACGAGACGGGTGGGCCGGGAGGTCGCCCCCCGGGCGACGAACGCCGCGCCGGCGGCGGCGGCGACCGCCGAGACGTCGATGGCGTCCTCGGGGTTGCCGTACGGCGAGGTCGTGGTCGTCGATCCATGGGGAGTCGTCGGCGCGACCTGGCCGCCGGTCATTCCGTAGGTGAAGTTGTTCACAAGCACGACGGTAACGTCGACGTTCCGGCGGGCGGCGTGCAGCAGGTGGTTGCCGCCGATGCCGGCCAGGTCGCCGTCGCCCGAGAGCACGACCGTCTCGCGGTCGGGATCGGCGACCTTCGCGCCCGTCGCGAACGCGACTGCCCGGCCGTGGGTGGTGTGCAGCGTGTCCGCCTCGAAGTTGGGACTGGGGATCCAGGCCGAGCAGCCGATGCCCGACACGAGCAGCAGATCCTCGCGGGTCAACTCCGCCATGTCGTCGACCGCCCGCGCGAACGTGTTCAGGACCGTCCCGCCCCCACAGCCGGGACACATCGTGTGTGGGAGTTCCTCCTCCCGGAGGTACGACAGCAACTCGTAGCCCATGTCCGGCCCTTCGGGTCGGCTCATGGGCGCTCCCCCCGAATGCGGGCGGACAGTCCGTCCACCGTGAACGGGTCGCCACCGATGCGCTCCAGAGTTTCGACCGGGACGTCAGCGACCCGCTCGACTTCTCGGGCGACTTGTCCGAGGTTCAACTCCGGGACGTACACCCGTTCGACGTCGCGGGACAGGTCCGCGACGACCGCCTCCGGGAACGGCCACAGCGTCGTCAACCGCAGGAGGCCGACGGCCTCGCCGTTCGTGCGAAGCCGATCGACGGCGCCCGCCGCGGTGCGGCCGGTGATCCCGTAGGCGACGACCAGTTCGTCCATGTCGTCGGTCCGGCGGGTCTCGTAGTCGATTATCTCCTCGCGGTTGCCCTCGACCTTCTCGTGAAAGCCCCGGACGAGCGCGTCGTGGACCTCCCGGGTGCTGACGTCGCGCATGCCGTCGGGTTCGTGGGTCGATCCAGTGACGTGGGCGGCAAGTCCCTCGCCGAACTGGGGCATCGGGGCCACGTCGGGGTCGCCGAACACGGTCTCGTCGTCCGGGCCGGCGACCTTGCGGTCGACTGTTTCGACGGACTCGGGGATCCTCAGTTGCTCGCTGGCGTGGCCGACGATCCCGTCCGCCAGCACCACCACGGGCGTCCGGTAGCGCTCCGCGAGGTTGAACGCCCGCACCGTCAGATCGAACGCCTCCTGGACCGAGGCGGGGGTCAGCGCGATGATCGGGTGGTCGCCGTGTGTCCCCCAGCGGGCCTGCTGGACGTCGCCCTGTGCGGGCAGGGTGGCCTGGCCCGTCGAGGGGCCGCTGCGCTGGACGTCGACCACGACCATCGGCGTCTCGGTCATCGCGGCGTAGCCGAGGTTCTCCTGCATCAGCGAGAATCCGGGCCCCGACGTGGCCGTCATCGCCTTCTCGCCGGTCCAGGAGGCACCGACGACCGCGGCGATCGACCCGAGTTCGTCCTCCATCTGGACGTACCGGCCGCCGACCTTCGGCAGCGCCTCGGACATCGTCTCGGCGACCTCGCTGGCGGGCGTGATGGGATAGCCGCCGAAGAACCGGCAGCCAGCATAGATGGCGCCGTAGGCGATCGCCCGGTCGCCGATCATGAAGCGACTGCCCGGTGGCATGACCTCCTGGGGGTCCAGCGGGTCGGTAGTCGTCGACGCGTCGGCCTCAGCCATCGGCCCGCACCTCCAGCGCAAAGTCCGGGCAGGACAGTTCACACAGCCCGCAGTCGATGCAGTCCTCGGGCCGGGCGGGTACCGCGACCGCGTCGACGCCCGTTCCGTCCATTTCGAAGACGTCGGTCGGACACTCGTGGACGCAGATCTCACAGCCCTTGCACAGCGTCCGGTCGACCGCGACGGTCACGCCGTCCGCGGTGCCGGTCGCGAACACGCTGCTGGTCGGCTCCATGATCCGGCCGGTTCGCCCACCCGGCCCATGTAGGCTTTGCTCTGGGTCCGCTGACCGCTCGACTGCGGGTCAGTTGCATGTTCCGTCGTCCGTCCGACGAACCCGGCCCCCGACGACGAACCGGCGCCCGGGAACCGGCTACTCCTCCGTGGTGTCGACGTCAGCGACCTCGGTGGCCGGACAGTGGCCGGTCGCGCCGGTCGCCAGCATGGTCCCGCCGGCGCCGATCGCGAGGGTGCTCTTGACGGGGTGAAGCGGCCCGGTCGCGACGGCGCCCCCGATCAGCGCCGCTCCGACGCCGATTCTCACCTCGTCAGAAAGTGGGCCAGGCTAATGCCCCACGGCGAAAAACCTACGGGAAGACATCATGCCGACCTGCCAGAACTGCGGTGCGTTCGTGACCCAGGAGTACGCCCGCGTGTTCACCCCCACCGACGTCGACCAGCCACGCGTCTGTCCCAACTGCCCGGACAAGATCCGCGAGGGCGCCGAGATCCGGGAGGCACGGACGAACCGACAGCAACCCAACCGTCACTGACATCCTCGACGGCCACTCCCGCCCCATTCCGCCGCGACCGACTCCGCTCTGCCGACCGTTCCTACATCGGCCACCGACGGCCAGAATGCGCTCTCGCTCGACTCAACCACGGGTTATTTGTCTTTGACATGTGTATCCTCCCGTAGGTGTTTCACAGTGGAGTACGAACTCGACGCCAGACCCGCCTACACCGTCGCGACGGTCACGCTCGGACCCGGAGAGACGGTGACTGCCGAGGCGGGCGCGCTCGTATCGCACACCGACGAGATCGAGATGGAGACCGGCATCGGCGACGAGAACGAGGGGTTTCTCGAATCAGTGAAAGACTCCATGCTGGGCGACGAGTCGCTGTTCCGCAACCGGTTCACGGCTCGCGGCGCCCCGGGGCAGGTGGCGCTCGCGCCGACCAAGCCGGGCGACGTCAGCGTCGTCGACCTGGACGGCAACTCGATGTATCTCCAGTCCGGCGCGTACGTCGCCGCGGAGTCCGGCGTCAGCCTCGACACGGACGTCGGCGGCCTCGACACCCTGCTCGGCGGGGAAGGGCTGTTCTTCCTCGAGGCGTCCGGCAGGGGGACGCTGTTTCTGGGTAGTTTCGGCGGCGTCGTGCGCCACGAGGTCGGGCCCGGCGAGCAGTTCACGGTCGACTCCGGCCACGTCGTCGCCTGGGACAGTTCGATGGCCTACGACACCGAACGCGTCGGCGGCCTGAAGGAGACGCTGTTCAGCGCCGAGGGGCTCGTGATGCGGTTCGAGGGCCCCGGGGAAGTGTTCGTCCAGACCCGAAACTACGACAACTTCCTCAGCGAGATCGTCTCGCGCATCCCGTCGGACAACTCCGGCGGCGGCGTGGACATCTGAGGCGGCGACGCTCGCCGGCCGTCGGCGCTACCACCGGTCGCCGTCCCGGCAGTCGGTCGCGCCCGGTGGCCGAGGTTCGGGATGGTTCCCCGTATCGTTGTGGTCCGGGACGGTCCCCAGCACGGTCGCATTGTGGACGGTCGCCAGCACCGTCGACCCGGACCGGAGGCGTGAACGTGTGCCACAAGTTATTAGTGTTCGAGTGACAAAAACTCGGCCGAAGCAACCTGCTGGTCGGCGGGGGCCGGCCGGAGGGGGTAGGGGAAATGGCATCACCGAAGCCGGATATAACCGACGACGGTAGAGGGATCGAGACCGGGAAACGACGCTACCACGTACACGTCCGTCTCGACGACGGCGTCGAGACGGGCAAGCGCATCCTCGCGGAACTCTCGAAGTCCTACGCGGTGACCAGGGCCCAGCCACCGGCGCCGGACGAGGTCCGTCCGGACGGTCGAATAGACGTCGTGCTGGAGGGATGTTCGTCTCCTGATCGACTGGACCGGGCACTCGGACGGCTCGACGGCGTCGACCACAGCCGGGTCCAGATGGTCAGAACGCGTGCCTCGCCCGACGTTTCGGAGACCGTCGGCGGCGAGATGGACGCCCACGAGGTTTACAAGCGACTCAGGGCCGACGTCGAGGCCGAGGGCATCTCGCTGGACGACCAGGAGTACCGCGACCTGATGGATTCGTTCGGGCTGTTCGAGAACCGTCTGGAGGACGAACCCACGATCGAGGAACTGCTGGCCGGCACCGACCCCGGCGTGGACGAGTCGGTGACCCGCGCCGTGATGGCTGACGGTTCGCCCGGCGTCTCCGACGGACGGGACGACGACGGCCTCGCGAACCGCCGGGAGCGCGTCGCCGGCGCGACCGAAAACGCGCCCGACCCTCGTGAGACTGATTCGTCGTCCGGCGACGGCCCTGGCGCGGAGACCGACACGTCGCCGGGCGGGGAGCAGACTCCGGAGTCGGACGTCGATTCGTCGGCGGAGGGCGAGCCGGACGTTGAGCCGCCGGAGGAGGGCGAGCCGGACGGTGATTCGTCGGCGGAGGGCGAGTCGGACCGGAATCCCACCGCATCGCCGGGCGAGACCACGGGAAGGGACCCGACGTCCGCGGACGGAACGCGTGCCGGGGTCGGCCACACTCCGGCGACTGCTGATGACGACGACGGCGTGGTCGACCGCCTCGTCGAGGAACTGGAGCAGGGGACCGTCGACGACGACCAGTTGGCGACGCTGCGGGAGGCGCTCGGCGTCCAGCAGCGCGAGAGCGTCCGGACGCAGGTGAGCCACCTGCAGTCGCAGATGGCGGAGATGGAGGCCTACGTCGACGCCCTCGAGGAGTTCATCAACGAACACGGCGAGGGCAGGGCGCTGATCGAGGAGTTCTCGGCCGAACTGTCCGAAACCAGATCGTCGCTGTCGGACCTGCGGTCGACGGTCGGCCGACTCCAGTCCTCGGTCGAGGCCGGCCGGGAGGAACGCACCGACCTGCAGTCGTCGCTTGACGCCGTCGAGACCAGACTCGACGAGTTCGAAGACGCCGTTCCCGTGGAGGAGGACGTGGCGGCGCTGGCCGACCGCGTCGACGGTCTCGAGGCCAGCGTGGACGCCGAAGTCGGGGAGCTGGCGGACGAACTCGCCGCGGTCCAGGAGACGGCGGAGTCGAACGCCGCGTGGCGTCGGCAGGTCGTCGATGCGGTGTACGACGCGAGCGAGGGCGCCGGCGGCGGGGCCGAGACCGAATCCGACGACGACGACCCGTCCGACCCCTGACGCGGTCGTTTCCCGCGACCGGACCGATCGGGTTCGCCGCCCGAACGCCACGGCGGGAACGAACCCCATCTATTAACTCGATTCGTTGCCTGAACAACGTTATGGGGCGATTTAAAAGCCGTACTGCGGTGGCCGCACTGCTCGCGGTCGTCGTCGGTCTAGCGGTGGCTCCCGGGGTGGCCGCCGCGGACCAGCGGGTCGGTGGCAGCGTCGTCGTGGGGGCCGGCGAGACGGTCGACGGTCTCGACGCCGTCGCCGGAACGATCGTCGTCCGCGGGACCGTGGCGGGCGACCTGTCTGCGACCGGCGGGACCGTCGTCGTCGCGGAGTCCGGCGTCGTCGAGGGCGACGTCTCCGGCGCCGCCGGCAGCATCCGGATCGCCGGCGAGGTCGACGGGTCGGTCAGCGCCGGCGCAGGCTCGGTTTACCTGACCGAGACCGGGGTCGTCGAGGGACGGTTCGACGTGGGCGCGGGCGACGTCGTCGTCGCCGGCCGGATCGGCGGCGCCGCCGAGATCGGCGCCGACTCGATCACCGTCGGCCCGACGGCCCGACTCGAAGACGGATTGCGATACGACGGCGACCTCGACGTCGCCGATGGGGCCTCGATCACCGGCGAGGTGGTCCGCGACGAGAGCATCGGCGGCGCCGGGTCGTCGATCGTCGGAGTCTCAGTCTCCTCGGCGGCGGCGGCAGTCTACGGGACGCTCGTGAACCTTGTGCTCGGGGCCTTCCTGCTTTTGGTGTTCCCGAAGACGTCCCAGCGGGTCGCCGACGCGGTCGCCGACCGGCCGGGACGGTCCGGGCTGTACGGCATCGCGACGCTGCTCCTCACGCCGTTCCTGCTGCTTCTGGTCGCGCTGACCATCGTCGGGATCCCGCTTGCGATAGTGGGGGCGTTGCTGTTCGGACTGACGCTGTGGGTGTCGCTGGTCTACGGTCGGTTCGCCGTGGCCGCGTGGGCGCTGTCGAAGGCCGACCTCGACAACCGCTGGCTCGCGCTGGTGGTCGGCGTGGTCGGGCTGGGCATCGTCGCGGCGGCCCCGACCGTCGGTGGCCTGGTCGACGCCGTGGTCACGCTGCTGGGGCTGGGAGCGCTCGCGAGCACAGTCTGGACGCTCCGGCGCTCCGGGGACGAGGACAGCGGCGGCGAACAGACGACGCTCGACGACGTCGGGGCCGACTCGGCCTGACTCCGCCGAGGTAGCCGGATCGATCCGGAACGGGCGCCACCGCCCCGACCCGGGTCCGGTGCCCGGTGGCGGAGACGGGGATCGACAGATACGTGCCCCGCCTGTCCGTTCTCCCGGCCGTGTCCGAAACTGGCCGACGGGAGTCGATACAGGCGCTGGGCGTCGTCGCGGCGGGCAACTTCGTCCAGCTCGGCTCGCGGTTTCTGGTCGGGGCGCTGGTCCCGCTGGTGCTGACGGAGTTCGAGACGGGCAAGTCAGCCGTCGGCCTGGCGCTGACCGGCATGTGGGCGATCTACGCGCTCGGGCAGTTCCCCAGCGGCGTGCTGGCCGACCGGTTCGGCGAGCGCCGACTGCTGATCGCGGGACTGGTCGGGACCGTCGTCGGCATGGCCCTGATCGCGGTCGCGCCGTCGCTGCCGCTGTTTGCCCTCGCGGTCCTGACGCTGGGGGCCGGCACCGGCCTGTACTTCGCACCGGGGTCGTCGCTGCTCACCCGGCTGTTCGAGGACGCCGGCGGGCCGCTGGGGTGGCTCACGGCCGCCGGAGCGGTAGCCGGGGTCGTCTACCCGACGCTCGGCAACGCCGTCGGCGTCCGCTACGGCTGGGAGGTCGCGGCCGGGCTGGCGTCGGTCGTCGCGGTGCCGGTGTTGCTGGGGACGCTGGTGGCGACGCCGACTCCCGAACCGGCCAACTCCGCCCGGCGGCTCGGGGCGGCCGTCGACCTCGACCGGATCCGGGCGACGCTCGCCCGACCGGCGGTCGCGTACACGACGCTGCTGGCGGTGCTGGTCTCGTTCACGTTCCAGGGGTTCACCTCGTTTTTCACGACATTTCTCGTCGAGTACCGGGGGCTGGATCCCGGCACTGCGGGAATCTTCTTCGGCGGGGTGTTCGGGATCTCGTCGCTCGCCCAGCCGGTCGGCGGCTGGCTCTCCGACCGGACCTCCCGCGACCTCGCGCTCGGGATCAGCATCACCATCGCAGCGAGCGGGCTGATCGTGTTGCTCTCGGTCGGCGGCTGGCAGGGCGTTCTCGCGGGCAGCGCGGTGTTCGGCGTGGGACTGTCCTGGCCCGGGACGATCCAGGCCCGGATCATGGACCGGTTCGAGGACGCCGAGCGTGGCTACGGGTTCGGGCTCGTCCGAACGGTCTACATGCTGCTCGGGGCCTCCGGCAGCGTGGTCGTCGGCACCGCGGCGTCGGTCGGCGGCTGGCAACTCGGCTACGCGGTGCCGGTGGCAGTGCTGGCGACCGCGCTCCTCGCGCTGGGGATCAACCGGGCGCTCGGGCTGGGACTGTAGCGGGCAGCGGTCGACCGGCCATCCAGCCGACGTTCGGGCGGCCATCTAGCCGGCACCTGGTCGGCACCGGGCCGGTCCATCCGCACCGCGCCCCGCCGACACTGGCTGGCCTCAGCGCCGTCCGAACAGCCGCTCGAACAGCCCCCGGGGGTGGCGCTTTTCCGCCAGCAGCACCGAGGTTTCGACGTCGTCGACGACGTCGACCACCATTGACCCGGTGAGCAGCCGCTCCAGCAGGCCCTCCTCGGTCGCGCCCAGCACGAGCAGCGTGCTGTCGGCGGCGGCGCGTTCGATGGCCGTCTCCACGTCGCCGGACTCGACGCGGAACTCCGCCTCGCTCAGCCCGTGGTCGGCGGCCCAGTCCGCGAGAAACGCTTCTCCCGCCTCGCGGTCCTCGGCGACGTGGAGCAGCGTCACCTGCGAGTCGTACTCCGAGCGCAGCGCCGACGCGAGGGCGGCGCTCAGGTCGGAGTCCGGGCCGCCGGCGGTCGGCACGAGAATCCGGGACGGATCGAACCCGCGGTCCTTGAACACCGCGACGTCGCAGGGGGAGTCCCCGGCGAGTTCGTCGAGAGCGCTCTCCGCCCGCCCGGGTGAGCCATGACTGTCCGGCCCCCAGCCCATCACGAGGAGGTCCGAGTCGTGCTCGCGGGCGACATCGAACACCGCCTCGAAGGCGCGGTGGGAGAACACGGTGTGTGTCTCGACGTCGATGCCGAACGTCTCCGCGTCCACGCGGGCCCGCTCGAGCAGTTCCTCGGACCCCGTGGCGAACTCCCCGACGTGTTCGCGGGCGTAGGACAGTTCCGTCTGGTCGGGGACGGTGACGACGTGGACCGCATCGACCGTGCCGCCGCGACTGGCGGCGACGGCGCTGGCCAGCGAGATGAGTTCGGTCTCGTGTTCGGGGTTGGCCAGCGCGACGGTCACGCGGTACTCGCCGCCGTCGGGCTGGACGGCCGCTGCCGCCGATACCGCCGCCTCGGGCATCACCTCGGAGCGGTCGAGGACGTACTCCCCGAGGATGCCCTGCTTTTCGGTCCTGCCGCGGGCGTAGACCAGATACCACCCGACCGCGCCAGCCGCGAGCAGAAAGCTCAGGATCGTCGCCTGGGGGGCGATAAAGCGGATTAGCGCGAACGAGGCGAGCGCGCCGACGACGGGGACGGCGGGATAGAACGGTACCCGGAAGGACGGCTGGTAGTCCTCGGGGTCGGCCTGGCGCATCACGATCAGTGCGACGTTGAGCAGCCCGTAGATGAGCAGGTGCAGCGCCGACCCGACGCTGGCGAGCAGTTCCAGGTCGCCGACGAGCAGAAACAGAAGAATGAGCCCCCCCGTCACGGCGATCGACCGGTACGGCGTCCCGAATCGCTCGTGGATCTCGTTCAGCGCGGGCGCGACCAGGGCGTCCCGGCCCATAGCGAAGTTGATCCGCGACGACGCCAGAATCGAGGCGTTCGCGCTGGACGCGGTCGCCAGCAGCCCGCCGAACAGCAGGGCACCGGTCATCAGACCGCCCTGCAGCCGGCGTCCCACCTCGACGACCGCGATATCGCCCCGGAGCGAGACCTCGGCGATGAATCCCTCGGGGACGGCAGCGCTCATGACGATCAGCGATAGCGCGTAGATGACGGTCACGATGACGACGCTCCCGATGACTGCCCGGGGCAGGTTCTTGCCCGGTTGCTTGATCTCCTCGGCGACGCTCGTTATCTGGACGAACCCGAGATACGAGACGAAGATCAGCCCCGTCGTCGTCATCAGCGGCGTGAGTCCCTTGCCCGGCGGGAGGTTTGCCGGGTCTGCCCGTAATCCCCCAAGGACGGTAAACACCGTCAGGATCGCCACAAGCAGGACGACGATGACGTTCTGCAGGCGCCCCGTCTCCTTGGCGCCGACGTAGTTGACGGCCGTAAAGAAGGCCGCACCCGCGAGTGCGATCACTTTCGCGAACGTTATCGCTCCGAGGGGCCCGAACGACAGCGTTCCCTCGACTCCGAAGATCGCGGTCATGTACTGCCCGAACCCGAACATGTAGAACGCGCTGGCAAACGCGAGCCCGATCCAGTTTGCCCATCCGGCGACCGAACCGAAAAGCGGCCCGAGCGCGTGGTTGACGTAGTAGTAGGCCCCGCCGGAACGTGGCATC
>JAZKSB010000068.1:0-10430 GCA_036626315.1 Halobacteriales archaeon
CGGATTGCGGCTTGCGGGTTGCGGCGGATGGCGGGACTGCGGCGAGTGGCGGGACCGCGACTGGCGGTCGAAGGACGCCTCGACGGAAAACCTTCGCCGGCGAACCCCTCGACGGAAAACCTGCGGGAGATTCGTCCGGTCGAGGGCTGAAAATCGGGGGCTGAAGGCCGGGGGCCGAGGGTCGGGGGGCGAGCGACACCGTGCGAACGCCACCCGTGGCACGGACACCTTCGGAACCCTTATACGTGCAACCGCCGTCTATCTGGTCGCAATGGCAACTGGTACGGTTGATTTCTTCAACGACACCGGCGGTTACGGTTTCATCGACACTGAGGACGAGGACGAGGACGTTTTCTTCCACATGGAGGACGTCGGCGGCCCGGACCTCGAAGAGGGACAGGAAGTCGAGTTTGACATCGAGCAGGCCGAGAAGGGGCCGCGCGCGACGAACGTCGTCCGTCTGTAGCTCGGTTTCTCGACGCACAGATCAGTTTTCGCGTTTTTTGACAACCCCAAGCGACGGCTCCTGGTCAAGCGGTTGGAGCGTCCCCGGAACGTGTCGATTCCAGCGGCACCGCCGGTTCGAAGGCTTTATTCGCGCGCTGGCACCAGGTTACGGTACCATGAGCGAGAAACCCGCCTCGATGTACCGGGACATCGACAAGCCCGCCTACACCCGGCGGGAGTACATCACCGGCATCCCTGGATCGAAGATCGCACAGCACCAGATGGGCGACCTGGAGGCCGACCCCGACGACTACCCCGTCCAGATCTCCCTGGCGGTCGAGGAGGCCTGCCAGGTCCGACACGGTTCGATGGAGGCCTCGCGGCTGGCGGCCAACCGCCACCTCATCAAGGAGCTGGGGGAAGGCAACTACAGGATGATCCTCCGGAAGTTTCCCCACCAGGTCATCCGGGAGAACAAGCAGGCGACCGGCGCCGGCGCGGACCGCGTCTCCGACGGCATGCGCCAGTCGTTCGGCAAGATCGTCGGCACCGCCGCCCGCATCCAGAACGGCGATCGGCTGTACACCGCGTGGTGTGACGTCGACCAGGCGCCCGTCGTCAAGGAGGCGTTCCGGCGCGCGTACAACAAGATCTCCCCGCCGGCCCGCATCAACGTCGAGCGCGGCGAGGAACTGCTGGTCGCCAGGGACTGACTGCGACGTTTCCGGACGGACGACGTTCGGGCTGAGGCCGGATATTCCGCCAGTCGTCCAGTCAGATCCGGCCCCGCACCGGGATCGTACCGCGGCACGCTTTTGCACGACCGGCCCGGAACGGCGTGTATGCTCACCCTCGCGCTCCCGACGAACGCCGAGACGTTCGAGCGCATCCGCGACCCGCTGGCCGACCGGGACATCGAGGTCCGGCACCTGCGCACTCGCGAGCGGACGCTTGCCCTGACGGACCCGCCGTGGTCGCCCGACGCGTTCGACGTCGGCCTGGTCTTTCCCCCGCGACTCATGGAGGGCGGGGCCGCCGACGGGCTGGTCGAGGTGCCGTGGGTCAACGGCAGGGGGGCCGTGTTGACCTCCCGCAACAAGGCCGAGGTGCTGGCCCGGTGTGCGCGGGCGGGCCTGCCGGTGCCCGAGACGACGCTCGTCTCGAACCCGATCGGCGACGACGCGGTGGCGGCGGCCCTGGAATCGTTCGACCCGCCCGTAGTCGTCAAGCCCAACTCCACCACGCGCGGGGTCGGCGTCGCGAAGGTCGGCGACGTCGACTCGGCGCTAGGGGTGACCGACTACCTCGACCTGGTCCAGGACTTCCGGGCGACCGGGGATCGATCGTATCTACTCCAGGAGTACCTGCCCGACGCGACTGACTACCGGGCGATGGTATTGGACGGCGAGTTCGCCGGCGCCGTCGAGCGGCGCCTCCCCGAGTCGGCGGTCGAGGCCGGCCAGTGGAAGCACAACGTCCACCGCGGCGCCGAGGCCCGCGGCGTCGACCTGGACCCGGAGTTGCGCGCGCTGGCCGAGCAGGTCGCCGAGGTACTGGGCATCGACTTCCTGGGGGTGGACCTGCTGGTGACCGACGACCGGGCGGTCGTCAGCGAGACCAACGCCCGCCCGACCGTCGACGAGGCCACGAAGTACGAGCCGGGATTCTACGACCGACTCGCCGACCTGGTCCGGGCGACTGCCGAGCGGGGAACGTGAGTTCGGTCCACGGCAGCGGGCAGCGCCGGAACGCCCACTAGTTTGCGGGAAGACGGTAGCAAAACGGCCCCGAACGTGACGGTCGGCGACGACCGACGGGGTCAGTTCACGTCGATGCCGGTCGCGTCGGACGCCCGGTCGAAGACGACCTCCAGGACGCCGTTGTTGTAGGTGGCGCTCGCGGAGTGTTCGTCGACAGGCGCGGGCAGGCGGACCCGCTCGTCGTAGGTTCGCCGGTCGCTTGCGGCCTCGATGGTCAGCACCCGCCCGTCGCAGGCCAGGTCGATCCCGTCCTTCTCGACGCCGGGCAGGTCGGCCACGACGCGGATCTCCTCGTCGGTCTCGTGGACGTCCACGTGGGTGTCCGCGGCCGGGCCGACGTCGACGTCCACGTCGAACTCGCCCTGCCCGCCCATCATCTCGTTCATCATGCGCTCGATCTCCCGGAAGATGTCGTCGAAGGGGTCGTCACGGTCGTCGCGGTCCATGCCCGCCGGTATGGCACTCCCGGGGAAAAGTCTTCTTGCCCCGGCGACGACGGGGGATTCCGACGGCTCGAGGGACGGTCGGCCTGCCGGAACGCCGGTGGTGTGGATCTCCACAGCGATGCGTCGAACGCCCGGCGACCGGCGTCTCGACGACCGACCGACAGAACACTTGTCCTCCCCGGAACCACGCCCGGGGAGTTGTCTTCAATTCCCGGAACCTGGTAATTACTCGGGAGTTATTTGAAAACCGTTAGCGCAAATTGACGTATGGCTTCGATCCTCTGGCTGGCCGCCGCTGCATCGAAGGGGGTGATCCTGGTCGCCGGCGGCGCCATCATCTACTACACGGCGCGGGCGGCGCGACGGACCGGCAATCTCGAACTCTGGCTACTGACTGCCGGCCTGTTGTTCACGGGGGCGGGGGTACTGTTGGCCGGGTGGCTCCCGACGCTCGGGCAGGTCGGCCGGGAGACGGGCGTCGCGCTCACGAGCGCGCTCTCGGCGGCGGGGCTGGTCATCGTCGTCTACTCCATCTTCGTCGGGGAACCGGTACCGACCCACTGACGGTCGGCGGACCGGGACGGCTTCCGCTCGCGCCGACGCACGTCGGGGTTTCTCGAACGCCGGCCTACAGCCCCATCCCGAGTGCCTCGTTGGTCGTCGCGGTCGACTCCCCGTAGTCTGCCAGGTCCGCGACCGCACGCAGCGCGTCGACGTTCTCCGGGACGACGTCGCTCTCCTGGTGGATGGCCTGGAACAGGTACAGATCCCGGCCCTCGACGGTGATCGACTCGCCCCAGACGGCGTTCTCCCAGATGTCCCCGCGGGGCCGGCCGGCGTCGAGCGCGTAGTCTTTGGCCTTGCCGGCGCCGTCGACGGCCAGGTGCTCGGGGAGCACCCAGATGCGGTCCTCGCCCGCCAGCAGGTCCCGCACGGCGGCGGCGTCGGGTTCGCTTTCGAGGGTGACGTTGACGCTGTGGGTGTGCATCAGCGTCGCGGGCACCTTCATCCCGATGGTGTCGATGTCCAGATCGTCGAATACCGTCTTCACGTCGGGGCCGTGGTGGGAGGGGATGGTCACCGGGTCCGGCAGGATGTCGTTGATGGGACCGCGGCCGGACTGGACGGGGTCGCCGCCCCGCCGGACCAGCGTCGCCCGCACCTTCTCGACGCCGTACGCCTCCTCGATGGGCGCGATGAGTCGAGCGAGTCCGGTCGTGTTACAGGAGACGACCCGGACGGAGTCGGCGCCGACGGCGTCCTCGTAGTTCGCGCGGGCGGTGAAGGAGACGTCGGCGACATCTTCGTCCTCGCCGCCCTGGAACAGCGCCGGGGTGTCGTGGGCCTCGTAGATCGCTTTGTTCTCCGCGCCGACGCCGGAGGGGGTCGCGTCGACTATCACGTCGCTTTGCTCGACGAGTTCCTCGACGCCGCCCGCGAGTTCGATGCCGGCCTCCTCGAACAGGTCGATGCGGTCCTCGACGGCGGCGTACAGCGGGAAGTCGTTGGCCCGTGCGACTTCCGCCTCGTAGTTCGGGCTGGTCTTTGCGACGCCGACGACGTCCATGTCCGGCTGGGCGCGGACGGCGTCCGCGACGCGCTTGCCGATGGTGCCGTAGCCGTTGATGCCGACCTGGAGCATTGGGCGGGTGTGGTCCCGCCACGGATTTAGGTATTGCCAAGCGCGGCGGCGACCGGATGGTGGACGGCCCCGTTCGCCCCGGTAACGTCGACGTTCCCGGAACGTTTGTCGGGCACCCGGAAGCAGCCGAGAGCGGACTCCCGTCACCTCCCGCGATCGGGCGACTCGAGACGTGGAGTCTCGTCGTAGGTTCGGTCACGAATCCGCGGGGCGTCCTGGACCTTCATCCGGTGAGTTAGTCCCGTATGCTAAGAAGTAGTCGATGGGTCATTGAAGGAGTGATTCATCGGCGCAGTAGTATGTGACGTCGGAAACCGTGATTCGCCCCCCGTCGATGGTCACGTCCGATCCCGAGGCCTCAAACCCTATCACCACGTCGACGGTGCCGTTTTCGGTCTTCGTCCCGGTACAGCCCAGCGAAACGGTAGCAGTCTCGCCCACCGTCAGACCGGCGGGAACGTTCCGGACCTCCAGAGCGTCATTTGAACCGCCCTGGACGTCGACCAGCGTCACGTCGACGGCGCCGTAATCGGTCGCATACCGGTTCCCGACGTCTGCGATCGAACGTGGCTGTTGATATTCAAAGCAGAATCCCCAGAGACAAAGGTAGTTCGAGACGGTTCCACCCCCGTAGGAGTCCTCGACCGCGAGATACGCCTGCGAGTCCTGAACGACCGCCCCCGAAACCGTCCGGTCGGCGGCGACGCGACTGAACGCGCCGGTTCCCAGCGTCGCCATCAGCAGCCCGGACACCACGAGGACCGCGGCGAATAGTTTGAGCAGCCGAGTCATTGTAGAGCTGAGACTGTGAAAAAATAGTTGGGGAAGAAATATAAACATTCGGAATAATATCCGAGGGAGGCGGCTGAAAGAACCGCCTGGGTGCACGTGAGACGGCGTTCGCTGCTGTTGAAGACCGGCGGGTTCGTCGCTGCGGGGGCGGCGATCTTCGGCAGCGGCGCGTTTACCCGGAGCGAGGCCGAACGTGACGTGACCATACAGGTCGTCGGGGACGGATCGGCGAATCTCAGGCTGTATTCGGGCCCCGGCGACCACGGGAACGTCGTGACACAGGGGTCCGACGGTCTCGTGAGCATCGACGTCGCGACGGTGGACAACGGTGCGGCAACGCCCGGCGAGGGCGTCAACGAGGGAACGGTCACCGCACTCGACGACGTCCTGGGCATCGAAAACCAGGGCCCGGATCCGGTCGCCGTCTCCGCACAGTTTCCGCCCGCCGGGGGAATCGCGCTGTTCGACACCTACACCGGGCCCGGGAACGTCGCGACGCTCGACGACCCGGCCAACGAGATATCGCTCGGGTCGGGCGCGAGCACGGCGGTCGGCCTCGCCGTCGACGCCGGCTACGGCACCGGCGAGATTCCGGGGACGTTCGCCGACGGCGACGCCGTCTCGATCACGATCGTGGCCGACGCGACGTAGGCTGACGGCGGCGGCGATCCGGAGCTGGCCCGGGCGGCGGATCACGAACATTGACCTGCCGGCAGCGCCACCGTCGAGCCATGACGGACCTGCGACCGCCAGCCGAGACCGCCGTCCACCAGTGTCTCGCCCTCGACCCCGGCGAGCGCTTCGTGGTCGTGACCGACGGCGAGCGCCGCGAGATCGGCGAGGCGCTGTACGAGGTCGGCAGCGAGGTGACCGACGACGCCGCAATCGTCCGGTACCCGCCCGGCGAGCAGCACGGCGCCGAGCCGCCGGCCCAGGTCGCCGCGGCGATGGCGTCCGCCGACGCCTTCCTCGCGCCGACGACCAAGAGCCTGAGCCACACGACCGCCCGCAAGGACGCCTGCGAGGGCGGCGCCAGGGGCGCGACTCTGCCGGGCATCACCCCGGAGGTGTTCACCACGGGGCTGGACGCCGACTACGAGCGCATCGAGGCCGAGTGCGACCGCCTGCACGATCAGGTCGCCGGCGCCGAGGAGATCAGGGTCACCGCCCCCGCCGGCACCGACGTCACGTTCCGGCCGGGGGACCGCGAGTGGCGCACGGACACCGGGATGATCGGCGAGGCCGGCGCGTTCTCGAACCTGCCCGCCGGCGAGGTGTTCGTCAGCCCGGTCGAGGCCGAGGGCACCTACGTCGTCGACGGGACGATGATGCCCCACGGCCGACTGGACGGCGAGACCCTGACCTTCGAGGTCGAGGACGGTCGGGTGACCGACATCTCCGACGACGAGATCCGGGGCATGGTCGAAGAGGCTGCCGAGGAGGTGGGCGAGGCGGCTTACAACCTCGCGGAACTGGGCATCGGCACCAACCTCGGCGTGTCGGAACTGGTCGGCAGCGTCCTGCTCGACGAGAAGGCCGCCGGCACCGTCCACGTCGCGCTGGGCGACGACCACTCCATCGGCGGCGACGTGGAGGCCCCGATCCACCTCGACGGGATCATCACGGACCCGACGGTGTACGCCGACGGGGAGGTCGTCGAGTTGCCGGAGTGACCGACCGCGGCAATGGATGATCCGGGTGGAGGAGACGTTCAGACGAACGCCCCATCACGCCCGGTCCGTACTCGAAGTCGGACTCAGAGGAGAGACGGATGCTCGCTTCGGCGAGGTTTCAAGACCCGGGAGTGCGTATTCCCGTCCAATGGCGACACAGCAGTATCGAATCGTCTCCTCCGAGGACTCGGAAATTCACGGAGAGCCCCACATCGAAGGAAGCCGCATCACCGTCCGAGACGTGCACGTACGCGTCGAACAGCGCGGACTCCCTCCCGAACGAGTCGCCGAGCGGTACAACCTGGACATCGCGGACGTCTACGAGGCGCTCGCGTACTATCACAACAATCCCGAGGAGATGCGACGGGTCGAGAAGCGCCACGAGCGGGCCGCCGCCGAAGCCAGAGAGCGGTCTTCGCTCGCGCCGCCGGACACGTGATCGATGGCGTATCGGCTCATCCTCGACGAGACCGTCGAACATGAGGTGTTCCATCGGCTGGAGAACTACGGACACGACGTGGAACACGTCGATTTCGTGTCGAAACTCGGCAAGGGGGCCGCCGACCATCCGATCGCACGGTATTCACTCGAAACTGATCGCGCTATCGTGACCTACGACGACGACTTCGTCCTCGAGATGGACGAGGAGGCATATCGAGCAGTGTTGTATTTCGACGACGCGACGCTTTCCGTCGAGCAGGTTGCGGACGTCATCCACCGCGTTTCTCGGACCTACCCACAGGCGGAGTTGCAGGGCCTCGAGTACGTCGGCGAGGCGTGGCTCTGAGCAACGGCCCGGTCACCCGTACCGCGAGTAGGGCGAGCGCCGTCGTGGCCCTCGTCGTACCAGGTCCCGGAGTCGACTCGGCGCTGACGAGCCGCCGCGGTCGCCAACCCCCCGCGTTCATCACGCATTTGCCACGAGCGTCCGTAGGTCCACGCGAGCATGGGCTGGCACGACGAGGCCGTCGAGGAGGTGTTCGAGGCGGTCGACAGCGGCGTGGCCGGCCTCTCGGAGGCGGAAGCCGCCCGCCGTCTGGAGGAGCACGGCCCCAACGAGATACGGGAGGGCGAGGAGGTCTCGCCGGTCGAGATCCTCCTCGACCAGTTCCGGGACGTCCTGATCTACCTGCTGGTCTTTGCCGCGCTGATCTCGCTCGCGGTCGGCCTGTTGCCCGGCCACGAACCGGAGTACGTCGACGCGGCGCTGATCATGGCCATCCTGCTGGCGAACGGGGTCTTCGGGTTCGTTCAGGACTACCGCGCCGAGAAATCCATCGAGGCGCTGCGGGACCTGTCGACGCCCGACGCGACGGTGATCCGCGACGGGCAGCGCCACACCGTCGACTCCGACGAGGTCGTCCCCGGCGACGTGGTCGTCGTCGAGGCCGGCGACGCCGTGCCCGCCGATGCCCGCCTGTTCGAGGCGGGCAACCTCGAAACCGACGAGTCCGCGCTCACCGGCGAGAGCGCACAGGTGACCAAGGGCGTCGATCCCGTCCCCGCGGACGCGGCGCTGGCCGAGCGCTCGAACATGCTGTACATGAACACGGCGGCGGTCCGCGGACGGGGCAGGGCCGTCGTGACCGGGACGGGGATGGACACCGAGGTCGGCGACATCGCGACCCGGATCACCGAGGCCGACGACGACCGGACCCCGTTCCAGGAGGAGGTCGACGACCTGGGCCGGACCATCGGCGCCATGATCCTGGCGATCATCGCCGTCGTCGCGGTCGTCCAGCTGGCGTTCACCGGCGCGGGGATCATCTCGACGCTGCTCGTGGCGATCACCCTGGCGGTGGCCGCCGTCCCGGAGGGGCTGCCGGCCATCGTGACGCTGACGCTTGCGCTCGGCTCCCGGAAGATGCTCCGGAAGAACGCCCTCGTCAGGCGGCTCCCCGTCGTCGAGAGCCTCGGGTCCGTCGACGTGATCCTGACCGACAAGACGGGGACGCTAACCGAAGACCGGATGACCGTCACCCGGATCCTCGCCGGCGAGGACGTCTACGAGGTGACCGGCGGCGGGACCGACCCGACCGGGGAAATCCGCCGGGACGGCCAGGCGGTCGATCCCGGGCCGGTCGAGCCGGTGGTGACCTGCGGCACCGTCTGCAACGACGCCGAGCGTGCCCCCGCCGAGGAAGACCAGGCGTTCTTCGGCGACCCCACGGAGGTCGCGCTGAAGGTGGCGGCCGAGAAGGCCGGCATCGAACCCGACGTCGAGCGGGTCCGGGAGGTGCCGTTCTCCTCGGCCCGCAAGCGCATGACCGTGGTGACCGGGGAGGCCACGGCCCACATGAAGGGCGCGCCGGAGACCGTGCTCGACCGGTGTGACCGTATCCTCCTCGACGGCGAACCGGTCGCGCTGACCGACGAGCGCCGCGAGGCGATCCGCGAGCGCACCGGGGCGTTCGCCGGCGACGCGCTGCGCGTGCTGGGATTCGCCCGCAAGTCCGACGTCGATCCGGAGGCCGACGAGGACGACCTCGAAAGCGGGCTGGTCTTTCTGGGCCTGCAGGGCATGATCGACCCGGCCCGCGAGGAGGTGCCGGACGCCGTCGCCGACTGCCGGGGGGCCGGGATCGAGGTGGTGATGGCCACCGGAGACAACGCCGAAACCGCGAAGGCCATCGGCGCGGAGGTCGGATTCGACCCCGACGGCGCGATGACCGGCCCGGACGTCGAGGCGCTGACCGACGGGGAACTGGCCGACGCCGTCGAGACGACGGAGATCTTCGCGCGGGTCTCCCCGGCTCACAAGGTCCGGATCCTGGAGGCGATGCTGGCAAACGGCCACGAGGTCGCGATGACCGGCGACGGGGTCAACGACGCGCCGGCGCTGAAACGCGCCGACGTCGGCATCTCGATGGGCCAGCGGGGCACCGACGTGGCCCAGCAGGCCAGCGACATGGTGCTGCGGGACGACAACTTCGCCACCATCCGGGACGCCATCGCGGAGGGCAGAGGGATCTTCGACAACATCCGCAAGTTCGTCAACGTCCTGCTGTCGGCCAACGCCGGCGAGGTGCTGGTGGTGTTTCTGGGCGTGCTGGTCGGCAGCGCCCTGTTCCCGTCGCTGTTTGCCGATCGGACTCGCGCGCTGATTCTCACCCCCGTGATGCTGCTGTGGATCAACCTGGTGACCGACGGCCTGCCGGCGCTGGCGCTGGGCGTCGATCCGAAGGCCGACGACGTCATGGACCGGCCGCCCCGGAGCGCCGACGAACCAGTCATCGACCGGCACATCATGGCCTCGATAGTGCTCGTCGGGGCAGTCATCGCGGCGACGGGACTGCCGCTTTTCTTCCACGGTCTGCAGGCGACCGGGAGTCTCCTCGTCGCCCAGACGCTGCTTTTCACGTTCGTCGTCGCCGCGGAGATGGTCTGGGTCCAGCTCGTCCGGCGGCGGTACGACCTGTCGCTGGTCACGAACCGCTGGCTGGTCGCCGCCATCGCAAGTTCGCTGCTGCTGCAACTCGGCGTGCTATACACGCCGGCCAGCGAGTGGTTCGGGGTCGTCGCCCTCGGGACGACCGGCTGGACGTGGCTCGCTGCGGCGCTCGTGGCGTTCGCGGCGCTGGCCGCGGCAGCGGAGGCCGCTCTCGGTCGTGTGATCGGGCACTGACGGGCGCCGAGACCCCGACTCCACGGCTCCAGATCCCCGACTCCA
>JAZKSB010000069.1:0-10186 GCA_036626315.1 Halobacteriales archaeon
TCTCGATGATCTCGTTGGCCTTGGCCTGGACCTCCTCGCTGAGGTCGAGTTCCGAGCAGAACCGCGGGACGTACTTCTGGGGGTCGACGGGCCGCATCTCCAGGCCGAGTTCCTGGGAGATGTACCGATAGGTGCGGCCGATCTCCTTGCGGTCGACCCGGGACACCTCGCTGATCTCCTCCAGGCTCCGGGGGATACCCTCCTTGCGGCAGGCGGCATACAGCGCCGACGTCGCCACCCCCTCGATGGAGCGCCCCCGGATGAGGTCGTCCTTGAGAGCGCGCCGGTAGATGACCGAGGCGACCTCGCGGACCGACCGGGGGACGCCCAGGGCCGACGCCATCCGGTCGATCTCGCTGAGCGCGAACTGGAGGTTGCGCTCGCCGGCGTCCTTCGTGCGGATGCGCTCCTGCCACTTGCGGAGGCGGTGCATCTGGCTGCGCTTCTTGCTGGAGATAGAGCGGCCGTAGGCGTCCTTGTCCTTCCAGTCGATGGTGGTCGTCAGCCCCTTGTCGTGCATCGTCTGGGTCGTCGGTGCGCCGACCCGGGACTTCTCCTGGCGCTCCTCGTGGTTGAACGCGCGCCACTCGGGGCCGGGGTCGATCTTCTCGTCCTCGACCACGAGACCACAGTCGTCACAGACAAGTTCCCCACGGTCGGAGCTTTTGACGAGGTTCTCGGAGCTACACTCCGGACACTCTCGTACGGCCTCGGAGTCCTCGGATTCCGTCTCGTTCTCGCGCTCCCGCTGGCGGGTAGACCGTGTCATCGCACTTTTATAGTAGCAGGACGGACGGACTTAAACCCTTGGTTAAGTCTTTTCCGGTTCGGAAAGGAACAAAATGGGCGTTTGCGGGGCAAACCGCCAGACTGCGACGGTGCGGTCGTGGAAGAGGCACGAACGGCACCGGAAATGATATGTACGTCTACCGGTCACGTTACGTCAATGCCGGTCGTCGAGTGCGACGTCGAGGCCGCCCGCGAACGCCTGCTGGCGGCGGGCGCGACCGTCGAGGAGGGCAACACCGAACACGAGCGCTGGCGCGCTCGGCGCGGCGACGCCGTCGCGGTCGCCTACGACGGGAAGGTCGTCGTCCAGGGCGAAACGCCCCGCGACATCGAGGCGGTGCTCCGCCAGGAGGCGGGCGACCGCGTCCACGTCTACTTCGACGGCGCGAGCAGGGGCAATCCGGGGCCGGCGGCGGTCGGATACGTACTCGTCGCCGACGGCGGCATCGTCGCCGAGGGCGGCGAGCGCATCGGGCGGGCGACCAACAACCAGGCCGAATACGAGGCGCTGATCCGGGCGCTGGAGGCCGCCCGCGACTACGGCTTCGAGGAGGTCCGCTTGCGGGGAGATTCGGAACTCATCGTGCGACAGGTGACCGGCGCGTGGGACGCCAACGATCCCCAACTCCGGGAGTTGCGGGTGCGCGCCAGGTCGTTGCTCGACGAGTTCGAGGAGTGGCGCATCGAACACGTTCCGCGGGAAATAAACGAGCGCGCCGACGAACTGGCAAACGAGGCCTTCGAGGATGGCTAATTTGCCACGCGACGTCGTCGAGACGGCGGCGGCGCAGACCCGGCGGGCACGACGGGCCCGCGACGAGAAACAGGCCGAGCGCCACCGCGAGCGGCGCGCGGCACTGCTCGACGGTCGGGGGTACTCCGCTCGCGTGCGCGAGGAGGACACCCGGGACGTGCTGGTGCTGTATCCGGACGAGTGGCTGGACGACGGCACCGTCAGGACCGACCGGATCGAGGACCTCGACCGCGCCGTCGAGGTGGTGCTGTCCGGGGCGGGCGACCCCGACGACTGGGACGCCGTCGACGCGCACAACCGCCGGGTCGCCGAGCGCGTCCGGGACCGCCACGGTGACGTCCACGGGGACAACGCCGACGCGCTGGCCGACTTCGTCGGCAACCACTACGCGAAGCCGATAGAGGACGCGACCCCCGAGGAGCGGGCGGAGTTTCTGGCGGAGTACTTCCCGCGCAACGCCTGGCCGGACGACCGCCAGCGGGAGGCCGTCGAGCGGTCGGTCGAACTCGCGGTCGAGGCGGCGAGGGCGCTGCGCGAGGAAGCCTGAACGCGGGGCTGGAGGTCGCGAGGAGGCCACAATGCGGGGTCGGAGGTTGCGAGGAGGCTTGAACGCGGGGCCGGAGGTTGCGAGGAGGCCACAACCCGGCGCGTGGTGCCGGGACGGCCCGCGGGAGAGACCGACGGGCCGCCGCATCCAGCGGGCGCTGTCGCGGTGGGCGTGCGGGAAAACGGGGTGCCGCGGTCGGTGCCCGGTTACAGTTCGGCGTCGACGAGGGCCCGAATCTCGTCGGCGCGGTCGTCGCCGGTCACGAACTTCGAGAGCTGCCACTCGAACTGGTCGACCAGGGCGTCGATCCCCGCGTCGGTCAGCTCGTACTGGTTGGTGCGCTTGTCCAGCTGGCTCTTCTCGACCAGCCCGAGGTCGACGAGGTCGTCGAGGTTGGGGTACAGCCGCCCGTGGTTGACCTCCTCGTCGTAATACTCTTCGAGCTCCCGCTTGACAGCGAGCCCGTACATCGGATCCTTGCTCAGGATGGTGAGGATGTTCTGCTGGAACGCGGTCAGGTCGCGAGCGGTCTGCCGGGGGCCGTCGACGGATTGTGCCTCTGACATTACGGGACTGAAGGTCACGGCAACTTATAACTCTTTCAGCAGCGGTCGATCTCTCGGGCGGTCGAACCTTCGGATTTATAACTTGTGGCCGGCGGTTTCGGCCGGATTCGCGGCGCGCGCCGACCGGCACCATGTGACGTGATCCACAATCTTTATATTATATCTTTGATCCCCGCATCGCCCCGGTCGGAGCACTCGATTTAGAAAGGGCTTTGATGCGGCCTGCCCCAGAAACCGGTTGCAATGACGAACCTCTGGGAAGACCTCGAAACCGGTCCGAACCCGCCCGAGGAGATCTACGCCGTCATCGAGTGCCTGAAAGGCGAGCGCAACAAGTACGAGTACGACAAGGACGTGCCCGGCGTGGTGCTGGACCGCGTGCTGCACAGCAACGTCCACTACCCCAGCGACTACGGGTTCATCCCCCGGTCCTACTACGACGACGGGGACCCGTTCGACGTGCTCGTGCTCGTCGAGGACGGGACGTTCCCCGGGTGTATCATCGAGGCCCGCCCGGTCGCGCTGATGGAGATGGACGACGACGGCGAAAAGGACGACAAGGTCATCGCCGTCCCCGCCGAGGACCCGCGCTACGACGACGTCCGGGACCTCGAGGACCTCACCGACCAGCAGCGGGCCGAGATCGCGGAGTTCTTCGAGACGTACAAGAACCTCGAGGAGGGCAAGGAGACGGAGGTGCTCGGCTGGCAGGACAGGGCCGGCGCCCACGATGCCATCGAGCACGCGATGGACCTCTACGAGCAGGAGTTCGCGTAGGCCCCTGAATCTGCGAGCAGGCGTTCGCGTAGGGGCCTGCAGCGTCACGTTCCGGGGCGGTCGCAGGCGGACCCGCGGGTCGGGACCGTTTCCCTCCCGGATATACCTGGAAGTAATACCCTGGGGCCACGGCCATGTGTTATGATTATGGGTAATTATTTGCGTGGTGGCGACGAAGGATTAGCCGTCATGGTCGACGACGACGCTCCCGGTCTGGCCCACCCGACGGTCGTTCCCGGACAGCCCGAGAACGGACGCGAGGATCGCGACCGGAACGGCCGGCGGACCGACGTCGGCTTCGACCACCCCACGGTCGTCCCCGGCGGCGCGAACTAGTGCGAAGGAAGAAAGTTCTTGTAGTTCTCGTTTAAACGGTGAGCCATGGGACTGTTCGACCGGCTCAGAGGCGACGACGAGCCACGAGTCGCGTTCTTCGGGATCGACGGGGTGCCGTACAGCCTGATCGCCGACAACCCCGATCGGTTCGAGAACCTGACGGCCATCGCGGAGGAGGGCGCCGCCGGCGCGATAGACAGCATCGTGCCGCCGGAGTCGTCCGCCTGCTGGCCATCGCTGACGACGGGGGTCAACCCGGGGGAGACGGGCGTGTACGGGTTCCAGGACCGGGAGGTCGGCTCCTATGATACCTACGTCCCGATGGGCCGTGACGTCCAGGCGACCCGGATCTGGGACCGGGTCCAGCAGGCCGGCCGGGACGCGACCGTCATCAACGTCCCCGTGACCTTCCCGCCCCAGCGCAACGTCCAGCGGATGGTGTCGGGCTTTCTGTCCCCGGGGCTGGAGAAGGCCGCCTACCCCGACGACTTCCGGGAGTACCTGGAGTCCATCGACTACCGCATCGACGCCAAGCCGAAACTCGGCCACGATGAGGACAAGACCGCGTTCATCAGGGACGCCCACGAGACGATCGACGCCCGATACGAGGCGTTCGACCGCTACGTCGAGGAAGACGACTGGGACCTGCTGTTCGGCGTGTTCATGACGACCGACCGGGTGAACCACTTCCTGTTCGAACACTACGAGCGGGACGGCAAGTACAAAGAGGAGTTTCTGGCGTTCTACGAGAAGGTCGACGACTACCTGGGCCGACTCCGGGAGAAGCTGGCCGACGACGTGACGATGATCGTCGCCAGCGACCACGGATTCACCAGCCTCGACCACGAGGTCCATCTCAACGAGTGGCTCCACGAGGAGGGGTGGCTCTCCTACGAGGACGACGACCACGAGGAACTGGGCGACATCGCCGACGACACGCGAGCCTACTCGCTGATCCCCGGTCGCTTCTACGTCAACCTGGAGAGCCGCGAGCCCCGCGGCAGCGTTCCCCAGGAGGACTACGAGGCAGTCCGCGACGAACTCAAGGCGGAACTGGAAGCGCTGGAGGGGCCCGACGGACGCAACGTCGCCGACCGCGTCGTCGAGAAGGAGGACGCCTTCCGCGGCGACCACGACGACATCGCGCCGGATCTCGTCGTGATCCCGACCCACGGCTTCGACCTGAAGGCCGGCTTCAAGGGCCACGGCGAGGTGTTCGACACCGGGCCACGCAACGGCATGCACAGTTTCGACAACGCGTCGCTGTTCATCGACCACCCCGACGCGACCATCGACGGCGTCGACCTCTACGACATCGCCCCGACGACCCTCGACCTTCTGGACCTCGACTACGATCGGGCCGCTCTCGACGGCGCGAGCCTCCTGTGAACGCGCCGGCGGCCTTCACCGGCAAGTGACGGCGACCGGCGATTTTCGCGGCGACCGCCACCGTCCCCAACGAGTGACGCGACCGCCACCTCCCACAACGACTGACGACGACGGGCAATTTCCCACGTGCCGACGCTCAGAACAGGTCCTCAAGCTGATCGTTGTTGAACTGGTCGTCGGGACCGGCAGCCTCGGCTGCCGCCTCCGCCTCCTCGCGGGCGGCAGCGGCCCGCTCCATGAACTCCTCGACCCGCGGCGAGCGCTCGATCCCGCCCAGCAGGACGATCGCGGCCAGCTGGTCGCTGTCGACCGGGTAATCGCCACCGCGAACCTCCAGGCTGCCCGTCTCCTCCTCGACCCACTTGCGCGCTCGCTCGACGCCCTTGCGCGGGATGGCCTCCGGCCGGCCGGCGACGACGACCAGCGCGGCGTCCGCCCGGCTGGCGTTCGGAAGGCTGGTGTTGGTCAGCAGGGCGTTCCGCACGACGCTCGAGATCGCGTTGACGTTGTCGGCGCTGTCCTCGCCGGGTGCGGCGGTGGCGTAGCCCATCGCCGCCATGCCTCCCGACCGGAGGGTGTTGATGATCTCGCTGGAGTCGACGATCGACTCGGCCACGTCGTCCTCGGGGTCGACCTCGCCGGCGGCGAGCAGGAGCCCGAACCGGCGGGCGATGGCGTCGTTGATCTGGTCGTAGGCCGCGGCGACGCTCTCGCCGGACTCCTGCCAGGCATCGTTGTCCACGAGAATGGTGGCGTCGGACTCCCGGACGACGGTCTTCAGCGAGCGCCCGGCGTTGGCCTGATAGAGGCTTCCCTCGTCGCGACCGGGCAGGACGCCGAGCGTGTAGACGGGCACGGAGTAGACGCGCCCGAGCGCCCGCGCCAGCACCGGCGCGCCGCCGCTGCCGGTGCCGCCGCCGAGGGCGGCGATCAGCACGATGGCCTCCGCCTTCGCGGTGATGCGGTCGTCGAGCGCGTCCATCACCTCGTCCGCGTCGTCCTGCATGATCTCGGCGCCGAGTTCGTTGTCGCCGCCGACGCCGTGTCCCTTCACCCGGTCCTGGCCGACGAGGACGGCGTCCAGATCCAGCGGGACCAGGTCCTGTTTCGCGGTGTTGACCGCGAGTCCGCCCTGGACCGCCCCGAAGTCCATCTCGTAGTCGAACTCGGCGATCCGCTGGGCGAGTTTCCCCCCGGCCTGGCCCACGCCGATCAGGGCGACTTTCATACGGATCCGATCGGAACCTCCCGCAAAGAAGGTGTCGACCACTGGAGCTGCCGGCGACCCGAACCCTTATCCCGGAAGGAGCGACCACCGCCGCCATGCCCGACACGGACCGACTGGCCGCCCGCCTCGACACTGTCGAGCGGGCGCTCACCGGCGACGACCACGGTTTCGCGACAGCAGGTGACGCGACAGCAGCCAACGAGCGAATCGACGACCTCGACGAGCGAGTCGACGACGTAGAGCGCCGCCTTGCCGACTTGGAGGCTGCGGTTCGGGCGCTGCGTGGGTACGTCGGGAACGTCGAGGCAGTCAACGAAGCCGTCGAGCGGCGCGCCGACACGGCGCTCGCAGCCGCGAGAGCGAACGACGACACCTCAAGCGCTTCCCAGAGCCGACTTCCTGGCGACGCCGACGGCGGCAAGCCTGCCGGAGGGTGGCAGGACGCGGGTGCGCCAGCAGCCGACGGTCTCGATGACGAACCGGACGACGGAGCCACCGAAACCCCGGGATCCGAACAGTTCGACGGGGCCGAAACCTCTGCGGAAAATTCCCGGGATGCTGTGGGATCAGCCTGGAGTGGCGACCGGCCTGACCGGTGGCTCGCTCGATACGATGGCGCCAGAGGCGGATCAACTCCGGCCGGTGAGCCGTCGAGGCGGCCCGACGGAGACCCCGGTCCGGATCCGGAACGACCCCGGAAGTCCAAGCCGTCCCCGGCCCCCGTATCTGCCCCAGGAGCGTTCGAACGCGAGGAGCGGCCCGCGGCTCGATCGGATTCGACCGGAGAACGGGCGCCCGCCCAGTCAGGATCGAACCGGGAGAACTGGTCGCTGTTCGAACAGGTCCGGGAGGTGCTGTGAGTGATCCGGGCGGTGCTCGCCGTTCTGCTTGCGACGGCGCTCGTCGCGACGTCGACGACTGCCATGGACAGGGCGGCACGGGCCAGGGGAGACCGACTCGCCGAGTCCACCTCGGACCAACTCGTCGCCGAAATGATGGACCTGACCCGGACCGAACCCGGTCTGGCGCGCGTCCACGAGGCAGCCCGCCGCGTCGTTGACGTCGCCGTCCCCGACGCCGGCGTGGCCACGGCAACCGTCGAATACGTCGCCATCGGCGGTGTGCCCGGAGACCATGTCGAAAACGATACCCGCCACCGCGATGTCGTCGCGTACAAACTGGCCGGCAGTCCTCCGGAAGTACAGTGGGTCCCTGTGGACGTGCGGGTCCCCGCCGACGGGCCGCACCGCTCGAACATCCCGTCTCGCGTCCCACTTGCCAACGACGACGAACCGCTCGTCGTCGAGGAACCGGCGACTCTGGTACTCCGTCTGCTGTCTCGCGACGGACGGTCGGTGGTCCTTGCATCCCGGAGGTGACCCGTGCGCGAATCACTACAGGCCGCCGCTGCTCGACTGGGACTCGACAGGAACGCCTCCGAAGGCGACGACTCGAGTCCCTGCGAGCATTCGTTCGAGGGGGACAGGCTGGTCGTCGACGCCGACGGACTGGAAACAGACGCGCCGTTGGCCGATGATCCCGAGTGTCGGTCCGCGGTCGTCGAGGCCCTGACCGGCCGGGACGTGGACGCCATCGTCCTCCGTTCGGATGGCCTGGCCCGCACCTACGACGGCCGTGGCGCCGCACTACTCGTCGCCGCGGGACGGTTTGTCGAGCGCGTCCGGGTCCACGACGAGCGACTGGCCACACGCGGTCTCCACGACCCTCTCGGGGCCGGACAGGCCGCTGCCGGTCGGGCAGGCGTGGTCGCCGACGTCGCCGCGGAGACGGGACTGGCCGAGGTCGCCTGCGCCGTGCCGGACTACGACGCGGCGTTCGCGCCCCACGTCGCACCGACGGTCATGCGCTCGCGGATCGCGGTTGACCCGCCGCCGGGCGGGGAACTCGACGACCGGACGGAACTCTCCACCGGCGCCGTCGTCCGGGTCTACGACGCCGCCGGGCGGGACCTCCGGACGTACCACCTGCACCCGCCGGAACTGGATCTGGATCGGGAGGCCACGCGGCTGCTCGCGCGGGCCCACCGGTTGCTGGCCCGCGGCGGCGTCGAGGGCGGCCGACGCGCGCCGGGTCGGGCCGTCAGGCGGGTCGCGTCCGAGAACGTCCCCCTCGAAACGCTGACCAGTACGCTCGCCAAACACACCCGGGGGCTGGGCGTCCTGGAGGACCTCTTCGCCGACGACCGCGTCTCGGACGTGTTCGCGACCGCGCCCGTCGACCGGAACCCGCTGCGGGTCGTCGTCGACAGGGAGACGATGCGCTCGAACGTGCGGTTGACCGGGGACGGCGCAGCGGCACTGGCGTCCCGGTTCCGTCGCGAGAGCGGGCGGGCGTTCTCCCGGGCCAGTCCGGCGCTGGACGCGACCGTCGAGGCCGGCGACGACACGGTTCGGGTGGCCGGCGTCGCCGAACCGGCCAGCGAGGGCATCGCGTTCGCGTTCCGGGCCGACAACGCCGAGGCGTGGACGCTGCCGGCGTTGGTCGGGAACGAGACGATGCCGCCACGGGTAGCGGGTTTGCTGTCAGTGGCGGTTCGGCGGAGCGGGTCCCTGCTCGTCGCCGGACCGCGCGGCGCCGGTAAGACCACCACACTCGACGCATTGCTGTGGGAACTCGTCCCCGCGACCCGCGTCGTGATCATCGAGGACACGCCTGAACTGTCGGTCGAAGCGCTCCAGCGTTACGGCCGCGACGTCCAGGCTCTTCGGATGACGACCGGCGAGGAGGCCGGGCTCACGCCCGTCGAGGGCCTCCGAACGGCTCTCCGGTTCGGCGACGGTGCTCTCGTACTCGGAGAGGTCCGCGGCGAGGAGGCGGCGGTGCTGTATGAGGCGATGCGGGTCGGGGCCGACAGCAGCGCAGTCCTGGGGACGATCCACGGAGACGGGGCGGGGTAGGTCCGCGAACGGATCGTCAACGACCTCGGGGTCCCGCCGTCGTCGTTCGCCGCGACGGACCTGGTCGTGACCCTCGACAGGGTTCCGACGCCGTCGGGGCCGCGTCGCCGGGTCGCCGGCGTCGAGGAAGTCGTCGCGACGAACGAGGGGGCGGCGTTCGAAGCGTCGTTCGCACGCGAGGACGGCCAGTTGGAAGCCACCGGTCTCATGGACCGCGGCGAGAGCCGCCTGCTCGGGGACCTCGCTCGACCGGGAGAATCCTACGCCGAAGTGCTCGACCGGGTCGACGAACGGGCGGCCGAACTCGACAACCGGGCGAAAGCAGGCCTGACCGGGGCGGAGGACATGGGCGATGTCATCGCGAACTGACAGCCAGCGGCGGGACAAGGAACCGCGACCGGCCCCAAGAGATCCAGCAGACGCGCGCCGAGACGTCCACAACGTCGGTCCACGGTCGGCCGATGACGCCCGAACCGCACGGCTGGTCCGGACGCTTGCACGCCTCTATCCCTGGCCGGTCGATGCCAGCGACGAACTCGAACGGTCGCTGGCATTTCTCGGAGCCCCCGTCACCTCGGAAGCGGTCGTGCGGACGGGGTACGGTGCCGCGGTTCTCACACTCCCGGCAGTCGGGGTAGCCGCCGTGGTCGTCGGAGTTCCAGCCGTGCTCGCCGCGCTTGCCGCGCTCGTCGGGGCGGTCGGCATCGCCCACGCCGTCCACGCCGCACCGGTCGTCGCGGCACGACTCCGACGGACCAATGCGCTCGGAGACGCGCCGGACCTCGTCGGGCGGGCAGTGTTGCGAATGCGCATCAGCCCGACTCCGGAGTCGGCAGCCCGGTTCGCGGCGGACACCGGCGACGGGCCGCTGGCCGACAGCCT
>JAZKSB010000070.1:0-10126 GCA_036626315.1 Halobacteriales archaeon
CACGCCAGCAAGATCGAAAACAGCAGCGACCATACGCTGCTGACGACGACCGGCGTCAGCGTCGGCCGGGTCGACTTCAACACGGAGGTCGAGCCGCTGGGCAACCGCAAGGTCCGGCGGGCGCTGGCATGGGCGGTCGACAAACAGCAGATCGTCGACACGGTGTTGCAGAACTACGGCAAACCGGCGAAGTCCGTCCTCCCCAGTTCCTTCCCGGACTACAACGACGATATCTCCGACTACAACCATCCGTCCGGCGACCCGGATCAGGCCAAGTCCCTGCTGGAGGAGGCGGGTCACTCGGACCTGTCCGTCGAGTTGCTCGTCCCGACGCGGGAGCGCCACGAGCAACAGGCCACGCTGCTGCAGAGCATGTTCGACGAGATCGGCGTCGACGTCACCATCAACACCATGGAGGGCAACGCCATGTGGTCCAACGAGGTCGAAGGCAACTTCGAGGTGGCGATCTCGAATTTCACCTGGTTCGGCGACCCGGACACGCTGGTCTACCTGTTCCACAGCGAAGGACTGAACCTCTGGAACATCGGCGACTCCGAACTGGACTCGCTTCTGGAGGACCAGCGGTCGACAGTCGACCAGCAGGAGCGCAGCCAGTTGCTCGCCGACATCCAAAAGCACATTTACGAGGAGGCCTACTCCGTGTTCACCTACTATCCGGACCGGATCCAGGGCATCGCCAGCGCGATCGAGAACTTCGAACAGTATCCGAACGGGTCCTTCCGCTCGCTGAAAGACGCACAGGTCAACCAGTAAACCCGGTGGACCCGTTCGACCACCCGACCATGTCGCTGCTCCGTGCGTCTCCGTCGACCGACCGACAGCACGCGCGTCAGCAACTGCCACCCCACGCCCCCCGTACCACCACACGCACCACGACTCCGCTAGCTCATACACCATGAACTATCTCAGGTACGTCATCGTCCGCGCCCTGCAGACGATCCCCGTCCTGTTCGGGGTGTCCGTCGTCGTGTTCGTCATCATTCACATGGCCCCCGGCGACCCCGTCGTCAACATGCTGGGCGTGCAGGCGACCGATGAAAACGTCGAGGAGATACGACGCGCCTACGCCCCTCTACGTGCAGTACTACCACTGGCTCGTCGGGATCCTCCAGGGGAACTTCGGCAGGTCGCTCACCCAGGGCGGCACCCCGGTCGCACAACTCATCAGTTCGCGGCTGCCCGCGACGCTGTTTCTGGCGTCCGCCTCGATGGTCGTCGCGGTCCTGATCTCGCTTCCCGCGGGCATCGTCTCGGCGGTAAAAAAGAACACCAGAACCGACCACTCGGTCACGGTGGCCGCCCTGACCGGCATCTCGATCCCCAACTTCTGGCTGGGCCTGCTGCTGATCCTGCTGTTCGCCCGCTACCTGGAGGTGCTGCCGCCCGGCAACTTCGTCTCGCCCGTCGAGAACCCGGTCCGGGCGATGGAACACGTCCTCCTGCCCGCGATCACCGTCGGAACCGCCTACGCCGCGTTGCTAACCAGGCAGACCCGCTCGTCGGTGCTGGACAACCTGAAAAAGGACAACGTCCGGATGGCCAAATCGAAGGGGCTGAACCCCAGGCGGGTGTTGACCCACCACGTCGTGAAACACTCCCTGCTGCCGGTCATCACCGTCGCCGGCCTCCAGTTCGGCTACATGCTGTCGGCGACCGTTGTGGTCGAGCAGGTGTTCGCCTGGCCAGGACTCGGGCGACTCATCTGGCTCGCCGTTCGCCAGCAGGACTACCCCACGGTTCAGGGGACGGTGCTGGTCATCGCCGCGCTGTTCGTGCTGGTGAACCTGATCGTCGACCTGACCTACTCGTATCTCGACCCCCGGGTGAGAGCAGCATGAGCACAGACGAACACGGACGACGGCGCCGCATCGTGCGGGAACTCCTCTCGCGGCCCCTGACGGTCTTCGGCATGGGGACTGTCTCGCTGGTTATCGCCGTCGGAGTGTTCGCGATGGTCGACGCGTGGATGTTCGACTCCGCGCTCATCACCAGCGTCTACTACGACCCGAACGCCCCGGAGTTCGTGCCGCTGCAGGGACCCTCCATGGAACACCCCTTCGGGACCGATTCCCTCGGTCGGGACGTCCTGGCGCGGACGATATACGGCGCCAAGGTGTCTGTGCAGGTCGCGCTCATCGCCGTGTTCGTTGCCGCGACAGTCGGATCAGCGCTCGGGGTGATCGCCGGGTACGCCGGCGGCGCCGTCGAGATCCTGATCATGCGGTTCGTCGACGTCATGCTGGGCTTTCCAGCCCTGGTGCTGGCGATCGGCGTGGTGGCGGCGCTGGGGTTCAGCCTGAACAACGTGATCATCGCGCTGGGCATCGTCTACATCCCGCAGTTCGCACGCATCGGGCGGAGTTCGGCGATCTCCGTCTCCGAGGAAGAGTACATTGACGCGGCACGGGCGCTGGGCTACTCCAACTTCCACATCCTGTTCCGGGAGGTGCTGCCGAACTCGATCTCGCCGCTTGTCGTCCAGGCGTCACTGCTGATGGCGTTTGCGATCATCGCTGAGGCCTCGCTGTCGTTTCTCGGCCTGGGCGCCCGGCCCCCCACGGCCACCTGGGGTCAGATGGTCGCCACCGGGAGCGACTACCTCGAAACGGCCCCCTGGATCTCGTTTTTCCCCGGGATGGCGATCTTCGTGACGGTGCTCGGGTTCAACCTGGTCGGGGACGGCCTGCGTGATGCGATCGATCCGCGGACCAGCACGGAGCGGAGGTTCTGAGATGTCCGGCGATCCAATCCTCTCGGTCGATGGACTCACGACCGAGTTCATGACGGAGGCCGGCCAGATCACCGCCGTCCGGGACGTCGGGTTCGACCTCGAACCCGGAGAGCGCCTGGGCATCGTCGGCGAGAGCGGGTCCGGCAAGAGCGTGACGGCGCTGTCGATCATGGGGCTGCTCGAACGCAACGGCCGGATCGCGGCGGGGTCGATCGAGTTCGACGGCCGGGAGCTGACCCAGCTGGACGACGCGGCGATGAACGACGTCCGCGGCGACCGGATCGCGATGATCATGCAGGACCCGATGACGGCGCTGACCCCGACGTTGACGGTGGGTACCCAGGTCGTCGAGACGCTGCTCGAACACCGCGACATGACGAAAGCCGAGGCCAGAACGGAGGCGGTCGACCTGCTCGACCAGGTGCGGGTCCCCGACCCCGAATCGGTGATGGACGCCTACCCCGACGAACTGTCCGGCGGCCAGCGCCAGCGGGTCCTCGTGGCGATCGCGATCTCCTGTTCGCCGGACGTGCTGATCGCCGACGAGCCCACGACCGCGCTGGACGTGACGATCCAGGCCCAGATACTGGACCTGCTCGACGACCTCGTCGAGACGCGGGACATGGCGCTGGTCCACATCACCCACGACCTGGGAGTCATCGCCGAGATGACCGACCGCGTCGCAGTCATGTACGCCGGCCAGTTCGTGGAGATCGGCGCGACCGAGGAGGTCTTCGTCGATCCGCGCCACCCCTACACGGCGGGGCTGTTGCGCTCGACGCCCCGGAAGACCGACGTCCAGCCCGAGATCATGGAGGGAACCGTCCCGAGTCCGTTCGAGCGGGGCGGGCGCTGCGAGTTCGCGCCGCGGTGTCCGCACGCGGAACCCGCCTGTCGGGAGCAGGCGGTCCCGCCGAAGCCGACCGACGACGGCCGGCGGGTCGCCTGCGTGCGCACCGACGAGTTGGGCTATCTCGACCCGCTCCCGTCGGCGGACGAGGCGATCCCGGACGTGAGCATGGCCACCGACGGGGAGAACCCAATCATGGAGACGCGCGGGATACGAAAGGAGTTCTCGCCGGCCGAATCGCTTCTGGATCGGGTCCTTCCCGGCGGGGAACCGCCGGTCAGGGCCGTCGACGGCATCGACATTTCGCTGGGGCCCCGCGAAACGCTGGGGCTGGTCGGCGAGTCGGGATCCGGCAAGACCACGCTCGGGCGACTGATGATAGCGCTCACCGAACCGACGGCGGGCGAGGTCCGCTTCGACGGGGAACCGCTTCACGAGACGCCCGAGGGCGAGTTGCGCTCGCGGGTTCAGTTCGTGTTCCAGGACCCGAACTCGTCGCTGAACCCGCGACAGACCGTCGGGGAGATCCTCGGCCACGCGGTCGAGAAACACGGGACCCACGGGCAGAGCCGGGCGGCCCGGATCGAGTCCCTGCTGGAGGAGGTCGGCCTCGAAGCCGACCTGCGTGACAGTTACCCGTTCGAACTCTCCGGCGGCCAGCGCCAGCGCGTGGGGCTCGCGCGAGCGCTGTCGGTCGATCCCGACGTGCTGATCGCCGACGAACCCACGAGTGCCCTCGACGTGAGCGTCCAGGGCCAGATCCTCTCGCTGCTCCAGGAGATCAAGCGGGATCGCGACCTCGCGATCGTGTTCATCAGCCACGACCTGTCCGTCATCCGCCACATCTCGGACCGGATCGCCGTCATGTACCTCGGCGAGATCGTCGAAACCGGTCGAACCGACGCGGTGTTCGAGGACCCGGCCCACCCCTACACCGAGGCGCTGCTGAGCGCGATTCCGCGTCTGGACCCGCGGGAAACCGAACAGCGGGTCGTCCTGTCGGGCGAGGTTCCGGATCCGAAGCATCCGCCCGAGGGATGCAACTTCAACACCAGGTGTCCGAAGGTCATGGACGAGTGTTTCGCGAGCGACCCGGAACTGGCCGACGTCGAGCGCGACGACCAGCGACAGGCCGCGTGTCTGCTGCACCACGAGAAAACGAAGTGACCGGCTTCCGGATTTTGGTCGAATAAAGGTCGGTCTCCGCCTCCTGGATCAAAATATTTTTGATTTACAGCTACGAAATTGGATTATGTCCAACCGAGCGGGGGAAACGGTCGCGTTCGACGAGCAGGACCTGGACTTGCTCCAACACATCGAGCAGTCCTTCGACGACAGCCTGCAGGAACTGGCCGACGAGTTCGACCTCTCGAAGTCCGCGATCCACTACCGCCTGAACAAGCACCGCGAGAAGGGCGTGATCGAGAACACCCGCGCCGTGCTGAATCCCGAGTCGTTCGGCCTCGACCGGATGATGGTCTCGGAGGTGTACGTCACCCACGAGACCGGTTACTCACAAAACATCGGCGAGCAGCTCGCGTCGATTCCCGGAGTCACGCAGGTCTACTACACGCTGGGGGACGTCGACTTCATCGTCGTCTCCCGCACCCAGAACCGCGACCAGATGAACAACCTGCTCAACAGCATCATCGACATCAACGGGGTCAACGAGACCTCCTCGCGGTTCGTGATCCAGGAGATAAAGACCGACGGCGTGCTGCTGGACAACCTGCCGGATGGTGGACGGCAGAATCTCCTCCAGAAGTGAGCGGTCGCCCCGGCCAGGGAACGGCGCCGCACGGCAGTCCGAGGCGGCACGGAACCGCCGGCGACCGGTGTGATCAGCACTCACCCGAACATCTGGCGCATCATATTCTGAAGTGATGAATGTTTCATCACGGTGTCAGTGAGAAGTGGGAGGCGGAATGGCCCGCGTACGACGAATCAGTGGAATAGTTCGCGAAGCGTGTTCCTGCCGATGGCGTTATTCACGGTTGTTGCCGAAGGCCCAAAACTCTCGCCGACATCTACAATCGGGACTTCTACAAAGGCGCTGGTGATCTAATCAGAGCCGCAGATGTAGACGAGAGTCAAGTAGCGGAGCGAGGTTTCGACGAAGACCGCACCCCGTCGGACGCATCCGGTGCCGGTCTCGTCGTCGGGGACTCCGTGGCCGAAAAATCGGACTGGAAGAGTCATAATGGACGGACGTTGTGATTCTGTAGCGAGCGCTATCTCCGTTCTCACTTCGACCGGCAATCGAATCCCCCTATTCCGGGATCACAGATCGACGTCCACGTCCCCGGAAAGATACTCCACGCTGCGTTGGACGATCTGCCGGGTGAACTCCGTCGTCACGTACCCTTGTGCTCCCGCCACGGCGTCGTGTTTGACCGTCGCCAGCACCCACGGCGAACAGTAAGATGTCGTGTCCGGGTCGTTTCCCGCGACCCAGTCGTCGTTCCCGACTTCGACGTTGTCCGGTAGGTCGCTCAGCGTCAGGCCCGCGCAGATGTATTCCTCGCCCCCATACGGAATGTTGTCGGCAGCCAGTACCAGCCACGGGCGCGGGTTTCCCCCCGTATTGTAGGGGTCGGGCGCCCAGAACACGTCTCCCGGCTCGAATGAGCTACTGTTCATCGCGATGGTCGCGGGGATCGACGGCGTGTTCCTGCCACTCGGCCATTTCCGGCGTCTCCCCGTCCGTTTCGTGCTCGGCCATCGTGGCGGACGCGTGCCGCGTAGTGGCATCGAGGCTCTGGTCGTGATCGCTGACTCCCCAGTACTTGCCGCGGTGATCGACCCGCCCGCGCTCGCGCAACCGGACGAGCGTCGGGCCGACGGAGCCGGCTTTCACCTCGGTTGCGTCGGCGATCTCGCTCTGGGTGAACGCTTTGTCGGGGTTGTCTCGGAGGAAGGCGAGAATCTCCGCCGCATTCGTGCCCGGTGTGGGGCCGTCCTCGCCGTTGCCAATTTCCTCGAACCTATCCTTGCTGATGGGCATACTCGATAAAATGTACTGTTCTGTATTGAATGTATTGTCTTATTAGACGCACTATCTGTACTGGATCCGGGTAGCATCATTTCCGCTTCTACCTATGTATCCGGATTGCGCTCCGATCAATCCCAATAACTACCGCGAGAGAAGGCGGTAGGCCCCTTCAAAGTATCAATATCCAGACGGTGGATCGGTTGTTGAAATGTATCTGACGCGACCCTTTATCAGTGGACGCTCCATTGCCGTTTCCGTGCAGATGAGCGAGGATCTGCACGCCGACGACGCTGAGAACACGCCGGAAGCCGCCGACGAAGACGAAAAGCCGTACGCAAATGCCGACGGCAAACCGCTCCGGTGCCCCGACTGCGGCGAGTTCGGTGCCGTCCACTATCACCCGCAGGGCAAGTTCACCGCGAATTACGCGGGACTCGTCACACACTGCGAGTGCGCGAGAACGTCGGCCTCACCGAACGCGTCGGCATGCTGTTGAAAGTGAATAGTACTTCATTCTTCTTTTTCGGTAGAAATAGACCTGCTGGTAGTCGATTCCGTGAGTAAGGGGTGAGAGGCGGGTCTCGTCCTCTGAAACTCCTTCATTACACCTTCATTAGGAATCCGGGAGTCGAGTGTAGATTTAATGAAAGTGTGGCTATTCTAACCAAACATCTGGCGCATCATCGGGTGCATCTCCATCAACTGCTCTTCGGCGATCTCCTCATAGAGCTTGTAGGTGATCGACACGGTCAGCAGCAAGCCCGTGCCGGAGGTGCCGCCGATGGTGCCCAGCATGTTCGCCATCACGGCCAGCAGTCCGACGAGGGCGCCGCCGATGACAGTGACGTGGGGGATGTACCGTTCGAGCACCTTCTCCATCACGCCGGGGTTCTGGCGGAACCCGGGGATCTGCATCCCGGAGTTCTGGATCTGGCGGGCGGTCGCCCGCGGCCCCATGTCGGTCGTCTCGACCCAGAAGATGGCGAAGATGCCACCGCCGATGATCATGAACGTGAGGTCGACGGAGACCCGCAGCATGATCTGCCACGGCTCGAACGACGACGCGGCGCCGCCGGCCCACCACATCCAGTCGCCCGGCTGCCGAATGGGATTCATGTAGTAGAACAGCCCGCCGACCGGAAGCAGACCGTTGCCGGTCTGCTGGTAGACGCCCAGCCAGTCGGGCATCCCCGCGGCGCCGAGCTGGCTCCGCAGGATCCGCCCGAGGAACTGGATGTTCGCCTGCAGTGCCCGCACGAGGATCATCGGCAGGACGCTCGCGTAGATCAGCTTCACGGGGAACCGGCCCCGTGCGCCCTTCACGCGAGCGTGGCTAAGCGGAATTTCCACCCGGACGGACTCGGCATAGACGACGATGGCGAAGATCAGCACCGTCGTCAGCACCGCAAGCATCTGGCCGCCGCCCATGAAGATCCACCTGATGCCCTCGAAGGTGGCAAGCGGCGGGAGGTTCTCCGGCCCCGGAACGACGCCCAGCGGCGACAGAAGCACCGAGCCCCAGGTCACCAGCACGCCGGTCACCTGGAAGGTGGGCTGCCAGCCGAACAGGCCGCCGAACAGCTGCTGGGCGACGCCGGCGACGATGAACAGCCCGATGCCGGATCCGACGCCCCATTTGCTGATGATCTCGTCCATGAACAGGATGAGGATGCCGCCGATGAAGATCTGGGCGAAGATCAGCCACCGGACCATCCCCAGCGCCGCGGGGTCCGTGCTGCCCAGCAGCTGCTGGGCGATGGTCGGGCTCGGCGGCAGCAGTCCGCCGAAGAACACCATCGGAAAGCCGGTCAGGATCACCATCACGACCACCAGCAGCTTCTGGAGCCCCTGGTAGAGCACCTGGTCGCGCGGGTCGTTGGTGTCGAGCCCGAGCAGGTCGGCGCCGCCGAGCAACTGCAGGACGATGCTCGCGGTGACGATGGGACCGATTCCGAGATGCAGGATGCTCCCCTGTGCACCGGCCAGTATCGAGCGGAACTGGCCGAAGATGTCCCCGGACTGGCCCGTCGGGACGCCGAAGATGGGTACGTTCGTCAGGTAAAAGTACAGCACCAGCACGCCCGCCGTCCACGTCAGTTTCCGCTTGAACGGGACGTGACCCTCCGGGCGGGAAACCGAGGGCATCCGCGTCAAGACCGGCTCCGCGGTGTCCTTCCAGCTCATCGTCCTACTGGTCGTTATCGTCACCGGATGAGTCTTCCGATTCGCCCTCCTCGGCGCGTTCCTCGCCCCGCTCACTCAGCACCGCCTCGCCGCCGGCGCCCTCGATTTTCGCGACGGCGCCGCCGGTGAACGCGTCGGCGGTCACGGTCAGTTCGTTGCGGACCTGGCCGTCGCCGAGCACCTTCACGGCGTCGGCATCGAAGCCGTCGTCAACGACCTCGCGGGCGTCGATGGCGTAGCCGCCGTCGACCTCCTCTGCGAGGCCCCCGGCGGCGTAGACGGCGGCGTCCTCGTCGAGTTTCCGGACGGAGACCTCCAGGATCTCCTCCTGGACGGCCTCCGGGCGGGTGAACCCGTGCTTGCCGAGCGGTTCGTGGAGGTGCTGTTCGTGCTTGCTGCGGCCGGCGTCGCCGCGACCGCCGCGGTGGCCGGCGCCCCGGCGGTTCTTCTGGCTGCCGCCGCCGTGGGTGCGCCGGCCCCGCTGGCGCTTTTTCTTGTCTGTCATTATCGCATCGCCTCCAGGAGGTCGTCGATGCCGTCGGTGTCGTGTTTGCCGAGTTGGCCGCCCTCCCTGACGGGGTGTTTGATGCCGTCGTGGCCGCCACGCGGCGGATGCAGTCGGAGGGTGGGCGACAGCCCCTGCGCTCGGAGGGTCGTCTCCTCGTCGAGCAGCGCCGCCGCCAGCGCCTCGACGTCGTCGTAGTCGGTCTCGTCGGCGGCGAACTCGTCGTCGACCACGCCGTCGCCGTGCAGGGGTTCCGCCCGGCGACGGAGCACGGTCGCCAGCGTCTCGGCGGTGGGTTCGCCGAAGGCGACCCAGTCGTTGACCTTCGTGACCATGCCCCGGTGGGCGTCGTCGTCGGGCACAAGCGTGGCGTGGTTGACCCGCCCCAGGTTCAGCATCTCCAGGGTGTCACGGACCGCCCCGCTCTGGTTGACCTCGCCGCGCAACTGGACGACCGCCTGCATCACTCGATCACCTCGCGCTGCTCGCGGGCCCGGTCGGGGACCCGGGCCTCTGCCGTGTTCCGCAGGGCGTTGAACGTCGCCTTCGCGAAGTTGACGGTGGTTCGGGTGTTGCCCGAGGCGTGGGTCCAGGCGTCCTCGATGCCGGCCAGCTCCAGCACCTTGCGGGGGGTCTCCCCGCCGGCGAGTCCGAGCCCGCGCGGGGCGGGCCGGAGTTCGACCTCGACGCTGCCGGCCTTGCCGGTGGTCCGCAGCGACACCGAGTGAGCCTGTCCACAGCCACACTCCCAGGAGCCACAGCTCCGGGAGACGTCGATGAGGTTCAGTTTCGCGTTGTCGATGGCCTTCTGGATGGCGGCGCCGACCTGGTCTTCCCGTCCCT
>JAZKSB010000071.1:0-9367 GCA_036626315.1 Halobacteriales archaeon
GCCGAATCCGCCCGCATCCCGACGCAGTACCCCCCGTCGACCGCCTGCCGAATCCGCCCGCATCCCGACGCACTACCCCTCGTCGACCGCCTGCCGGATGCGCTCGGGCACCGACGGGTCCCGAAGGGTCGTGGTGTCGCCGAGCTGCTCGCCGTTGGAGATGTCGGCCAGCAGCCGGCGCATGATCTTCCCCGAGCGGGTCTTGGGGAGTTCGTCGACGACGAACACGTTCGCCGGGCGCGCGAACTTCCCGATCTCGGCCTCGATCGCCGCAAAGACGGCGTCCCTGACGTCCGCGCCCTCGTCGACCCCCTCCCGGAGGGTGACGTAGACGTCCGGGGCCTCCCCCTTCTCGGGGTCCTCGCGGGCGACCACCGCGGCCTCGGCGGCCTGCTCGACCGTCGCGACCGCCGACTCCAGTTCCATCGTCCCCAGGCGGTGGCCGGCGACGTTCATCACGTCGTCGAGCCGGCCCAGGATGCGGTAGTAGCCGTCCGCCTCGTGGACCGCGCCGTCGCCGGTCTCGTAGGTCCAGTCGCCCGGGTCGCCGCTGTCGACGTCGCTGAACCGCGCCCAGTACTCGTTTACGAACCGCCGGTCGTCGCCGTACACCGTCTGCAACATCCCCGGCCACGGCCGCTCGATGACGAGGTTGCCGGCCCGCCCGGCGGCGGGTTCGACCGGGTCGCCGTCGTCGTCGAGGATCGCCGCCTCGATGCCCGGCGCCGGCTTGCCCGCGCTGCCGGGCTTCATGTCCTGGATCGCCGGCAGGTTGGTGATCAGGTGGCCCCCCGTCTCGGTCTGCCACCACGTGTCGACGACGACGGCGTCGCCGCCGCCGACGTGGTCGTAGTACCACTCCCAGGCCTCCGGCTGGATCGGTTCGCCGACCGTCGTCAGGTGGCGGAACTCGAAGTCGTACTCCGCGGGGTACTGCTCGCCCCACTTCATGAACATGCGCACCGCCGTCGGGGAGGTGTGGAAGACGTCGACGCCGTACTGCTCGGCGATCTCCCAGATCCGTCCCCTGTGGGGGTGGTCGGGGGCACCCTCGTACATGACCGAGGTGGTCCCCAGCGCCAGCGGGCCGTAGACGATGTAACTGTGGCCGGTGATCCAGCCGATGTCGGCGGCACACCAATAGGTGTCTTCGGGTTTGATGTCCAGCACGTACTTGCTGGTGCCGGCGGCGTAGGCAAGGTAACCGCCGGTGCGATGCTGGGCGCCCTTCGGCTTGCCCGTCGTCCCGGAGGTGTACATCAGAAACAGGGTGTCTTCCGCGTCGCGTTCGACCGGATCGACCCTGGCACGGCGGTTGTTCGCCAGCAGTTCCGAGACAAGCACGTCCCGCCCCTCAACGAGTTCGACGTCGTCGTGGAGGCCGGCGTCGTCCCTGGCGTGGGTCGCCGCGCCGGCGGACCGGGAGCGCTCCCAGACCAGCAGCGTCTCGACGTCGTGATCGGCTTCCTCGATCGCGTCGTCGGCCTTCTCCTTGTGGTTCAGCAGTTCCCCGCGCCGGTAGTAACCGTCGATGGTGACGACCACGTCGGATCCGGCGTCGTCGATGCGATCGGCCAGCGCCGACGCTGAGAAGCCCGCGAACACCTCGCTGTGGGGCGCGCCGATCCGGGCCGCGGCCAGCATCGTGATCGGCAGCGCCGGCACCATCGGCAGGTGCAGCGTCACGACGTCGTCCTCCTCGACGCCGATGTCCCGGAGCGCGGCGGCCATCCGGTTGACCTCCCGGTACAGATCCCGGTAGGTGAGGTTTCGCTGCCGGCCGTCTTCGCCCTCCCACAGCAGCGCGACCTGGTCGCTGCGGTCCTCGAAATGGCGGTCGACGCAGTTGTAGCAGGCGTTCAACTCCCCGCCCACGAACCACTCGAAGAACGGCGGGTCCGACCCGTCGAACACGTCGTCCCAGCGCTCGTCCCAGTCCAGCAGGTCGGCGTACTCCGTGAACCCCTCCGGGAAGTCGTCGAACCGGTCGTACACCGCGGGGTCGGCGACGTTGGCCTGGCCGACGAACTGCGTCGGCGGCCGCACGTACTCCTGCTCCCCGAGCCGTGATTCGAGCGTGTCTCTCTCTCCCGCCATATGTTGACACTCCACAGGACGTGGGGTGGCCCGGATAATGAATGTTGACCCGTGGGAATCGGCCTCCGTGGCGTTTCGAACGGCCCGGGCGGCCCGGCGTCACTCCGTGGATCCGCCGCGCTCCCAGAGCACGAGGCCGACGTAGGACATCACGAGGCCGTCGTCGTCGTTGAACAGTTCCACCCGACTGTGGACGAGTCCGTGGGCGTCGCTCCACGGGCCCTTGTCCTCGACTTCCCCCTCCAGTCGCAGGACGTTGCCGGGTCGGACGGGTTCGTACCACCGGAGGTCGTCGGCCCCGATCGCGCCCGCGGAGCCGTCCTCCACCAGCAGGCCGTCGACCAGAAGCCGCATCGCCATCGCGGCGGTGTGCCACCCGGAGGCGATCAGGCCGCCGAAGTGCGATTCCGCGGCGGCGTCCTCGTCGAGGTGGAACGGCTGGGGGTCGTACTTCTCTGCGAACTCGAGTATCTCCTCGCGGGTCACCTCGTAGCGGTCGTCGGACTCGAAGCGGTCGCCGACCGTCACGTCCTCGAACGTCTGTGGCAGGTCCGTCATCGGCCTAGCCCGCCAGCCCAACCGTCTCCTGGTAGGAGCCGTAGACGTCCTCCAGCACGCCCATGATCTCGCCCATCGTGGCGTAGGCCTTCACGGCGTCGACCATGTACGGCATGGTGTTCTCGTCGTTCTCGACCGCCTCCCGCAGCGCCGACAGCGCGGCGTCGACCGCCTCGCCGTCGCGGTCATCCCGCACCGACTCCAGGCGGTTCAGCTGGTGCTCGCGGGCCTGCTTCTCGTCGACGTGGAGCAGGTCGGGACTGGTGTCTTCCTCCATCTCGTAGTCGTTGACGCCGACGACGGTCCACTCGTCGTCCTCGACGCGGCGCTGGTACTCGTAGGAGGCGTCCTGGATCTCCCGCTGGAAGTATCCCTGCTCGATGCCCGCGAGCACCCCGTCCCGTATCGAGCCGTCTCCGAGGTCGTTTCTGACGTGCTCGATGTACTCCAGGGCCTGCGCTTCGACCTCGTCGGTCAGCGCCTCGACGGCGTAGGAGCCACCAAGCGGGTCGATGGTGTCCGCCAGTCCCGACTCCTCGGCGATGATCTGCTGGGTGCGCAGCGCCACCCGAACCGCCTCCTCGCTGGGCAGCGCGTGGGCCTCGTCGTAGGAGTTGGTGTGCAGCGACTGTGTGCCGCCGGCGACGGCGGCCATCGCCTGAATGGTCGTCCGGACGACGTTGTTCAGCGGCTGCTGGGCGGTCAGCGACTGGCCGGCGGTCTGAGTGTGGAACTTCAGGCGTTTGGACTCGGGGTCGCCGGCGTCGAACCACTCGTCCATCTTCCGCGCCCAGATGCGCCGGGCGGCCCGGAACTTCGCGACCTCCTCCAGGAAGGAGTTGTGGGAGTTGAAGAAAAACGAGAGGATCGGCGCAAACGAGTCGACGTCAAGCCCGCGGTCGATGGCGTCCTCGACGTAAGCGAACCCGTCAGCCAGGGTGAAGGCCAGTTCCTGGACCGCCGTCGACCCGGCCTCCCGGATGTGATACCCCGAGATCGAGATGGGATGGAACCGCGGAGTCTCCCGGATGGAGAACTCGACGGTGTCGGTCACGAGTTTCAGCGACGGCTTGGGGGGGATCACCCACTCCTTCTGGGCGATGAACTCCTTGAACATGTCGTTCTGGATGGTCCCACGGATCTCCTCGCGGTCGACGCCCTGGCGGTCGGCCAGCGCGATGTACATCGCGAAGATCACCGGCGCTGAGGGGTTGATCGTGAACGACGTCGAGACCTCCCCCAGGTCGATGCCGTCGAACAGCACCTCCATGTCCCGGAGGCTGTCGACGGCGACGCCTTCCTTGCCGACCTCGCCCAGCGCCATCGGGTCGTCGCTGTCGATGCCCATCAGCGTCGGCATGTCGAACGCCGTCGAGAGGCCGGTCTGGCCCTCGTCGATGAGGTAGTGGAACCGCTCGTTGGTCTCCTCGGCGGTGCCGAATCCGGCGAACTGCCGCATCGTCCACAGCCGTCCCCGATGCATGGTCGGGTACACCCCGCGGGTGAACGGCTCCTCGCCGGGGAAGCCCAGGTCTTCCCCGTAGTCGAGGTCCGACACGTCCTCGGGGGTGTACAGACGGTCGACCTCCAGGTTCGAGACGGTCGCAAAGCTGTCTTGGCGCTCGCCGTGCCGGTCGAGAAACGGGTCGAGGGTGTCGGCCTCCCATTCCTCGCGCGCGTCCCGGATCTCGGCGAGTTCGTCCTCGTCGAACATGGGTGAGGATTTCGCCGGAACGTTCATTAAGAGTTCGGGTGGACGAACGGGACAGGGGCCGCTTCGATCGACTGCCCTGCGAGGTCTGGCGGCACGACGGGACCCCCGGCAGGGTCGAGCGACACACAGGACCCCCTGCGGGACCGGGCAACACGACGGTTCCCTCCGCGGCGGTGACGACGACGCGAACGTGCGACGCCTTCAGTAGTGGCCCATCACGCCCCGTCGTCGAGCCAGCTGTGCAAAGTACCGGAAGACGGCGTAGCCGGCCAGCGAGTACGCGACGGCGGTGCCGGCGAGCACCGTCAGATCGGCGGCAGAAAACTCCCAGAGCCTGACCCCTTCGCGCATCGCGACCTGCAGCATGTCGCTGCCCTGCACCAGCGGGAGAAAGCGCAGCGGCGAGATGCCCGCAGCCGGCGCCGCGATCAACCCGACGATCGCAAACTGCATGATCTGGGAGACGTTCTCGATGCGCTTGTAGACGAGCGCCAACCCCGCGAACACGAACCCGATCCCCACGACCGACAAAAGCGCCAGGACGCTGATCGGGACCACGGTGGGCAGATGCACCGACAGCGTCTGGCTCGTGGTCGCGAGCATCAGCGCGAGGATCACGCCGCCCCAGACCATGCTCTCCAGCAGATTCGCGACCACCATCGACGCCATCACCGACCCGAACCCGTAGGGAGACATGTAGAGCTGTTCGAGGGTCCCCCACTGGGCCTCCCGGGTGACGTTCCCCGAGAGGCTGAAGTAGGCGATGATCGACATGGTCCAGAGGAACCAGCCCACGATCAGCCCCTCCAGGGTCGAAGTGAGCGAAACTCCGCCGCCCATCTGCCCGGCGGCGGCCTTGCCGCCGAAGAAGACGATCGCGAAGAACATGTAGACCGAGAGAATGCGGGCGCCGGTGTTGACCGGGTACCGAACCAGCAGCAGCGCCTTCTTGTACAGCACGGCCGCGAACATGACGTGCCGTCCTGCGAGACCGCCGTTGCCGGTCGATCCACCCGGGGCTCCGGTCGCTGAGTCACCGGCGGCTCCCGTTCCGGCATCGTCGCCGGCAGCCGTCCCGCTCATCGGTTGCCCCCATCAAGCGACGCCGCCACGTCCGTCTCGCTGGTCAGGTCCAGGAACACGTCCTCCAGGTCCGGTTCGACGGCGTCGAACTCGTGGACCGTCAGCCCCGCTGCCCGCATGTCCTCGATCAGCGCGTAGAACTCGTTGCCGGTCACGGACACCGCGAACCGCTCGCGGTCGCTGACCGCCTCGAACGCTTCGGCCCCGTACTCCGCCCCGAGGTGGTCACGGACGCCCGGGGAGAGCCCGGACTCGACTGTCACCTCGTAGGTCTGAGTGTGAAACAGGTCCAGCAACTCCTCGACCCTGTCGTCAGCGATCACCTCGCCCTCGCTCATGATCACGACGCGGTCGCAGACGTGCTCGATGACGTCCATGTCGTGGCTGGAGACGACGACCGTCAGCCCCTCGTCCTCGACGAGGCGGCGGAGTTCCCGGCGCAGTTCCAGGGAGGACTCGACGTCCAGCCCCAGTGTCGGTTCGTCGAGAAACGCCACCTCGGCCTCTCGGGCCAGCGTGCTCGCCAGCGACACCTTCTGTTGCATCCCCCGCGAGAGCTCCCGTACCGCGGTGTCCGCCTTCCCCGCGAGGTCGAACCGTTCGAGCAGTTCGTCGTGGCGCTCGCGCACCGTCGACGGCCGCTGGCCCGACAGCGCCGCGAAAAACTGCAGGTTCTCCCGGACGGTCAGACGCCAGTAGGTGTTGCGCGCGCCCTCCAGCATCGCACCGACGTGGCGGTAGGCCTCGGCCGGGCGCTCGGCGACGTCCACGCCAGCGACTCTGGCCCGGCCCTCGGTGGGGACGACCAGTCCCAGCAGCGACTTGATGGTCGTCGTCTTGCCCGCTCCGTTCGGCCCGAGGAGCCCGACGGCGGTGCCCGGTTCGATCTCGAAGTCGACGCCACCGACCGCCGTGACGGTGTCCTCGCCGCTGCCGTAGACCTTCCTGAGTCCCTCGACCGCGACTGCGGGTGGCCGTGCCCCGGCGTCGGCCGCCGATGCGGTCGTCACCGCGTCGTCCTCGGGGTCAGCGGTGCGTGCCATCGTGTGTGCGGGCAAGGAAAGCGCGACTGATAAACATTCGCCGTGCGGGCCGCCGGGGGCCCTCGAACGCCCGTGACTGGCCAGCAGGCCCTGCCGGCGCATCCCACCCGTTCCGTCGCGACAGCATCCGGGAGCCGGCGCTACTGCAGCCGTTTGGTCGTCTCCACCAGCGGATGGCGGGCGTAGTCGACGACCTCGACGTCGTCCAGGCTCTCCAGGCCCTCCTTCTCGGCGGTCTTTGCCATCCCCAGTTTGACGGGGTCGTCGACGCAGATGACGAACGCCTCCATCTCCTCGATGCCCAGCCGCTGGGCGGCCTTCACGCGGTGGTGGCCGTCGGCCAGCAGGAGGCTGCCGCCGTCTCCGTCCCCGGTGACGCAGCCGTTGTCGATGACCACAAGCGGTTCCGCGAGGCCGTTTTCGAGTTCGTAGCGTCGCCCCTCCAGTTCGTCGGCGTAGACCTTCGACTGGGTCGGCGTCAAATCGGCCAGTTCGATCCGGCGACGCTCCTCCCGGAGGTCCACGCCGTGGATGCTCTCCAGAGTTCGCTTGAGTTTCCCCACTTTCTCCGGGGTCGCACGTTCGATCTGGCTGCGGATCACGTCGGCGTTCGAGATGATGCCCACGAGGTTTCCGGCGTCGTCGACGACCGGGAGTTTCTGGATCCCCGACCGCAGGATCACGCGCGCGGCGTCGGTCACCTTCATGTCGGGGTGGGCGACGATCAACTCCTGGGACATTACCTTGAATATCGGCTCCTCGTCGTCCTCCAGAAGCAGGTCGCGCGCGGAGACGAACCCCTCGACCCGTCGGCGCTCGCAGACCGGAAAGCCGTTGTGCTCGCTGTCCTTGATCCGGCGGGCCACCTCCGCGACCGTCGCGTCCGGCGAGACCGTCGCCACCTCGCGGGTCATGTAGTCGGTCACGCGGGGCTTGCCGTCCTGGCCCGGTACCATACGCCGTCCAACGCGACCGCCCCGCAAAAAGTTCTCGCCGCGCCGGCGCCGGACGGGCCGGCCGTCCCGCCCGGGTCAGCCGTCCGCTTCGCCGCCGTACTCGTCGGCCGTTGGGCCCTGGCCGTAGTCCTCCACCGACCGCGGCGCGGCGTCGATGGTCTCGAGGAACCGCTCGGCGACGACCGTCCGGAGGACGTCGTCCCTGGTCATCCCTTCCGGGGTCGGCAGCGACGAGAGGGCCCCGATCGGGATCTGTGCGCCGGCCATCTCCGCGTGGCCGCCCGCGCTGCCGATCTGACCGAACGCCGTCCGGAGGGTCACCCCGAGGTCACGACTTCCGCCACGAGCGCGCGCGGAGACGTAGACGGTGTCGTCACGGGTGCCGAACACGAGCGTCGTCTCGATCCCGGCCATCCCGAGCAGGAGATCCGCCGCCTGGGCCAGTGCGTCGCGGTCGGACAGGTCGCCGACGTAACTGGCCAGCACCGACTCCTCGACGCGCCGGTTCCGGACGGCGGCCGCGATGGTTTCCAGCGTGTCGGCGCTTACGCGAGGGTTCTCGATCCGGTCGAGCACCTCCGGGTCGGCGTCGGGCACCAGCGAGGCCGCGACCTCGAAGTCGAGCGGGCGTGCCTCCCGGACGAAGTCGTCGGTGTCGATCCGGACGCCGAAAAGCAGCGCCGTCGCGACCGCGGTGCCGGGCGTCGCTTCGAGCCGGCGGTAGTAGTCGCCCAGGATCGAGCTCGTGGCGCCGACGTCCTGACGCAGGTCGACGAAGTCGGCTTCGACGGGGCCCTGCGGGGGGTGGTGGTCGACCACGACGTCGACCGTCGTCTCCGGCGGCAACTGGTCGTTGACGCCCGGCCGGGAGTGGTCGACGAACGCGACGCTCCCGAACGCCTCGATCCCGGACGGCGAATCGAAGTTCCGAAGCTCCAGGTCCAGCAGGTTGACCATCGCCCTGTTTTCCTGGTGGTTGATGTCCCCGAAGTAACAGGGGGTCGCCGCCAGTCCCGTCCGCTCGGCCAGCGCCGACAGCGCGACGGCGCTGCCGATCGCGTCCGGGTCGGGGTTGTCGTGCATCACGACCGCGAGCGGCCCCGAAAGCGACCGCAGCGTCGACTGAAGTCGCCGGGGTACGAAACCGGCGCGGTCGCCCCGGGGGCCCGGCGTGGTCAGGTCGAGCACCCGGTCTGCGATGACCGCTCCCGGGTCGACGACGGCGTCGGCCACGTCGTCGAACCGGCCGTCGTCGCGCCCGTAGACGACGAGGTGGACGTCGGGGTATGCCCCCCGCGCGGCCTCGGCGGCGGTCCGGTTGCGGTCGGCGTCGTCGCCCGCGACGAACACGCTGTCGGGGTCGAACTCCGCGAAGACCGACTGGTCCGAGAGGTCGCATCGCTCCGCCCGGATCCCCTCCTCGCGGAACGCGCTGACGCGGGAGTCGTCCGCGGCGAGGACCGCCAGGTCGTCGCTGTCCGCCGGGAGGTCGGCCAGGACGGATTGTGGCAGCGCGCCACACCACAGCACGAGCCGGGACGCCATGTCGCCGGCTTTCCCCCCGCGAGACAAAAGCATACCGTCTGCGTGACGCCGTTCGGAGACGGCGCGGGCGCCCGCCGACCGAACCGGCGGCGCCGTCGTCGGAGCGCGGGGGCAGCCCGGTCGGACATTTAACGGCGGTGTCCTCGTTCCCAGCTTCTGGTAACGTCGGCCAGTTTCTTTTTTCCATGGTCGCTAATCCCTGTTGCGGGCCACATCGGGCAACTATATCCTCTCGCTCCCGGGTGGGGCCGCCGCGGGGGGCCGGGGCGGGGGGTAGGCTACGGCTCCCCCTCGATAAGCACGCAGGAACTGCGCACCCGTTCCGCAAGGGGGCTGGGGAGGGCAATGGCGGAGGGGCGTGGAGCCGGACC
>JAZKSB010000072.1:0-9326 GCA_036626315.1 Halobacteriales archaeon
GAGGATCTGTACGTCGACCTGGGGATGGACGCCGACGACGTCGAGGAGCGCGTCTCCGTGGGCGATCTGGTGACGATGGACCAGGACACCCGTCTCGTCGGTGAGAACGTGACCGGCAAGGCCCTTGACGACCGCGTGTGTCTGTTCACGATGCTCGAAGCCGCCCGGCGGGCAGACCCCGAGGTGACCGTCCACTACGTCGCGACGGTCCAGGAGGAGGTCGGGCTCCGGGGCGCCGAAGCCTCCAGCGTCGACGTCGACGCGGACCTGGCGGTCGCGCTGGACGTGACCGTCGCCAACGACGTTCCCGGCTTCGAGGACGGCAAGCACGTCACTGAACTCGGCGGAGGTGCGGCGATCAAGCTGAAAGACAGCAGCGTGATCACGACTCCGCCGGTCCACCGGCGGATGCGCGAGGTCGCCGAGGACGAGAAGATCCCACACCAGATGGAGGTGCTGCCGGCGGGCGGCACCGACACCGCGGCCTACCAGACCGCCGCCGGCGCGCGGCCGGTCGGGGCCATCTCGATCCCCACCCGGTATCTCCACACCGTTACCGAGAGCGCCCGCGCCGGCGACGTCGAGGCGGCCATCGAACTGCTGACGGCGTTTCTCGAAAGCGAGACCGGCGAGCACGACTACTCGCTGTAGGCGGGGCCGTTCGACGCCGGCGGTTCGAACCAAAGTTTCAGTACGGGGCAGGCGTTACCCCTGCCCATGCATTCGGAGGAGAGTTCGAACGTCTCTCGGCGCCGGTTCCTGCAGGCGGCGTCCGCGACTGCGACGACCGCCGCAGTCGCGGGGCAGGCAACCGCACAGGAGGGAACGAGCGGGGAGCCGGACTACGGCGGGTGGTTTTCGGACGCGACCGGCGGGGCGACAGACAACTATTCGAGCACCGTCGACAGGCGCGACGCCGACTCGGTGACCGTCGAGGTCGGCGCCGAAGGCAACGGCGGCACCTTTGCCTTCGAGCCGGCAGCGGTCCGCATCTCGCCGGGGACCACGGTGAACTTCGAGTGGACGTCGAACACCCACAACGTCATCCCCGAGTCCATCCCGGACGGCGCCGAGTGGGAGGGAACGCCGGGTGGGGAGTCCGAGACCTACGACACCGGTCACACCTACGACCACACCTTCGAGACGGAGGGCATCTACACGTACTACTGCCAGCCGCATCTCGGCCTCGGCATGAAAGGCGCCATCGTCGTCGGCGACGTGGGCGCCGGCGGCGACGGCAGCGGGGAGGAATCGGGCGACGCCGCCGAAGGATCGTCCACCGTCCTTCCCGACAGCGCAAAGGCGATGGGCGTCGGCGGCGCGGGCGCGATGGTCGGCACGCTCGGCCTCGCCTACGTGTTCCTGAAGTACAGCGGCACCGGCGGCAACTAGCCGTTTCGCCCGGTTCGTCCGGGATGACTCCGACCGGAACCCCCGGAAATTCCCGACTCCAGGAACCCCCGGAAAGGGAAATCACCGGAGCCCGGGAACCCCCGGGAAAACGAAATCACCGAAGCCCGGGAGTCCCCGGGAAAACGGAACCACCGAAATGCTGTGAGCGGCCCGCCTACAGCCCGAGTTCGTCGGCGTGGCGCTCCAGGACGTCCCGTAGCGAGAGGTCGTGTTCCTCGATGGCGTAGGTGACCCGCACGACGGGCTTGTTCACGTCCAGGATCCGGGAGATGTCGAAGGGCGTCCCCGCCAGCACGAGGTCGGCGTCCGCGTTGTTGATCGACTCCTCGAGTTCGCCGATCTGCTCGTCGCTGTAGCCCATCGCCGGCAGAACGTCGTCGAGGTGGGGATACTCCTCGATGACGGCAGCGATGGACCCGACGGCACCGGGCCGCGGGTCGACGACCTCGCCGGCCCCGTACTTGTCGGCGGCCAGCCAGGCGGCGCCGTAGGAGGTGCCGCCGTGGGTCAGCGTCGGACCGTCCTCGACGGCCAGCACGCGCTTGCCCTCGATCGCCCCGGGGTCGTCCACGGTGACCACCGAATCGGCGTGGATGATCTCGGCGTCGGGGTTGGTCTCGTGGACGGCGTCGACGACCGCGTCGATGTCCTCGCGGTCGGCGGTGTTCTCCTTGTTGGTCAGGACGTAGTCGGCCATCCGGAGGTTGGCCTCGCCGGGGTGGTACCGGGTCTCGTGGCCGGGGCGGTGCGGATCCGCCAGGACGACGTGGACGTCCGGCGCGAAGAACGGGAGTTCGTTGTTGCCGCCGTCCCAGACGACGACGTCCGCTTCCTCCTGGGCCCGTTCGAGGATCTCCTCGTAGTCGACGCCGGCGTAGACCGTGTGGCCGAGTTCGAGGTGCTGCTCGAACTCCTCGCGCTCCTCGATGGTGACGCCGTGGTCGTCAAGATCCTCGAAGTCCTCGAACCGCATGACCCGCTGTTCCTCCAGGTCGCCGTACGGCATCGGCTCGCGGACGACGACCGTCTCGACGCCGAGGTCTTTGAGTTCGGCAGCGATCTTCCGGGAGGCCTGGGACTTGCCACACCCGGTCCGGACGGCGTCGACGGCGACGACGGGGACGTCGGCCTCGAGCATCACCGAGTCGGTGCCGATCAGACGGAAGTCCGCGCCGGCGGCGACCGCCCGGGACGCCTGGTGCATGACGTGCTCGTGGGAGACGTCCGAATAGGAAAAGCAGACCTCGTCGGCGTCCTTCTCGTCGATTATCGCCTCGAGTTTGCTCTCGGGAAGGATCGGCACGCCGTCGGGGTAGCCGTCGCCGGCCAGCGACGCCGGATAGGACCGTTCGGGCACGTCGTCGAGTTCGCCGATGTTCTGGGAGAACGTCTGTGTGAACGCCACCACCTCGTGGTCGTCGTCGCCCCTGAACGTCGTGTTGAAATCGTGGAAGTCCCGCCCCGCTGCGCCCATGATGATGACTCGTCGGCTCATAGTTCGCTCGGGCGACGGTTCGTCGAGCCCCGAGATAAGTCTGGTGAGTTACCGTCGTCGGTACCGGCAACACTTCGTCAGGCCTTTGAAACGCCGGCCGGAAGATTCGGGTCTCCATGACGCGAACTGTCGTCGCTCTCGGCGGGAATACGCTGCTGAAGGACGGCGGCGCGGCCACCGAGCAGTTCCGCCGCATCGAGGAGTCCGCCGACGCCATCGCACGGCTCCGGGAGACCGGGCGTGACCTCCTTTTGACCCACGGCAACGGCCCGCAGGTCGGGCACCTCCTGCTCCAGCAGGAGGCGACCGCCACCGACTCCGACGACATGCCGCTCGACGTCCTCGTGGCCGAGACCCAGGCCCAGATCGGCTACCCTCTCCAGCAGGCGCTTTACGAGCGCCTCGGCGAGACCGTCGTCACGGTCGTCACCCAGGTGCTCGTCGACGACGACGACCCCGCGTTCGACGAACCGACCAAGCCGGTCGGCCCCTGGTACGGCGAGGCTGAGGCCGAAGCGAAGCCGTTCGAGACCACGGAGGCCCGCCGGAGCGACGGCGAGGTGGGCTACCGCAGGGTGGTGCCCTCCCCGCCCCCGAAGTCGGTCGTCGAGGCCGACCGGATCACCGAACTCTCGCGGGCGGGCGCAACCGTCATCGCGGGCGGCGGCGGCGGCGTCCCCGTCGTCCGCGAGGACGGCGACCTCCACGGTGTCGAGGCCGTCGTGGACAAGGATCGGACGGCTGCGGCGCTGGGTCGGAACATCGACGCCGACGAACTGCTGATCCTCACGGACGTCGACGCCGCCTACCTGGACTACGGCGACCCCGACCAGCGACCGATCCGGGAGGCCGACGCCGTGACGATGCGCGAACACCTGGACGCCGGGGAGTTCGGCGCCGGGAGCATGGGGCCGAAGATCGAGGCCGCCGTGGACTTCGTCGAGGGCGGCGGCGACCGCGCCGTCGTCACGTCGCTTTCCGCCGCCGAGGACGCGCTGGCCGGCGGCGCGGGCACGGTCGTCACGCCGGAGTGACGCGCCCGCTCCCGGCAAACGGCGGGACCTTTACCGACGGCGATCCGTAGGACGCTATCATGGCCCATCTCGCAGCCCCGCCGGTGGAGGGCAGCACCGTCCTTGCGCTCGCCGACCTCCCGCAGGGTTCGATCACCGGACTGGGCATCGTCGCGGTGCTGGTGCTGGTGACCTTCTCGGCGTTTTTCGCGTCCGCTGAGATCGCCATCTTCTCGCTGGCCGACCACCGGATCGGGGCGCTGATCGAAGACGGGGTATCCGGCGCGGCGACCCTTTCCGCACTGAAAAGTGATCCGCGCCGCCTGCTGGTGACGATCCTCGTCGGGACCAACGTCGCCAACATCGGGAGGTCCAGCATCACCACCGGACTCCTGGGGTTTTACTTCGATCCCGGGGAGTCGGTGCTGATCGCCCCGTTCGGCGTCACGTCGCTCGTGTTGCTGTTCGGCGAAACCGCGCCGAAGTCCTACGCGGTCGAACACAGCGAGCGGTGGTCGCTCCGGATCGCCCGTCCGTTGCGCGCCGTCCAGATCGCACTGTACCCGCTCGTGGAGTTGTTCGACCTGCTCACCCGCGGCGTCAACGTCCTCCTGGGCACCGAAGGCGACTTCGAGGCCGCCTACGTCACGCGAGCGGAGGTCCGGGAGGTGATCACCGCCGGCTAGCGCGCGGGCGTGTTCACCGAGGACGAACACCGGATGCTCCAGCGTCTGCTGCGGTTCCGCAACCGGATCGTCAAGGAGACGATGGTGCCCCGCCGGGACGTGGTCGCGGTCGAGGCCGCCACCGACCTCGAGACGGCCATCGAGACGTGCATCGAACGGGGGGTCATCCGACTGCCAGTCTACGAGGACGTGCTGGACACGGTGGTCGGCGTCGTCCACGTCCTGGACCTGATCGAGGCACATGAGCGCGAGGAACCGCCTTCGCTCCGGGCCATCGCCACCGACCCCCACGTCGTCCCTGAATCGAAGGAGGTCGACGACCTGCTGGTGGAATTGCGCGCCGAGCGCCGCCGGATGGCCGTCGTCGTCGACGAGTTCGGGGCGACCGCCGGCATCGTGACGATCGAGGACATCGTCGAGGAGATCATCGGCGAGGTCCTCGCCGAGCGGGAATCCCCGCCGATCCGGTGGCTCGATGGAGACACCGCGCTCGTGCGCGGCGAACTCAACGTTCACGCGGCCAACGAGGCGCTGGGGACCGACCTCCCCGAGGCCGGCGAGTTCGAGTCCATGGCGGGCTTGCTGCTGGACCGGGCCGGACAGCTCCCCGGGGAGGGCGAGAGCGTGACCGACGACGGGATCCGCCTGACCGCCGAGACCGTCGAGAACAACCGGTTCCTCGAGATTCGGATCGAACTGGGCACGGCCGGAGCGACCGCCGAAGGCAACGACGGGGCCGACGATGGGGAGCCGACCGGGGGATCCGCGGGGAAACCCTGATCCCGGTCGCTCGCAGGGCCGGCCGGGGAGGACCCCGCCGTGGGAATATTCGGGGGGAGTCCTGCCACGATCGGGAAGGTTCGGGCGCTGGCCGGACCGCCCGTTCACGGATAGCGATAGCCTGAAGGCGCCACTCGCCGTCGCCTGAACCATGTCGAACCTGGTCGACCTCCACGACTTCGACCGCGAGGACATCGAAGAGCTCTACGCCCTGACCGACCGGCTGAAGGCCGACCCGGGGGCGTTCGAGGCGGCGCTCCGGAACGAGACCCTGCTGATGCTGTTCGCGAAGCCGTCGACGCGGACCCGGATCTCGTTCGAGACCGGGATGACCCAGCTGGGCGGCCACGCCATCTTCTTCGGCCAGGACCAGTCGCAACTCGGGCGCGGGGAGCCGATCAGCCACACCGCGAAGGTCGCCTCCCGGTACGTCGACGGCATCATGGCGCGGCTGTTCGAGCACGACGACATGCTGGAACTGGCCGAACACGCGGACGTGCCGGTCCTCAACGGGCTGACGGACTTCCTCCATCCCCACCAGGCGCTGGCGGACCTCTACACCCTGCGCGAGCGGGGCCTGCTGGGTGCCGGTCCAGTCGCGTTCGTCGGCGACGGCAACAACGTCGCCCACTCGCTGATGCAGGCCTGCGCGACGATGGACGTCCCCTGCCGGGTCGCCACGCCGGACGGCATGTCACCCGACGACGAGATCGTCGAGCGCGTCTCCGACGCCGACGTGACCGTCTCCAACGATCCGCAAGCCGCCGTCGAGGACGCCGTCGCCGTCTACACCGACGTCTGGGTCAGCATGGGCGAGGAGGACGACCGCGAGGAGAAACTCGCGGCGTTCGAGGGGTTCCAGGTCACGCCCGGGTTGATGGACGCCGCCGCCGAGGACGTCGTCTTCATGCACTGCCTGCCGGCCCACCGCGGCGAGGAGGTCGCCGCCGAGGTCATCGACGGCCCGCGGTCGGTCGTGTTCGACCAGGCCGAAAACCGGATGCACGTCCAGAAGGCCGTCATGGCGACGCTGATGCGATGACCGGGACCGTCCGGATCATCGGCGCGCCGACCGACTATGGCGCCAACCGGCGGGGGGTGGACATGGGGCCGTCCGCGCTGCGGTACGCCGGACTGGCCGACGAGATCGAGGACAGCGGCGTCGCCTGTCTCGACGCCGGGGACCTGCTGGCGCCGCTGGCCGAGGAGCGCACCGAGGACGCCGGCGCGGCCATCGAGGGCGACGCGAAGTTCCTCCGGGAGGTCAGGGAGGTCACCGGTCGCCTCGCCGAGGAGGTCGCTGGCGCCCACGGCGACGGGGTGTTCCCGCTCGTGCTGGGTGGTGACCACTCCGTCGCCATCGGGACGCTCGCCGGGTCGGCCCGCGACGCCGACATCGGGGCCGTCTGGTTCGACGCCCACGGGGACTTCAACACGCCCGAGACCTCCCCGAGCGGGAACGTCCACGGGATGCCGCTGTCCGCCGCGCTAGGCCGAGGCGCGTTCGCCGACCGCGACTGGGCCCTGGCCCCGGGGCTCGACGAGGAGAACGTGGTCTGGGTCGGCCTGCGGGACGTCGACGACGCGGAGCGGGAGGCGATCCGGGACTCGGCGGCGACCGCCTACACGATGGCCGACATCGACGAGTACGGCATCAACGACGTGGTCAAGGCGGCGCTGGAAACGGCGACCGACGGCGTCGACGGCATCCACGTCAGCCTCGACGTCGACTGGCTGGACCCGCAGTTCGCCCCCGGCGTCGGGACCCCCGTCAAGGGCGGGGTGACCTACCGGGAAGCCCACGCCGCCATGGAGACCGTCGCCGACCACGACGACGCCCACGACTCGCTGCGGTCGCTGGAGGTCGTGGAGGTGAATCCCATCCTCGGCCACCACAACGAGACGGCGGAACTGGCCGTCGAACTGGCCGCCAGCGCGTTCGGCAAGCGGGTGCTGTGACGGGTCGGTCGGCTACGAGTCCGGGTCGCTTTTCTCGTCGTCCACGCCGGCGGGCCGCACCTCGACGCTGGCCACCTCGTCGCCCTCTTCGAGTCGCATCACGCGGACGCCCATCGTGTTGCGGCCCTGTTCGCTGATCTCCGCGACTCGGGTCCGCATGATCTGGCCCCGCTCGCTCATGGCGACCAGGTGGTCTCCATCGGCGACGGCCTTCACGGCGGTGACCTGGCCGTTGCGCGCGTCCGTCTTGATGTCGACGAGCCCCTTTCCGTACCGGGACTGGGTGCGGTACTCAGACAGCGGCGTGCGCTTGCCGTAGCCATGCTCGGTCACCGTCAGCAGGTCCAGGTCGTCGCCATGCTGCGTCGCGACGAGGCCGACCACGCGGTCGTCGCCGGTCAGTTTGATGCCGCCGACGCCGCGGGCGTTGCGGCCCATCGATCGGACCTCGCTCTCGTCAAACCGGATGGTCATCCCCTCGCCAGTCGCGATCACCAGATCGGAGGTGCCGTCGGTCACCGCCACGTCGACCAGTTCGTCGCCCTCCTCCAGGTCGACGGCGATGATCCCCGTCGAGAGGATGTTCTCGAACTCCCCACAGGAGGTCCGCTTGACGTAGCCGTTGCGGGTCACCATCGTGATGCTCTCGTCGGCGGCCAGGTCGTCGGTGGTGACGACGGCTGTAATGTCCTCGCCGTCGTCCAGATCGAGGACGTTGACCGCGTTCGACCCGCGGGCGGTCCGGCCCATCTCCGGGATCTCGTAGGTCTTCATCCGGTAGACCTGGCCGTAATTGGTGAAACACAGGCAGTAGTCGTGGGTGTTCGCGCGGAACACCGTCGAGACCCTGTCGCCCTCCTTCGGATCGGCGCCGATGATCCCCTTGCCGCCCCTGCGCTGGGGGGCGAACTCGTCGGCGGGCATCCGCTTGACGTAGTCGTCCTCGGTGACGACGACCAGCACCTCCTCCTCGGGGATGAGGTCCTCGCGGGTCACCGTCCCCGCGTCCTCGATGACGCGGGTTCGCCGGTCGTCGGCGTACTCGTCTCTGATCGCCCGGAGTTCGTCCTCGATCACCGCGAGCAGTTCCGACTCGGAGGCGAGGATTTCCTCCAGGCGCTCGATAGTCGCCTGCACATCCTCGTACTCGCTCTCGATTTCGGCCCGCTCCATGGAGGTCAGCGACCCCAGTTGCATCCGGACGACGTGGTTGGCCTGGGCCTGGCTGAAGTCGTATGCCGTCTTGAGGGCCTCCTTGGCGGCGTCCCGGTCCTCGCTGTTCCGGATGAGGTCGACGACGTCCTCAGCGTTCTCCAGGGCCTTTAGGCGGCCCTCCAGAATGTGGGCGCGGTCCTCGGCCTCCGCGAGTTCGTACTCCGAGCGGCGGCGGACGACCTCCCTGCGGTGGTCGAGATACTCCCGGAGGGTCTCTTTCAGCGTCAGAACCCGCGGCTGGCCGTCGACCAGCGCGAGGTTGATGACGCCGAAGGTCGTCTCCAGGTGACGCTCCAGGAGCTGATTCTTGACGATTTCGGGGCTGGCCCCGCGCTTGAGGTCGATCACGACCCGGACGCCGTCGCGGTCGGACTCGTCGCGCAGGTCGGAGATGCCCTCCAGTTTCCCTTCGGTGACGTCCTCGGCGATGCGCTCGACCAGGCGGGCCTTGTTCTCCTGATAGGGGAGTTCGGTGACGACGATCCGGTCACGCCCCGCGTCGGACTCGACGACCTCCAGTTCCGCCCGGACCCGGATCCGGCCCCGCCCGGTGGCGTAGGCGTCGTAGATGGCGTCGCTGCCGACGATGTTGCCGCCGGTCGGGAAGTCGGGACCGCGGATCGGGCCGTCCGACCCCCGGACGACGGTGCCGTCGTCGTCGAACTCCCGGGTGTCCATCAGGTCCGCGACCTCGCAGTCGGGCTCCTCGATGAGTTTGATCGTCGCGTCGATGACCTCCCCGAGATTGTGCGGCGGGATCTTCGT
>JAZKSB010000073.1:0-9111 GCA_036626315.1 Halobacteriales archaeon
ACTCCACGGCTCCAGATCCCCGACTCCACGGCTCCAGATCCCCGACTCCACGGCTCCAGATCCCCGACTCCACGGCTTTTTACGGGCCCGCCCGCTACCCACCGACAATGAGCGAACACGAGCGCGTCGCGGCCACGTGTCCGGCCTGCTCGCCGGACCTGGAGACGGTTCACGAGGTGCTCAACCCTGGCGGGCAGGCGACCGTCCGCTGCACGGAGTGTGGCCACGTCCACAAGACCCGCATCGAGTCGACGACCACAGTCGAAACCGACGTCGTCGTCTCCCAGGAGGGCGAGTCGTTCTCCGCGACCGCGGACGTCCCCGTCGAGGAGACGCTGGTGGTCGGCGAGGAGTTCCTGCTCGACGACGAGCGAATGCTGGCGACGGTGCGGATCACGAGCCTGGAACTGCCCGACGGCGGCCGCGTCGAAGAAGCCGACGGCGGGGACGTCCGGACGATCTGGGGGCGGGCAGTCGACAACGTCGCCGTCGACGTGACCGTCCACCCAAAAGAGGACACCGGTGACGAGACCCGGTCGGTCACCGTCCGGGTCCCCGGCGACCACGAGTTCGTCGTCGGCGAGACCGAGTCCCACGGCGACGAGGAGTTCACCGTCGAGCAACTGCTGGTGCGCGACGACGCCGCCGGCTACGACCGCGAGCAGTACGACCGCCGCGGCGACGCCGTCGCGGCCAAGGACCTGAAGCGGGCGTTCGCCCGCGACGAGACCGGCGACGCCTGGTCGGCGTGGTGACGATGTTCGGGCGCGACGGCGACGGTGACGCCGGCGGCGACGGGGGCGCGGACGTGGACTTCGCGGCCGCCCGAAACCGGCTGGTCGACCGCCTGGCGGCCCGGCGTGACTTCGACGAGGCCACCGTGGAGGCGATGCGCGCAGTTCCCCGCCACGAGTTCGTCCCCGAGCGGCGGCGGGACCGGGCCTACGTCGACACGCCGCTGCCGATCGGCGAGGACCAGACCATCAGCGCGCCGCACATGGTCGCGGAGATGGTCGACCTGCTGGATCTGGACCCCGGCGAGGACGTCCTGGAGATCGGTACCGGGTGTGGCTACCACGCCGCCGTCGTCGCGGAGGTGGTCGGCGCCGAGCACGTCCACTCGGTGGAGTACCACGAGTCGCTGGCCCGGGACGCCCGCCGGCGGCTGGGCCGGCTGGGATACGGCGACGTGCGGATCCGGGCCGGCGACGGCACCGACGGCTGGCCCGAGCACGCCCCCTACGACGCCGCCTACCTGACTGCCGCGCCCGAGGAGTTTCCCGGCCCGGTCGTCGAGCAGGTCCGACCGGAGGGCCGGCTGCTGGGACCGCTGGGGACCCGCCGCCAGCGGCTCGTGCTCGCCCGCCGGCGCCCGGACGGGTCGCTGGCCCGGGAACGCCACGGCGCCGTGCGGTTCGTCCCGATGCGCGGCGGCGACTGAGCCGCCGCCTGCAGGATGGCAGGTCGCGGGATCGTTACCGACCGGGAAAGCCGACCGTCGGCAGGTCGCGGGATCGTTACCGACCGGGAAAGCCGACCGTCGGCAGGTCGTCGGACTGGCATCGAATGGAACGCCCGGCCCGCCAGCAGCCCGGCGGTTTGCGGGTGATGGAACCACCACGTGGCTACTTGCCCCTGTGGCACGTACGGGCAAACGATGTACGACACAGTGCTCGTGCCGACCGACGGCAGACCCGGCACGGAAGGGGCGGTGGCCCGGGGCATCGACCTGGCGCGGACGTTCGAGTCGGGGGTCCACGCGCTGTACGTGGTCGAGACGGCGGCGGAGCCTGCAGAGGCAACCGGGACCGAGCGCGAAACCGCCCGTGAGCGCCTGCACGAGCAGGGCCACGCTGCGACGGTGTCGGTCCAGGAGGCCGCGGCGGAGTTCGACCTCGAGGTAGCCCGGGAGATACGCGATGGGGCCCCCTACCGGACCATCCTGGAGTACGCCGACGAACACGGCGTCGACGCCATCGCGATGGGCCGCCGGCGGGCGGAGACGGCCGGCCTGGGCAGCACCGCCCAGCGGGTGCTGACGCGGGCCGACGTGCCCGTGCTGGTCGCGCCGCCCGACGACCCCGGCCCGGAGACGGGATACGCCGCCTACGACCGGGTCGTGATCCCGGTCGACGGCAGCGACACGGCGGCCCGCGCCGCCGACCACGCCCTGACCGTGGCCGAGCGGTACGGCGCCGACGTCCGGGTCGTCTACGTCGTCGACACGACGACCTACGGTTACGGCGACGCCCCCCGGAGCATCGTCGGCCTCCTGAAGGACGGCGGCCGCAACGCCGTCGAGGCCGTCGCCGACGACGCCCGCGACCGGAACCTCCCGGTGTCGACGGCGCTGCTCCGGGGCGACCCCGGCGACGCCATCCTCCGGTACGCCGAGGGCGCCGACGCCGACCTGATCGCGATGGGCACCCGGGGGCAGGCCGCGCTCGAAGAGACGTTCCTCGGGAGTACGACGACCCACGTCCTCGAACGGTCGCCGGTCCCCGTGCTGACGGTGAGTTAGCGCCGCCGCCATGAGCGTCCAGGGCCTCTGTCAGGTCTGCGAGGCCGCCCCCGCCGAGCACCGGTGTCCCCGCTGCGGGTTGCTGGTCTGTGCGTCCCACTACGACCGTGCGAGGAGACTGTGCACCGCGTGTGCGACCCGGGTCGGCCCCGGCGACGAGTCGGAGTAACCGGCTCGCGTCCGACCACGACGGTCGCGGCGAGCGAGCCGATGACGCGGAACGGCCCGCCCCGCTCGGCACACTGGTCGCGACTGCGGCCCCTCGGGGAACCGCAACCGTCGCCACGGTGGCGCTGTTCGTCTTCGCGGTGCAGTTGCTCGGGACGGCGACCGAGGCGGCGGCGCCGCTGCTGGAGCGCATGCTGCGATCGGTCCTCGTCGGCGACGCCGCCGCGCTCGGGGTCGGCTGGCTGGCGGCCTACGGCCCGATCAACTGGTCGGTCGTGGTGGCGCTGTCGCTTCTGGGGGCGGCCGTCGTCACGACCTCCGAGGCGTTTCTCCTGGTGGCAGGGTCGCGGCTCGGCGGGGCCGCCGTCGTGGTCCTCGTGATGGCCCTGGCGACGGCTTTGACCCTGGCAGTGCTGGCGTTTTATGAGCCCTACGCCGCCGCCGTCGACGTCGCCCAGGATCCGCTCCTCGGGGACGGGCGGGCGCTCCTTGCGTTTGCCGTCCTGCTTCTGGCCGTGCCCCTGGCGTTGCTCGTTGCCGGACACTTGCCGTGACCGAACTAGATCCGAGAGACCACCAATGACAATCGAGGTCCTCGTCCCGATGGACGGTTCGCCGATGGCAAAACGCGCGCTCGTACACGCTCTGTCGACCCATCCCGACGCCGAGATCACGGTGCTGTACGTCGTCGACGACATCGAGGAGCGTTACGGGACCCGCGCGCTCGTCGGCATCGAGACGCTCCGCGAGCGGGCCCGCGAACGAGCCGAGCAGTTGTTCGAGCGGGCCGAGTCGACAGCGGCCGACCACGACGCGGACGTGGCGACCGAAATCCGGGTGGGCGACCCCGCCCGCGAGATCGTCGGCTACGCCGCGGACCACGACGTCGACCTGGTCGTCATCGGGAGCCACGGCCGCTCTCCGAGGGCATCCTGCCGGACCGAACCGCAACAACACCACTAATAGAAAATCGCCTTACTCAGCGGCCCCAGTTGACGAAAGGTTTATAAACTTTGCGATATTACAAAGAGTTAGTGATCGGTCCCACGGGGGCGAGAGATCCCACCCGCCCGGCGGCCGGTCAGCATCCAGATGAGTACGTCCGAAACCTACACCACGAGCGAGCAGGCACGAACCGAAACGGAGGACACCCGGCTCGAGCACGCCGAGCAGGCGGTCTGCCCCGAGTGTGGCGGCCGTCTCGCTTCCGACGAGGAGCACGCCGAGCGGGTCTGTGAGGAGTGTGGCCTGGTCGTCGAGGAGGACGGCATCGACCGCGGCCCCGAGTGGCGCGCGTTCGACGCCGGCGACGCCGACGAGAAGAGCCGGGTCGGCGCCCCGACCACCCAACTGATGCACGACAAGGGGCTGTCGACCAACATCGGCTGGCAGGACAAAGACGCCTACGGCAACAGCCTCTCCAGTCGCCAGCGCCGCCGTGTCCGCCGGATGCGCACCTGGGACGAGCGGTTCCGCACGAAGGACCACAAGGAGCGCAACCTCAAGCAGGCGCTCGGCGAGATCGAGCGCATGGGCAGCGCGCTCGGGCTCTCGGACCCCGTCCGGGAGACCGCCAGCGCCATCTACCGGCGCGCGCTGGACGAGGACCTGCTGCCCGGCCGCACCATCGAGGGCATCGCGACCGCGTCGGTCTACGCGGCGGCCCGCCAGATGAACCGCCCGCGCAGCATCGAGGAGGTCGCCGCCGTGAGCCGCGTCGACGAGATGCGGTTCAAGCGGGCCTACCGGTACGTCGTCCGGGAACTCGGCCTGGAGATCGAGCCCGCCGACCCCCAGGAGTACCTGGGCCGGTTCGCCTCGGAACTGGACGTCGACCCCGAAGTCGAGCGGCGGGCCCGCGAACTGCTCGCCGGCGCGGCGGGCACCCCCGCCGTCGTCGGGAAGAACCCGGTCGGCCTCGCCGCGGCGGCCATCTACGCCGCCGGTCGACTCGTCGGCGACGACCGCACCCAGAGCGAGATCGCCGACGTCGCGGCGGTCAGCGAGGTCACCATCCGCAACCGCTACCAGGAACTGCTGGACGTCGTGGAAGACGGCTGAGCGACTCCGCCTGACGGTTCGTCGCCTCTCGCCCGTAGCCTCTCACTCGTTTTGCGCCGCAAAAATCGTATCTGCAGACGCACCGTGTGACCGCAGGCGCGCCGTTTAGAATGGCGGCCGACGACGCGCCGTTTAGAGCTCGTCGGTGTCGGTGGTCGCGTTGATGACCGCCGCCCGGCCGTTCTTGTTGACGTTGACGTCGTCCCACTCGTCGAACTGCTGGTCGGAGCCGTCGTTTTCGTCGATCCAGTCCTCGACGTCGCCGGTGTCGACGTCGTTGCCGTCCGCGAACACCAGCACACGGCGAACGTTCGTCGTCGAGCCGTTGACCGTCCACCGACTGCCCTCGGCGACCACGTTCTCGAACTGCCCGTTCTCCGGGTCGTCGGTGTCGGTCTCGTCCATCGTCCCCCCGGAGACGAAGTCGCCGCTGCCGAGTTTGTCGGTCAGCGTCGCGAAGTCGTCGCTGTCGTCGACGTAGCGGTCCTCGCTGCCCGTCTTCGTGTCGACGAGGTCCTCGACGACGTCGACCGGGTCCTGGAAACTGCTGTAGGCCAGGCCCGCGCCAACCAGGGTGCCGCCGCCGACGCCGACCGCAGCTGCCTCGTTCGGCGAAAGCATGACCTCGTAGCTCTCGTGGGTCGTCTCGTCGTCCCAGCCGTCGTCCTCGAAGTCCGAGACGATGTCGTCCTGGTTGAACCCTGACTCGACGAGGATCACGCCGTTGAACCACAGCGCCATCGAGACGTCCTCCCAGTCGATGTCGGCGGGCGCCCACTGGTCCTCCGTCCCGTCGAAGCCGAAGTCGTCCCTGAACTCGTCTTCGTGCTGTTCGACCGAGGAGAGGTTCCAGTGCGTGAACCGGTAGTGGTCGCCGCTCCCAACGGTTCCCGGCTCCGGCAGCCACTGGCTGTAGGCGCCGCCACAGCCGCCGAACCCGGCGATACACGGCATTGCCGAACAGCCAGCGGTGCTTGCAACTGCGGCAACCCCCGCGGCCGCCCCCGCACGACGCAACAACTCCCGTCTCGTGAAGTCTCCGGAACTCATGAATGTGGTTTAACGGGTATCTCATAATAGTGTATCGAAAGCGTCGAGCATTCGGGAGGTCCGAATCGCTCGACGAACGGGGGAGATCCGCTGTGGAGTCTAGCGACCTCGAAGCGACCGATCCCGAGGGGGGAGGGGATGGGGAACGGAGTTCGGTTGGGGGGTGGATTGCCGGGGGGAGCGCGAGAGTGGAAATGTAGAGTCCCGGCAATACTTCCTACCGGGTCGACCAATAGGAAGCCCGGGGAACCAGCAGGAAGATCCGGTTTTTCGACGAGCGGCGTGACTGCCGTCGACGCCGTCCGTGATCCCGGAGACGGGACCTCCGGTCGGCCCGCCGTCCGGCCGCGGGTCCCGCCGGGCAAGCGCCACCCCGCTCCACCTCCACACCACTCCACTTCCCCCTCGTCCCATTCCACCTCCACCCCACCGCTTTTGCCCGTGCCCGCCGTCGCACCGGCCGATGCTCGAACTCGACGGGTCCGCGGGCGGCGGCCAGCTGCTCCGGACGGCGCTGTCGCTGTCGGCGGCCTCGGGAACGCCGTTCCGGTTGACCGGCGTCCGCGGCGCCCGCCCCGACCCCGGGCTGAAACGCCAGCACCTGGCCGCCGTCGAGACGATGGCGGCGATCGCGGACGCCGACGTCGAGGGGGCCGAACTCGGCAGCGAGGCGGTGACCTTCGAGCCAGGCGAGGTGGCCCCCGGCGAGTACGAGGTCGACATCGCAACCGCCGGCAGCACGACGCTGCTGTTCGACGCCGTGCTCCCGCTGGCGACGGCGATCGAGGCGCCGCTGTCGGTCACGGCACGCGGCGGAACCGACGTGAAGTGGTCGCCGACGACCGACTACTACCGGCGGGTGAAACTGCCGCTTCTGGCACGGCACGGCCTGTTCGCCGCGGTAGCGCTCGACCGCAGGGGGTTCTATCCGAAGGGCGGCGGAGCGGCGACCCTGCGGCTGGCGCCGTCGACGCCGGCGGCGCCGTCGCTCGTCGACCGCGGCGACCTGCTCGGGGCGCGGGTCTACTCGGTGGCGTCGGTCGGCCTGGCCGACGCCGACGTCGCCGAGCGCCAGCGCGAGGAGGCCGCGCGGCTGCTGGCGGCGGCGGACGTCGAGGTCCGTGAGCGGGCAGCGACCTACGCCCGGTCGGACTCGCCGGGGTCGGCGCTTTCCGTTCGGCTGGAGTTCGAGCGGTCCGCGGCCGGGTTCGACGCACTGGGCGAGCCCGGCAAGCCCGCCGAGGAGGTGGCCGCCGACGCCGTCGAGCCGGCGCTGGCGCTCGTCGACGGCCGGGTCGCCGTCGACGAGCACCTGGCCGACCAGCTCGTCGTCCCGCTTGCACTCGCCGGCGGCGAGGTGGCGGTGCCGCGGGTCAGCGACCACGTCGAGACCAGCGTCGACCTCGTCGGGGAGTTCGGGTACGACGTCGAGATAGCCGACGGGGACCCGCCCCGCATCGTCGGCGGATGAGTTCGGAGCGGCGCCGGGGACGGTCGGTTTCGAAGCCCTTAAGCGACCCAGCGAAGTACGTCGTGGTAACTCGCTGGTCGACGGGCACCAGCGGGCGCCTGCTACGGCAGGCCATCGGAATGTGGCGGCTCGCGCCGCTGAACCGGTCGACGCCCGTGGTGAGACCCATGGCACGAAGCTTCTATTCCCACATCAAGGAGGCCTGGAAAGACCCCGACGACGGACAGCTCGCCGAACTCCAGTGGCAGCGCAAACAGGAGTGGCGCAAGCAGGGCGCCATCGAGCGCATCGAGCGCCCGACCCGGCTCGACAGGGCGCGCGAACTCGGGTACAAGGCAAAGCAGGGCATCGTGATGGCTCGGGTCAGCGTCCGCAAGGGCGGCGCCCGCAAGGAGGCTCCCCGCGCCGGACGGCGCAGCAAGCGCACCGGCGTCAACCGGATCGGCCGGCGCAAGAGCATCCAGCGGATCGCCGAGGAGCGCGCCAGCCGGAAGTTCACCAACCTGCGCGTGCTCAACTCCTACGGCGTCGGCCAGGACGGCAGCCAGAAGTGGTTCGAGGTCATCCTGGTCGACCCGGAACACCCCGCCATCGAGAGCGACGACGACCTCAACTGGATCTGCGACGACGCCCACGAGGGCCGGGCGTACCGCGGACTCACGAGCGCCGGCACGACCGGTCGCGGGCTCCGCAAGAAGGGCAAGGGCAGCGAGCACACCCGCCCGAGCATCGGCAGCGACCGCAATCGCGGGAAGTGACGGCGCCCGACCGGTGGCAGCCGCGCAGGCAAGCATCCGGGTCCCCGTGACGCCGGGGGGCCGGACCCTCGTTCCGAGGCGACGTTTTCAATGTTGTCACCAATACAATATAATAGATAAATCCGTTCCGTCCCAGGGTTTTTACGAGCATGTACTGACTGGAAGCGCTTCCCGTGCCGCTGCTGTCCGTGCTCGGGGCGAGCCTCGTGGGCCACCTGGCCATGGCCGGGTTGCTGTGGCGACGGCTCGTGGCCGGCCGGACTCCAGCCGGGGGATGGGAGCCCCCCGGGGCGTCGAGACGGGCGGGGAGGCCGACGTCCGCAGCCGGATCGACGCCAACGCGGAGGCAGTGTCCTGTCCGGGGTGCGGCACGGAAAACGAGCTCGGCTACCGGTACTGCCGGGCCTGCGTCGGACAGTTGGCCGGCGCCGACGGGCGGGCCGCCCACGGCGTCACGAGCGGCCGCCGGAGCCCCCTGTAGCCACCTGCCGGCTGCCGCCGACCCGCCGCTGCTGGCGGCCGGCCGGGTCCGCGAACGCCCGGTCGACGGGGCGTCGCCGTCGTCGGCCACACCGCCGGGGTTTTGGCACTCCGTACGCTACCGGGTCCCATGACGCTCGTCGAGACCCTGCTCGCGGTGCTCGTCCACGGGGGGCTCGGCGCCTGGCTCGGGGCGATGGCGTTTTTCTCGTTCGTCGGCGCGCCGACGGCGTTCCGGACGCTCGACGACGCCGATGCCGGTACCTACGTCAACGCGACGTTCCCGACGTACTACGCCGTCGGGGGCGCGCTCGGGGCCGTCGCGCTCCTGTCGTGGGCGGGGCTGGCCGCCCTCGGCGGCTTCGACCCCGCCACACTCGCCGGGCTGGCGGCGACGCTCCTGGGCGTCGGGGCGTTCGTCTACTCCCGGTGGGTGCTCGTCCCGAAGATGGAGCGGGCCGGCGATGACGCCTTCGAGCGCTACCACCGCCGGTCGGTGCTGTTGAACGGGACGGCGATGCTGGCGGTGGCGGCGGCGCTGGTCGCCGCACACGTCTGAGGCCGGCGACGGCACCGGTCGCGGCACACGTCTGAGGCCGGCG
>JAZKSB010000074.1:0-9045 GCA_036626315.1 Halobacteriales archaeon
GGCGAACGGCAGGCCCCGCGCCAGACGCTCGCTCAGGATGCGGTTGAACGCGTACGACTGGGCGGCGTTGACGAACAGGCGCTGCAGGTTCGTCGGCACGGCCTCCAGGGCCGCCCGGAAGTCCGCCGCGCCGTCGCCGCCGCGCTCGTCGAGGCGGTGCAGCATCGACCGCTCGAAGCCAAGGTGGTCGGGAAACCGGTCGAGCGCGCCGCGCCAGTCGCGGGTCTCCTCGACGTAGCGGCGCGCCTCGCGGGTCGGTTCGGGTTCGGCCTCGTCGGGCTTGCCGAGGTACGCCAGGACGGCTCCCTCCCAGTCGCCGCGGACGACCGCCAGACCTACCTCGTGGGTGACCGGCCGGCGGCTGCCGAACCGCTGCTGGCCGAAGACGTTCGGGACCCCGACGACCGATCCGGAGTCGCTTTCGTTGCCCTCTACGCCCGAGAACGCCGCCAGGTCGGCGGTCACGTCGCCGACCCGCTCGGGGTGGTCGGGGTCCCGAACCTCGACCTCGAACTCGTTGCCCAGCAGGTCCCCGAACTGCAGGCCCCGGCCAGCCCGCCCGACGACGGCCAGGTCCGCGCGGTCGACCGCCGGGAAGTCGTCCGGGTCCGCGTCCCGGATCGAGAACAGCTGGGTCGTCACGGCGGCCTTGTCCTTCGTGCCGGCCCAGTCGACGCGCTCGCGGCTGGCGCCCATCCGGTCGGCGAGCCTGCCGGCGAAGCCGGCGGTGTCCCAGCCCCGCAGCGTTGCCCGGACGACCAGGTGTGGGTAGTCGTCCGGGTCGGCGTCGACCCGCTGGACGTCGAACCGCTCCAGTTCGCGCACCCGGAAGTCCCCGGGCGCGGCCTTCAGGCGGCCGCCGACGCCGTCGGCGTCGCTGACGTAGTGTTCGATGCCGACGGCGCACTCGCGGGAATGGGCATCGCGCATCGTCCGGGGACGGGGCCGCCGCGGGCTTACCTCTTTCTCACCTGCGTAGTCGGTTCAAGAACGGATCGGCGCTCAGTACAGCGAGAGGTGGCCCGTCACCGCGTCCACCCGGTCATCGGCAGCGGGCCCGACCGCTAGCGTCGTGACGGTTCCCGGCTCCAGCTGGGTGTGACCGGCGTCACGGACGGCGGCGTGGGGAACCCCCTCCGTCTCCGCGCGGTCGGCCAACTCGAACAGTTCGTCCTCGCCGTCGGCCTGGAGGACGATCTTCTTCCCGCCCGCGCCCTGCCACTCCGTGCGGGCGCTCTCCGTGGCGTCCTCGGCAGCCTGTAGCGACGCGTGAGCGACCTGAGCGGCGAGTTTTCCCTCGCCCATGCCGAGGTCGGCGCGCGCGACGATGGCCTGTTTCATGCGGCCCGGTCGGGCGGCGACCGGTAAAGGCCTGACCATGAACCTTTACGCCTGCCGGGCCGATGAGTGCGACATGATCCTGTCCGACCGGGACATCCTCGACCGGCTCGCCGACGGCGACCTCGTCGTCGAACCGCTGGACGACGTCGACCTGCAGGTCCAGCCGGCGAGCATCGACCTGCGGCTCGGCCGGGAGTTTCTGGAGTTCCAGCACGCCAACATTCCCTACATCCATCCCGACAGCGAGGCCGAGACCGAGCAGTACGTTCGGTCGGTCGAGGTCGAGGACGGCGGCGAATACGTCCTCCACCCGGGGGACTTCGTGCTCGGGACGACCAGAGAGCGGATCGGCGTCCCCCGGGACCTCATCGCCCACGTCCAGGGCCGGTCCTCGCTCGGCCGGCTCGCGGTGATCATCCACGCCACCGCCGGGGTCATCGACCCCGGCTACGAGGGCCAGATCACGCTGGAACTGTCGAACCTCGGAACGGCCCCCGTCGCGCTCTCGCCAGGCATGCGGGTCTCGCAGGTCATCTTCACGGAGTTGTCCAGCCCCGCCGAGCGACCCTACGGCAGCGAGCGCGGCTCGAAGTACCAGGGCCAGCAGGGGCCGCAGGCGTCCCGCATCGGCGCCGACGAGGAGTTCGCCGGTGCCCGAAAAGCCGACGACGGCGCTCGGGAGGACTCGGACCGGCCATGAGGTTCGTCGAGGAGGTCGTCGTCGAGAACTTCCTGCCGACGTTCCGGTCGATGCTCGCAGAGGAATTCAGGGCGCGGGGACTGACACAGCAGGAGGTGGCCGAGCACCTCGGGATCAGCCAGAGCGCCGTCTCGAAGTATGCCCACGGGGAGATCGACCGCCGGGAGGCGTTTCTGGACGACGAGCGCGTCGGCGAGACCGTCGAGCGAATCGCCGACGGCCTGGCCGACGGCGAGATGAGCGGGGTCGAGGCGCTCGTCGAGGCGGAGGTGCTGGTCCGGCAACTCGAACGCGACGGTCCCGTCGCGCGCCTGCACGAAGAACAGATGCCGGGACTGGCGGCCTACGACGGTTCGCTGTACATCCACGATCCTGAAAGCACGGTCCGGACGGGCGAGCAGGTGCTGCGGTCGGTCCGGCGGGGGCTGCGAACCCTCGAACGCACCGCCGGGTTCGCCGCGGTCATCCCCGCCGTCGGCGCGAACCTCTGTGAGTGTCTCCCGGACGCAGACACCATCGAGGACGTCGCCGGCGTCCCGGGGCGCATCTTCGCGGTGAAGGGCCGACCGACCAACGTCGGGGACCCGGAGTTCGGGGTCAGCGAACACGTCGCCCGCGTGCTGCTGGCCGCCCGGGAACGCGGCTCCGACGCCAGAGGCGCGGTCAACGTCGCCTACGACCCGTCGCTGGTGGCGGCCTTCGAGGACGCGGGCCACCGCACCGTGGAGTTCGACGCCGAGGCCGATCTGGAGGCTTCGGTCGGGGACGCCATCAGGGCCGCCCCGGACGCCCGGGTGCTCTACCAGACCGGCGGCTACGGCGTCGAACCCATCGCGTACGTGCTCGGGCCCGACGCCGCCACGGTTGCCCGGACGGTCCGGGACGTCGTCGGATGAGCGACGTCGCCGACTTCTACGAGCGGTGGGCCCGGGTGTACGACCTGCTCGCCCGGCACGCGCCCGGCGTCGGGAGCCTCCGAACCCGGACCGTCGAGGCCCTGGAGTTGTCCCCCGGCGACGACGTCCTCGACGTCGGGTGTGGCACCGGGGCGACCCTGCCGCACCTCCGCGAGCGCGTCGGCCCGACCGGCACCGTGTTCGGCCTCGACCTGACCCCGGGAATGCTCGACCGTGCCGGTCGCCTGGTCGCCCGGCGGGACTGGTCGAACGTCCACCTCCTCCGCGGCGATGGCGCGCGGCCCGCGCTGGCGGCGGGGTCGGTCGACGCCGTCGTGGCCACCTTCGTCGTGGGAATGTTCGAGGACCCCGCCGCCGTCGTCGACCGGTGGATCGACCTGCTCGCGCCCGGCGGGCGGATCGCACTTTTGAACGCGGTCCGCAGCGAGCGGCGGGCGGGCGCCCCGATAAATCGAGCGCTGGACGCGGTGACGGTGCTGTCGACGCCGCCGACCAGGAAACTCAGTTACGACGATGACGTGACCGGGCAACTCACCGAGCGGGTCGAGGCAGCGACGGCGGCGGTCGAGCGCCGGTCCGAGACGGCCCGCCACGAGCGGTTTCTGCTGGGGGTCGTGCGCCTGACGGCGGGGCGGCTTCCCGGGTAGGTGCGGCTCCGCAGAACGTCGGTCGGCAGGGTCGTCCGCCCGCCGGCTTGCGACCTGACGGCTTGATTGTCGGGCGGCCCGAAGGGCGGGTGATGACAGAGACGGCCCTCGTCTGGTTTCGTCGCGACCTCCGGACCCACGACAATCCGACGCTCGCGGCCGCCGCGGACGCCGACCGACTGCTCCCGGTCTCCGTGTTCGACCCCCGCCGGTTCGGCGTTCGGGAGTTCGGCGGCAGCGACTCGTTTGCCTACCGCCGGCCCGGCCCGCACCGTGCACAGTTTCTCGTCGAGTCGGTCGCCGACCTCCGCTCGCAACTCCGACTGGCCGGCAGCGACCTCCTCGTGAGGGAGGGCCCGCCGGCGGCGGTGCTTGCCGACCTCGCGAAGACGATGGGCGCCGACGCAGTGCACGCGTCGACCTATCCGACTGCGGAGGAGCGCGAAACCGAACGCGCCGTCGAAGAGGCGCTCTCCGAGCAGGGGGTCGATCTCCACACCCGCTGGACGCACACGCTGCACCACCCGGAGGACATGGCCGACGGCGGTCGCACGGTCGACGACACGTTCACGAACTTCCGGCGCCGGATCGAGGACCGGGTCCCGGTCCGGGACCCGGTTCCGGAGCCCTCGCTCCCTCCGCGGCCGGACGTGCCGCCCGGCGAGATACCGTCGGTCGAGGGGCTGGGCGTCGACCCCCCGGCGGCGGACGACCGCACGGCGTTCCCCTTCGACGGCGGGGAGTCGGCGGGGCTGGCGCGACTCGACGACTGGATCTGGGGGCAGGACCGCCTCCGGCGGTACAAGGAGACGCGTAACGGCCTGACAGGGGCGGACTACTCCTCGAAGCTGTCGGGCTGGCTGGCGCTCGGCTGTCTCTCGCCGCGGCGGGTCCAGCACGCCGTCGACGCCTACGAGCGCGACAGGGTGGAGAACGACTCGACCTACTGGCTGACCTTCGAGTTGCGGTGGCGGGACTTCTTCCAGTTCCAGTTTCGCAAGCACGGCACGGCGTTCTGGACGCCAGGGGGCATCCGGCGGCGGGCGATCGACTGGCGCAACGACGAGGCGGCTCTCGAACGCTGGCGGGCGGGGCAGACGGGCGTGCCGTTCGTCGACGCCGGGATGCGCGAGTTGGCGGCGACGGGGTACGTCTCCAACAGGGCCCGGCAGGTCGTCGCGTCGTTTCTCGCAAACGACCTCCGGATCGACTGGCGCCGCGGGGCCGCCCACTTCGAGCGGGAACTGGTCGACTACGACCCGGCCTCGAACTACGGCAACTGGGCGTACGTCGCCGGCGTCGGCAACGACTCACGCGACCGGTCGTTCGACGTGCTCGCGCAGGCCCGCCGGTACGACCCCGAGGCGTCGTTCGTGAAGCGGTGGGCGCCCGAACTCGCGGATCTGCCCCCGGAGTACGCTCACGGGCCGTGGCAACTCCCCCGGAACCGCCGCCGCGAGTTCGGGATCGAACTCGGGACGGACTACCCCTGGCCGCTTCTGGATCCCGCCGAGTTCTTGTGACGGACTCCCACACGACCGAACGCTTTTCCGAGCGCCGCAACCACCCCCGGCCATGGTCGACGCCAGCAAGTACCACGAGCGCACGAAGCACACCCCCGAGCAGTTGCGGTCGGCGGACTTCTCGCTGGACTTCGAGAATCGGCCCCGGTCTTTCAAGCTCTACCGGAACCTGCCCCGGGAGCCGCTGGAGTCGATCCGGCCGCCGCAGGCGCCGGCGCTGTCGGTCCTCGCGGAGTCGAGCGCCGACCCGCTCGCCGGCACGGCCCAGGGGACCCCCGGCGACCTCGACCGGGAAACGCTGGCGACGCTGTGCTATCTGGCCGGCGGCGTCACGGGGGCGACCGAGACCGACCGTGGAACCGCCCGGTTCCGGGCGGCGTCCTGCACCGGCAACCTCCATCACGTCGACCTGTATCTCGTCGCCGGCGACCGGCCAGGACTCGATGCGGGCGTCTATCACTTCGATCCGGACGGCTTCGCGCTCGACCGACTCCGGGCAGGCGACTATCGCGGCGTGCTCGCGGCGGCCACCGGCGGACACGCCGGCGTCGCGGACGCGCCCGTCACGGTCGTCGCCACCTCGACCTGGTGGCGGAACGCCTGGAAATACCGCGATCGGGCCTACCGCCACGCCTTCTGGGACTCCGGGACGGTGCTGGCGAACCTGCTGGCCGGGGGCCACGCGCTGGACCGCCGCGCCGAAGTCGTCGCCGGATTCGCTGACAACTCGGTCGTCGACCTGCTCGGGCTCGATCCCGAGGAGGAAGCGCCGCTGGAACTTGTTGCGCTCGGGAGCGACGCGCCGACCGGCGGGTCGCTCGTCGGCGACCCGGCGACCGTCGAGGTCATCGACCCGGAAACGGAGCCGTACTCTCCCGAAACCGTCGAGTATCCGCTTGTGTGGGAGGCGTGGCAAGAGAGCACCCTCCCGGACGGCGACGCAGCCGCCCGCTGGCGCCGGGGCGTCCCGGAGACGGTCGGGAAGCGACCGCCGGGCGACGGCGAGCGGGTGGTGCTGGACCCGGTCGACCACGAGACCGCGTCCGCCCGACCGCTGTACGGCGTCGTCATGCGGCGCCGCTCCAGCCGGGAGTTCGCCGACGCCGCACCGAGTCGCCGGAAACTCGGGACCGTCCTCGACCGGGCGACCCGCGGGGTGCCCGGCGACTGGAACGGCGGATCCGCGCCCGGCCTGCAGTTCAACGACGTCTACGTCCTCGCGACGGACGTCGAGGGAGTCCCCGACGGCACCTACCAGTTCCACCCCGGGGAGGCCGCCCTGGAGCGGATCGGCGACGCCGACGACGACGTCCAGACCCGCCTCGCGCTCGGGCAGTCCTGGGCGGGCGACGCCCACGTCAACGTCTACTGCATGGCCGACGTCGACGCCGTCGTCGACCGCCTCGGCGACCGGGGCTACCGCCTCGCACAGCTGGAGGCCGGCGTCGTGCTCGGACGGCTCTATTTGGCGACGTACGCGCACCGGGATCTGGGCGGCACCGGACTGACCTTCTTCGACGACGAGGTGACGGCCCACCTCTCGCCGCGGGCCGAGCGCCGGACCCCGATGACGCTGTTTGCAATGGGCGTCGCCGCGACGTGAAGCCGCCGGCCGGGACGCCGGCAGTCAGTCCCGGCGCCCGGCCAGCAGCGCCGCTCCCAGCAGTGCGACCAGCCCGGCCACCAAACCGAAGCCGGGCGACGTGGCCGTCGTGACCGCCGTCGTCGTGGTCTCGGGTGCATCCGTCGGGGTGGTCGCCGGCGTCCCAAACTGCGTGGGCGTGGCAGCCTGCGTGGGCGTCGGCGTCGCCTCCTGGACGCTCGCGTCGAGTTCGGCGTTCAGCACCGACTGCTCGAAGTAGACCCGCTGGTCGCCGTACCGCGCGTCGTCGTACTTAGCGTATATCTGGACGTCTTCGTCGTACTCGGCCAGCGACAGGAGGGCCTCGTCCTCGAAGGCGAGCGTCAGGACGCCGTCCTCGACCGCGACCTCGGTCGGTTCGACCGTCGCGTTTGCCGTCGTCGTCGCCCGGACGGTGCTCGCGTTGACGCTCTCGACTGCGTCCGGAAGTTCGTACTCGACCTCGACGGTTCCGTCACCGTCGAGCGTCACCGCCGCCGTCCCGACCTCCGCGTCGACCCGGCGAATGCGGTTGTGGTCCTCGGGCGAGACAGTTTTCCGTGCCGTGATGTACTCCGCGACGACCGTCCCGTAGAGGGCGTTGGTGCGGTCGACGACGGTCGCGTTCTCAAGCACCGATCCGTCCCAGCCCTTCATGTAGGAGTTGACCGTCACCGTGTAGGTGGCGTCCTCGTCGAGGGGTTCGCCGTTGATCCGGACGTCGCGGACCGCCGGCGTGTCGTTCTCGTGGCTCGCCCACTCGTAGGTGACGCCGCTGACCTGCAGTTGGGCCTCAGGGCCGTACTGCTGGCCCGTCTCGCTTTCCATGGTGACGACCTGGCTGGCGAGCAACTGCTTGATCTCGGCGCCGGTGAGTTCGACGGTGACCAGCGTGTTGCCGAACGGTAACATGCTGTAGACGTCGCCGGCGGTGATCTCGCCGGGGCCGTAGACGGCGTTGCTCCGGATGCCGCCGGCGTTCGTGATGGCGACCTCGGCGCCGGTCTCCCACCGGAAGGCGTCGGTAATCATGTTGCCCAGCGCGGTCTCGTCGTGGTAGTTCGAGGCGAACCGCGAGTCCAGCGGCACGTTGGTGGTCCCCAGGACCTCGCTCAGCCCCTCGTCGCGGCGGGTCTCGATGACCTCCGTGACCGTCTCGTCGTTGGGAACCGATTCGTCCACTTCCAGAAGCCGGCCCTCCCAGTCGACGACCTCGCCGTTCGAGACGGTGAGGTTCACCTCGCCGACGTACTCCGCGCGAGCCTTCGCCTCGACGATGACCGTGCCGGCGGTTTCCTGCGGTTCGTACACGACCTCGTCGTCGCCGGCGACGATGAGGTCCACGTCGTCGGTGCCCTCGGCGATCTCCTTCGATTCGGAGATGCCGACGTGGGCGGCGACGACGACCACGTCGACGCCGCGCTCCTCTTTGAGCATCGTCGCGTACTCGTTTGCGACGTCGACGTGGTCCTCGACGACGTAGCCCGCCTCGTCGAAGTCCACGGCGGTCTTGGACTTGATCGCCTCGTCGACGATGCCGACGACGCCGACGGTGACGCCGTCGCGCTCGACGACGGTGTACGGTTCGGGGCCCGGGATCGGGTCACCGGTGTCCTCCTGGACGACGTTGGCCATCAGCCACGGGAACTCCGACGCCCCGGCGAACTCCGAGACGGCGTCGAACCCGAAGTCCAGGTCGTGGTTGCCGATGACCTCCGCGTCCGGGTCGATCTCGTTGAGCACGGCGACCGGTTCGCGCCACTGGGTGATCGGCGCGAGCGAGTGGGGGCTGACCTGGTCGCCCCCGCCGACGACGAACGTCGGGTTGCCGTGGGCCGCACGCCGCTCGTCCAGAAGCGTCGCCATTCGCGGCGTCGTCCCGTTCTGGGCGATCGCCGTCTGGATGTCGTTGTACGTCAGAATGGTGACCCTCGTCTCGTTGGACGCCGCCGCGGAGCCTGCAGCGCCGGGTGCCGCCTGCACCGGCGCTCCATCGGGCGTCGACGACGCTCGTTCGTCGACCGTCGGTTGCGTCGAATCCTGTACCCCGGCTCCCACCACGGGCGCCGCCCCCGCCGTGAGGAGCAAAATCACGAACGCGACCGTTAGCGACCGTCTCATACTGTCCTTTCTCCGGGGTTACTTTTATAATTTCTACTATTCCGGTAACGGAAGGATATATACCCGTACGGACGCCTCCCGACCGTGCAACCCACAACGATCCCCCGACCGCGCAACCCGCAACGACCTTCACCGAGCGTGCAACCCACAACGACCTTCACCGAGCGTGCAACCC
>JAZKSB010000075.1:0-9034 GCA_036626315.1 Halobacteriales archaeon
CTAAACGCCCCTGACCCGCACAGCGCCCCGCCGCCGGATGCAACCGCACCCAGTCCGATCAGTGCGTTCCTGCGTGTCAATTTCATGGTTTTGATTCGAGCCTTGGTACGCTCGTGTTACCCCGTAGAATACCCACCCACGTTGTATTAGGGGACTTGAAACGCTCCAAGCCCGGTGTGAGCACCTACAAGCCGCGCTTTCCAGGTATCTTACCATTTCAATCTTTCCGCTGGTTCCCGAGCGAGAGACTGCCCCCGACCCGAACACTTCAACCTTTGCGTCGGTTCCCGAGCGAGAGACAGGCCACAACCGTTATGCGTTCGAGACGGCAAGTTCGTCGCAACTGACTCGATGGCGACCAGCAGCGACGGGCCGCCGGACCAGGGGGAGGTGTTCGATCTCCTCAGCAACCACCGGCGCCGGTACACGATCCACTTCTGCAAGCAGGAGGAGTGCCCGGTGTCGCTGTCGGACCTGGCCGAGCAGGTCGCCGCCTGGGAGCAGGAGAAGGAACTGGAGGAGATCGAGTGGGAGGAGCGCAAGCGCGTCTACACCTCCCTCCAGCAGACCCACTTGCCGACGCTGGACGACGCGGGGATGATCAACTACGAGGACGGCGAGGTCGAACTCACCGACCGCGCGGACGAACTCGAAGTCTACATGGACGTCGTCCCCGGTGAGTCGATCCCGTGGGGCGTCTACTATCTGGGGCTGTCGGCCGTCGGGTTCGGTGTCCTCGGCGGCGTCTGGTTCGACGTCCTGCCGACCGGCCTCGTCCCCGCCGCCGGGTGGGCGGCCGTTGTTGTCGCAGCCTTTACTGTGTCGGCGGCCGTACACGTCTACCAGAACCGCAAGTACAGGCTCGGCGAGATGGAGCGGCCACCCTGATCATGCCCGACACGAACCGCATCACGCGCCGGACCGCCCTGGGACTGATAGGGGCCGGTGCCGTCTCGTTCGGCCTGGACTCGGGGGCGTTCTCGAACGCGACGGCGAATCGCGGGGCGAGCGTGGACGTAACGGAGGACCCGAATGCACTCCTCGGTCTGGAGGGGTACGACGACGACAGCGTGACCCCGACAGTAACGAACAACTCCGGGTACGCGATGTCGATCACGCTGGACAGCCCCGACTCCGTGGAGTTCGACGTCGGCACCGACGGGAACTACGTCGCTGCACCGGTGACGTTCACGCTGGCGGCAGGTGCGACCGAACCTGTCGACATCAAATATACAGGCAGCTGCACGGACGCCGGGTCGGCGACAGTCAACAAATCCGTCGACCTCACCGATGGCGGGGCGACCGTCGGACAGATCACGCTTTCGCGGACCTGGCAGATCCCCCAGTCCGGTCAGGTGGACGTGACCGGCTATGTCAAAGACGTCGGCAACAGCGGGAAGTACGAATTCGAACTGGAGAACACCGGATGTTTCGATGTGACCATCGTCGGACTCGGCATCAACGAGACGACGAACCCCGACGCCGCCAAGGTCGGCGGCAAGAACAAAGACGACGTACTGACCCAGGGCGGAACGTCTATCGTGTCCAGTCCCATTCCGATCGACAACGCGACCGACGATGCGACCATCGTGGCGTTCGATTCCCAGGAGGGTCTCGACCAGAACCAGAGCAAGACGTTCTCGTTTGACGTCTTCCGGGATGCGAGCGACAAAAAGGTCGGCATGAAAGGCGAGGACGTCAAAGTCACGCTGGAGTTCAGCGACGGCAGCACCGGGATCGTGAATCTCTGTGTGAACGGCGGTTGCTCGTTTTGAGACGGCGTCGATCGCGAACCGTCGCCAGAGTCAGAATATGTTCGCCTGCTGGTAGACGTTGATCCCGTCGTCGGTGATCTCGTAGGGCTTCATCTCCCGCGAGTGGTCGGCGTCCCGGATCTTCTGGATCTCGATGGCCAGGCGGGTCTCCTGGAAGTCCGACGGACGGACGTACCGCTGGACGAAGACGGCGTCCGTCAGGTACTCGACGATGCCGTGCCGGGAGGCGTAGGGGCTGTCCTCGCTGGCTTCGCTGGTCAGAAGCGCCGTCACGCCCACGTCCTTGAGCGTGCTGGCGAATTCGTAGACCTCGTTGCGCCGCCTGGCGCGGTCGTCGTACATCAGCTCCAGAAGCGACACCGAGTCGATCACGATCCGCGAGGCGCCGAAGTCCTCGACGAGTCGCGGGAGGTCGCTGCGGATGCTGGAGAGGCTGTTTGCCATCTCCAGGGGATCCATGTCGACGATCGCGAGTTGCCCGTCCTCGACGTACTCGTCGAACGCCCACCCCTTCTCCGTTGCGCTGTCGATAATCCGTTTTTGGCTCTCCTCCAGGCTGATGTAGACGCCACGCTCGCCTTCCTGGAGCCCGTGGCGGAGAAACTGCAGGCCGAACGTGGTCTTGCCGGTCCCGGCGCTGCCGATGACGGTCAGCAGCGACCGCTCGGGGACGCCGCCCCGGACCATCGCGTCCAGCCCCTTGATACCCAGGTCGATGCGGGCCAACTCGGTCTCGAACTCCTCCTCGGAGACGTCCGTACCCGGTGTGCCGAACGACTCCGCTTCGGGGTCGAACGCCCCGGCGCCGAACGGATCGTCGCCCCCACCGCCGAACTCCCCCTCGGCCTCGCCCGCCGGGACGTCGGCGCCCTGCAGTGCCGACCCGAAGTCATCCTCGAACAACTCCCCGGAATCGGACTCTCCGGTGGACCGATCGGCCGGGGGGCCGCCTTCCGCGTCGGGGGGTTCGCCGTTTTCGCGTCCGTCGCCGTCGCGAGCGGGACCGTCGCTTTCCGATCCGGCCGGCGGTTTGTCGTCTTCGCTGGCCGGCGGTTTGTCGTCTTCGCTGGCCGGCGCTTCGTCGTCCCGTCCCGACCCCTCGCCGTCCTCCTCGCCGTCCGATTCCCGGAGCGCACGCTCGAACCAGTCGTCGTCCTCGCTCACCCCCGCCACCCCCCGGATCGCTCAGTTCGGTGGGGCCCGATGGCGGCATGGCCTTCCGGTGCGCGCCCGACAGTCATGCTCGGGAATCCGTGGGCAGCACAAATTAACCTTGTCGTCGGGCGGACACGCGGCTGAGCGAAGCGCCCCCGTCGGCGGACGGCCTTCAGGCGGCCACGCCGGGTCGCAGGCGTTTTGACGGCCCCGTGCGAAGCCGGCGGCAATGAACGTCGGCATCGTCGCCCAGCGGGACAATTCGCGGGCGGCCTCCCTGGCGGACGACCTCCGGACGGCGCTGGCGGCGGACGGCGTCGCGGTCGAACTCGACGAGACGACCGCCGCGGCGCTGGACGCCGACGGGGTCGATCCGGCGACGTTCGCGTCGGCGGACCTGGTGGTGAGCATCGGCGGCGACGGCACGTTCCTGTATGCCGCTCACGCCGCCGGCACCACGCCGATCCTCGGGGTCAACCTCGGTGAGGTCGGGTTTCTCAACGCCGTCGATCCGCACGACGCGATCGACGTCGTCGCAGACGTCGTTGAGACTGCACGGGGAACCGACGAGGTGCCCGGCAGGACGGTTCCCCGTTTGCGCGCCCACGGCGAGGGCTGGGATCTTCGCCCCGCGCTCAACGAGGTGGTCGTCCAGGGCCGCCGCCGCGGCCGCGGCGGGGGCGTCGAGTACGCGGTCCGGGTCGACGGGTCGCCGTACGGTGGCGGCCACGCGGACGGCGTGCTCGTCGCGACCCCGACCGGCAGCACGGCGTACAACCTCAGCGAGGGCGGGCCGCTGGTACATCCCGACGTCGAGGGACTGGTCGTGACCGAGATGGTCGCCGCCGACCCGATGCCCCCGCTGGTGGTCCCGGCGCACGCCGAGATCGAGGTCCGGGTGACGGACCCCGAGGAGGCGCTCGCCATCGCCGACGGCCGCAAGCGCCAGGCGGTGGCCGCCCCCGCGACCGTCCGGATCGACGCCGCCGGCGACCCGCTGACCATCGCCGGCCCGCAGGCGGACTTCTTCGAGGCGCTTTCCAAACTCGACTGAATCGTCGCCGCTGACACCGGACGTCCGGAACTGCGGCCTCTGGCCGGAAGGAACGGTCTTAAATCGGCGCGGACCAAAGGTCGCATCAATGAGCGAACAGTTGCCGGACGTACAGGCGGACGAACCCGACGTGACCGTCGGCCTGAACCAGGTCGGCGTGACCGGCGTCGAGAAACTCGTCGAACTCGAACGGGAGGGGGACCGACCGATCGTGCTCATGGCCGAGTTCGAGGTGTTCGTCGACCTGCCGAGCACGCGGAAGGGGCTGGACATGTCCCGGAACATGGAGGTCATCGACGAGACCCTGGAGGCCGCGGTGAGGGAACCCGCCACACGCGTCGAGGACGTCTGCGGGGACGCCGCCGAGCGACTGCTGGAGAAACACGACTACACCTCCCGGGCGGAGGTCCACATGGAGGCGGAGTTCATCACGAAAGACGAGACGCCCGCGTCCGGCAAGCCCACGCAGGGAACGGTCGACTTCCTCGCGTCGGCAGTCGCCACCGAGGACGGCACCAGCGAGGAGGTCGGGGCCCGCGTGACGGGGATGACGGTCTGTCCCTGTTCGCAGGGGATGATGACCGAGCGCGCCCGCGAGAAACTCGAAGATCTTGGCGTCGGCCAGGCCGAGGTCTCGGAGTTCCTCCAGGAGGTCCCACAGGCGGGCCACTCCCAGCGCGGCCACGCGACCCTCAAGGTCCGGACCGATGGCACCCCAGGGGTCGATCTGCGGGACATCATCGAGGTGGCCCGGGACGCGATGAGCGCCCGGATCTACAACCTCGCGAAGCGCCCCGACGAGGACCACATGACCCACCAGGCCCACCTCAACGCGAAGTTCGTCGAGGACTGCGTCCGCTCGATGGCCGAGGGCGTCGTCGAGGAGTTCCCCGACCTGGCCGACGGGGCCGTGGTCACGATGAAACAGTCCAACGACGAGTCCATCCACCAGCACAACGCCCACGCCGAGCGGGTCGCGGAGATGGGGACGCTCCGCGAGGAAGTCGGGGACTGACGCCCGCCGCGAACGCCGGCCACGTTCTCAGTCCGGTTCCAGCACGCCGGCCACGTTCTCAGTCCGGTTCCAGCACGCCGGCCACGTTCTCAGTCCAGTTCCAGCACGCCGGCGGCGTCCCAGGTCGGCGCGAACTCCTCCTCGACGTCGGCGACGAACTCGGGGTCCTTCAGGTCGATCATCGCGAACGGCTCGTCGGGCGCCAGCGGATTCGGCACCTGGATGACCACCTCCACGTTGTCGATGAGCGTGTAGTTGGCCTGGACCTCGCTGCTGGTCTTGACGATGCACTTCGGATGGGACTGCATCGTCTCGGTGTAGCGCCGCCCGACGCTGCGGGGCAGGGTGTCCACGAGCCCGGGGTTCAGCAGCATCGACACCTCGACCCCGCGTTCGAGAGCGTCCTCGACGTGCTCGGCGACGAGGTCGCCGATCTCTCCCACGTCGAACTGTGGAGAGGGGTCGGCGGACAGCATGACGATGCGGTGGTCGGCGGCGGCGAGCCGCTCCAGCAGCAGGTCGCGGGACTCCTTGTGGCCCACCGTGGCGGTCCAGAACTGGTCCTCGACCGGCTCGGCGGCCTCCAGTTCGTTGCTGAGGTCGTCGACGATCTCCTCGTACTGCTCGGCCTTCTCCTCCAGTTCCCGCTTTTTGTCCTCCAGCAACCGGTCGAGGGCGGTCTCGGGCTCGACGGCGATGTATTTCTTCGGCCGGCTCGCAGTCTGGCTGCGGACGAGGTTGTACTGCTCGATGCTGTTGAGCACGTCGTAGATCCGGCCCATCGGGACGTCGCTCGCCCGGGACAGTTCCTTTGCCGTCGTCGGCCCGGTGTTCAAAAGCGCCCGGTAGGCCCGCTCCTCGTACTCCGAGAGGCCGAGATCGCGCAGACTCGCCATGGTGTCCGGAGCATCGACGCCGACCGTTATAAACTATTCGACGGTTGATAGTGGGGCGGGCGTCGATTCGTTTTCGAAGGGACTGCAGCCGCCGACGTGCCGTCAGGTCGAATTTGTGAACTCGACCCCGTTGAACGCGTGGAGAATGGCTTTTCCCGCTGGCGGCCGGTTCGGCCTCCATTTCGGGCCGCCCGGTGTGGCTCGTTTCGCCCTCGGGACGCCCGGTGTGGCTCGTTTCGCCCTCGGGACGCTCAACGCTGGCCCCGATCGGCCGCGTGGTTCCGGCGCACAGCACGGTCCGGGGTCGAATCTGCCCGCAGTCGGCCGACGGAAAGGGTTATGACGCCGCGAGCGATACGCCCGAACATGCGAAGGCTGTTGGCAGGGCTGCTATTGATCCCGCTCGCCGACGCCCTGTTGCTGGTCGTCGTGGCGGACTTCCTGGGTTGGCCGGCGACGGTGCTCCTGGTGGTGTTGACGGCGCTTTTGGGAATGCTTGCGGTGCGCGCCGAGGGGCGACACACCCTGCGACGGCTCCAGACGCGGCTGGCCCGCGGGGAACTGCCGACCGACGAACTGCTTGACGGCGGGCTACTCGTCGCGGCGGGCGCGTTCCTGCTGACGCCCGGCGTCGTGACCGACGCGCTGGGCTTTTTGCTCGCGGTGCCGGTGACGCGGTACCCCATCCGGGCGCTGGTCAAGCGCTACGGGCGGCGGTACGTGGACGTCCAGACGGGCGGGTTCGCCACCGGGTCGGTGTACACCGGCGGGTTTCCCGACGAGGACGGCGGCGTCTACGACGTGGACCCGGACGCCTACGACGTCGACTTCGACGACGGCGGCGACAGGTGAATGGGGCGATCCTGCTGGACCGAGTGCAGAAAGAAACCCTTAAAATGCGTGCGAGCGCTACCATCGGATGCAAGGGCCAGTAGCTCAACTAGGTAGAGCGCTACTCTGATAAGGTAGAAGTTCGCGGTTCAAATCCGCGCTGGCCCACCTCTCCCGTATCTAACTGGCGAGCGACCGCGATAGCGTGTCGCTCGCTCCTTGGGTGTGGTGGGGCCGCCGATTTGGACCACGCGAGGCGCAGCCCGCGCAGCGAGGCGAGCAGGACCGGCTCGCCATCGGGTTCAAATCCGCGCTGGCCCATCGTTTTCCCGCGCTCGAACCGCATAGCGTGTTCGAGCACCCGGGATGGCCATCCGGACGGACCGGATCCGTCCGTTCGCGATGACGCCGCTCGCGGAGTTTGTCGCCAAGCGAACGGCCGCCGGACGCGCCGGACCCCTACCCTGATGCGACGCGCCCGAAGTCCCGCCCGCGCCGGTCGCAGACGAGACACCGGGACGATGAACGACCAGCCTCAAGAACGTGTCGCCGTCGGGCGGGGATCCGGTCGTACCAGTCAGGATCGACGGCGGCGACCGGGACGGCGTCGCTCAGGCGATCGATGACTCCGGATCGCCCGCGTCGGTGAGGTGCTTTTGCCCCCAGTCGCGCATCGCGACGATCACCGGCTCCAGGGACTCGCCGCGCTCGGTCAGCGAGTACTCCACCCGGAACGGCCGGTCGCTGATCACCTCTCGGTCGACGAGTCGTTTCTCCTCCAGGTCTTCGAGGCTGTCCGACAGCACCTTGCTGGAGATGCCGTCGACGGACTCCTTGAGTTCGTTGAACCCCTGTGGCCCCCCGACGAGCAACCGGTGGACGATGACGGGGTGCCACTTCTTGCCGATGAGCGTCGCCGTCGACGTGATCGGACACCATTCCTTGCCGGCACACCACACGGGAAGCTTCTGGTCGACCGGGTCGTGCTCCATGGGGTCCGGAAGCGGTTGCGGCGGAATAAAAGTTACTGACGGAAATCCAGTTACGTCTCGTTATCAAAATTGCCGGCGCCGTCGTCCCCGTCCGGCGACCGCACCGCGTCCGGGAACGGCGCGAGGGCCTCGCCGTCGCCGGCAAACTCGAACGACCGGGCGGAAGTGTACAGTGTCAGCCTGGCCGCCCGATAGCGGGCACCGAGCGTCAGCGTGACGATCCCGACGGCCAGCGACCCGGCTCCGAGCCACGTCGTGACCGGGATCCCGGCACCCGTCGATGCGACGGCCAGCAGGAACGCCCCCACGACCGACAGTACGGCGCCGACGACGGCGTTCCGGAGGGGGTATCTGGCCTCCGCGAACTCGATAGCGGTCACGGCGTCGGTCGCGACGTCCGTTACGCCGGCGTCGGCCGCGAACACGACTCGCGAGGGGGTCGCCACCAGCGTCCCGTCGACGGCGCCGACGGTGCGCCTGGTGGCCGCTGCCCTGGCAAGCGTCGGTTCGTCCTCGCGCAAGTACCTCCGTACCTCCACGGCAGTCACCGGTTCGGCCTGCGCGGGCGGCGACCGTAAAGATTGTCCGAAATCCCCGCCGCCTCGTTAGCAGATTCGTCCGGGATCCCCGCTGGCCTGCGAGCAGGACCGTCGGCCATCTCCGACCGTTCCGGGAGTTAGATCGGCCTACTCGCCGCCCGGGCGTGAAGGCACGCGGAGCAGTCCCGGCCGCCGGCGCGCACCGTTCAAGTGCCGGGTCGACCTCGATTCGGGGCAGCCACCCGACTTGCGCCAAATCGGTGCCTCGGGCCTCGAACTGTCCAGTTTTCGGAAGCACCGGCTTCCCGACACCGGGGACCGCGCATAAGGCTTATATCCGTCATGGGCGTCTGTGATGGATACGACATAGATTATGAAGCTCGCGATGATAGGCTTCGGCCAGGCCGGCGGCAAAATCGTCGACAAGTTCCTCGAGTACGACGAGCGTACCGGGAGCGACATCGTCCGGTCGGCCGTCGCAGTGAACACGGCGAAGGCGGATCTCATGGGGCTCCAGCGGGTCCCACAGTCGAACAGGGTACTCATCGGCCAGTCCCGCGTGAAGGGCCACGGCGTCGGCGCCGACAACGAACTCGGCGCCGAGGTGGCCGAGGAGGACATCGACGAGGTGCAGGGCGCCATCGACAACATCCCCGTCCACGAGGTGGACGCGTTCCTCATCGTCGCCGGCCTCGGCGGCGGCACCGGCTCCGGCGGCGCGCCGGTGCTGGCGAAACATCTCAAGCGCATCTACACCGAACCCGTCTACGGCCTGGG
>JAZKSB010000076.1:0-9017 GCA_036626315.1 Halobacteriales archaeon
GGGAAGTCGTCGGGCTTGTGCAACTCGCAGGTCAGGTCAGGTGGTCGCCGCGGGGCGCTCCACCGCCGACAGCCCCGCGACCACCGGGTCGACGTGGTCGCGGTCGACGGTCAACGGCGGCAGCAGTCGCAGCACCCGCCGGCCCGCCGGCAGCGCGAGCACCCTGTGGTCCATAGCCAGTTGCCGCAGCGTCCGCATGGCGTTGTCGACCCGGACGCCGACCAGCAGCCCCTCGCCGCGGACCTCGAAGCCGGCGGCGGCCAGTTCCGACCGGAGATACGCCCCGACGGCAGCCGCGTTTGCGGGCAGGTCCTCCGTGACGATGGTTTCGAGGGTCGCGTCGGCCGCCGCGGCGACGACCGGCGACCCCGAGAACGTCGAGCCGTGCGGGCCGGCGCCCTCGGCGATCCAGTCGGCCACGAGCGCCGCGCTCATCGGCAGGCCGCTGGCGATGCCCTTCGCGGTGGTCACGACGTCCGGCGTGACGCCCGCCGCCTCGCCGGCCCAGAAGGTCCCGGTCCTGCCGAGGCCGGTCTGGACCTCGTCGAAGACCAGCGCCGCACCCGCGGCCTCGGTCACCTCGCGCGCGGCCCGGAGATACTCCGGCGGGGCGGGATGGACGCCGCCCTCGCCCTGGACGGGTTCGAGGACGACCGCGGCCACGTCCTCGTCGACGGCGTCCGCGAGGGCGTCGGCGTCGCCGTAGGGGACGAACTCGGTGTCGGGAAGCGGCTCGAACGGCTTGCGGTATTTTGGCTTCCAGGTGACCGACAGCGCGCCCATCGTCCGGCCGTGGAATCCGCGCCGGGCGGCCACGAACCGGGTGCCGCCGGTCGCGCTGCGGGCGAACTTCAACGCCGCCTCGTTGGCCTCGGCGCCGCTGTTTGCCAGCCAGACGTTATCCAGGCCCGCCGGCGCCAGCGCGGCCAACCGCTCGTGAAGCCGTTCGCGTACCGCGACCGGATACGACCCCTGGACGTATAGCAACTCCCGGGCCTGCTCGACGACGGCGTCGACCACGTCGGGGTGGCCGTGGCCCACCGGCGCGCAGGCGTAAGAGGCCCCGAAGTCGAGGTACTCGGTGCCGTCGGCGCCCATCAGGTGGACGCCGTCGCCGGACGCGATCTCGATCGGCTTCTCCGAGAAGACGAAACCGCTCACGACCGGGACACCTCCGGTTTTTCGCCGTTCTCGCCGTCGCCGCCGTCGGTGGCCGGTTCGCCGGACGACGTGTCTCCCGCACCCGCGCTCGCCGTCTCGTCCGGCGCGCTCTCGACGGCCTCGACCGGCGAGTCTTCGCCCGCCGCGCCGACGGCCGCGGGCAGAATCGTCGTCCCCTCGCCGGACCGGGCAGAAAGCACCGGCGAGTTGCGCCCGGCGCCGGCGACGTGGACCGCCGTCGCGCCCGCCGAGAGCGCCCTCTCCGCGGCCATCACCTTCCGGGTCATGAACCCCTCGGCCGCGTCCGTGAGAGCGTCGAACGCCGCGGGCGTCCCGACCCGGTCGATGAGCGTCGACTCGTCGGCGGGGTCCTCGTAGACGCCGGCGACGTCGGTGAGCACGACGAGTTCGGCGTTCAGCGCGCCGGCGACGGCGGCGGCGGCGCGGTCGGCGTCGGCGTTGACGGGGAGCCACTCCGCCGACCCGCCGTCGCCGTCGTCGGCCAGCACCGGCACGGTGACGACGGGCGTGTAGCCGCCGGCCAGTAGCGTCTCCAGCAAGTCGGCGTTCACGTCCTCGACGGTCCCCGAGTGGTCGCCCCGCCGTATCCGCGTGCGGCCGTTTTCTTCGACCCGGACAGCCGACTTGCGCCGGCCGGTCAGCAGGCGCCCGTCCGCGCCCGACAGCCCGACTGCGTTGACCCCCGCGTTCTGCAGGTCCGCGACGAAATCGGTGTTCACCCGGCCGGGCAGCGCCATCTCGAACGCCTCCATCGCCGTCTCGTCGGTGAACCGGCCGACGACGCCGTCGGGCGTCTCGACGTACTCGGGGGACTCGCCCAGGCGCTCCAGCAGGTCGTCGACGGCCGTCGACCCGCCGTGGACCACGACCACCTCCTCGCCGTTGGCCGAGAGGTGGGCGACGTCGGTCAGCGCGCCGGTGGGGTCGACCGCCTTCGCGCCGCCGATCTTGACGACGACCGTCACGGTGCCACCACCAGTTTGACGACGACCGTCATGGACTTCCCACCGGGTGCAAGCCCGAAAATTCGAGTCCGGCGGCCTCCGGGAAGCCGAGCGCGAGGTTGGCGGCGTGGACGCCCTGGCCGGCGGCGCCTTTCATCAGGTTGTCGATGGCCGAGAAGACCACGACCCGGCCGTCGTCGTCCAGTTCGAAGCCGACCTCCGCGTAGTTGGTACCCGCCACGGCCTTCGGTTCGGGGTAGCGGTACGCTCCGCCGCCACCGGCGACCAGGCGGACGAACGGTTCGTCCTCGTAGGCGCTCCGGAACGCCGTCCAGAGGTCGCCCTTCGAGACGGCGGTTTCGGGGAAGACGTGGGCGGTCGCGCTGGCGCCCCGCACCATGTCGACGGCGTGGGCGGTGAACGAGACGGAGACGCCGAGTTCCTGCTCGATCTCGGCCTCGTGGCGGTGGCCCGTGGGGGCGTACGGGCGGACGACGCCCGACCGCTCGGGGTGGCTCCCGGCGACGCCGCCGCCGGCGCCGCCCTCCGAGGAGCCGACCTTCACGTCGACCACCACGTCGGCGCCGTCCAGCAGGCCGGCTTCCGCGAGCGGGTACAGGCCGAGGATGGTCGCCGTGGCGTTGCAGCCCCCGGCGGCGACGTACTCGGCGCCCGGCAGGTCCTCGCGGTGGAGTTCCGGCAGCGCGTAGACGACTTCGTCGAGGCGCTCGGGCGCGTCGTGGCCGTCGTACCACCGGTCGTACTGGCCCGGCGTTTCAAGCCGGAAGTCCGCCGAGAGATCGACCACCAGATCCGCGAGGTCGGTCCAGGCCTCGACGCGCTGCATCGCCACGCCGTGCGGCGTCGCCGCGAAGAGGACCTCGACCGGTTCGAGGTCGCCAGGATCGACGAACCGCAGTTCCAGCTCGCGGAGATTGGGATGGACGGCCCCGACGGACTTGCCCGCCTCCTCGCGGCTGGTCGCGGCGGCCACCTCGAAGCCGGGGTGGCCGTCGAGCAGGCGCAGGAGTTCCCCGCCGGCGTAGCCGCTGGCGCCGACGACGGCGGCGGTCGTCGTCTCCGCCGTCCCGCCGCCGGCCGCAGTTGTCCCCGCGAGACTCATGCGGCCACCTCGGACCGTTCCGCGGCGACCGTTTCCAGCCAGTCGACGATGGCTGCCGGGACGTCCACGTCGACCGTCTCGTCGAGGGCAGCGAACTCGACGGTGGGGTTGACCTCGTGGCAGAGATAGCCGTCGTCGGTCTCCATCAGGTCGACGCCGAGCAGGCCGCCGCCGATCGCCTCGCTGGCGGCAGCGACGATGGCCTCGGCCTCACCGTCGAGTTCGAACGGCGCCGTGTCGGCGCCCCTGGCGGCGTTGGTCAGCCAGTGGTCCGCCGACCGGACCATCGCCGCGACGGGGTCGCCGTCGGCAGCCAGCACCCGGACGTCCCGCCCGGGCTTGTCGACGAACTCCTGGACGTAGAAGACGCTGTGCTCGTAGTGGCCCAGAGTGTCCTTGTGCTCCAGGATCGCCTCCGCCGCCGAGCGGGACTCGACTTTCGCCATCAGCCGGCCCCAGGAGCCGACGACCGGCTTGAGCACGCTGGGGTAGCCGAACGACTCGATGGCCTCCAGCGCGGCCGCCGGAGTAAACGCGACCGTGGTCTCGGGCGTCGGAACGCCGGCATCCGACAGCGCGAGGCTCGTCTCGACCTTGTCCGCGCCCGCCGCAGCCGTCGCCGCGGAGTTGACGACCGGCACGCCGTACGATTCGGCAAACCGGGTGACGTAGCGGCTCCGGGAAGTGGCGAGACAGCGGTCGACCAGCAGGTCCACGTCCACCAGGGCCGCCGGCGGGTCGGTCAGTCCGAACTGCTGGTCGCGGACGTCGACCGTCGTCACGTCGTGGCCGGCGTCCTCCAGCGCCCCCACGAGGGCCTTCTCGTCCTTGCGGATGCGCGAGTATGCGATCCCGACGTGCATCTCACTCCCCCCAGTCCTCGGCGAGCTCCGGGGCTCGCTGGAGGACCGGCGGGGAAACCTCGACGACTTCGAGTTCGGTGCCACACGTGGTACAGTCCACGATCTCTCCTTCCATGGGGTCGTCGGGCAGGGTCACGTCGGCCCCGCACTCGGTGCATTCGACCATCGTGGATGGCAATGGAATCCGAATACACTTAACTCCATCGAAATTACCAGAAATATTATCTCACTGTATGCACCGCTATTCGACCGAAAGGGACGGGTAAACCACCGGACTGCGTCGAACCTGTCTGATTTCTATTGCCCCCGGAGGGGGCGGCGGTGGCGTCCCCGGGAACGGGAAGCCGCCGCGAGACGGCGCAGACGGGGACGGAGCACCCGGACTCGGGGGGAACGGCGACCTCATCGGTACCCCCCCACGGCCTCGTGGCGCCGGTTTTCGGCTGCCGCGATCGCGTCGCGCCGGCGGGAGAGCGCCTCGCGGGCCGCAGACAGCGCCGAGTTCGCCGCGGCGACCTGGTCGTCGACGGCCTCGGGGGCCGGCCCTCCATCGGAGTCGCGCGCGGCGACGCTCGCGACCGGGTCGAGCGCCGTCTCCACGGCGTCGGCGGAGACGAACGCGGAGAGGGATTCCCCGAGCACCTCGCGGGCGGCGGCGTCCAGCGCCTCGTACCCGGGCGATTCGGTGGTCTCGGCGGCCGTGGCGACCACCTCGTGGGCGGTCCGGAACGGCACGCCGGCCTGCGCGAGCAGGTCCGCAACCCCGGTCGCCGTCGAGAAGCCCTCGCCGGCGGCGGTTTCCAGGGCCTCGGCGGGCCAGTCGGCCGTCGCGACAGCGCCCGCCGCCACTTCGGCGGCGACCGGCACCGCGTCGACGGCGTCCCAGGCGTGCGGCGTGGCCCGCTGGAGGTCCCGGTTGTACGCGCGGGGGAGGCCCTTCAGCGTCGTGACCAGCCCCTGGAGCGCCCCGGCGGCGTCGCCGGCGGTCGCCCGGACGAGTTCCAGCGAGTCGGGATTCTTCTTCTGGGGCATGATCGAGGACGTCGAGGCGTACTCGTCGGCCAATTCGACGAACCCGCGGTTCGCGAACAGCACGAGGTCCTCCGCGAGCCCCGAGATACCGATCGCATGAGTCGCAAGCGCCCCCGTCGCCTCCAGCAGGAAGTCCCGCGCCGACGCGGCGTCCATCGCGTTTTCGAGCACGCCGTCGAACCCGAGCAGGTCCGCGGCACGCTCGCGGTCGACGTCGAAGGTGGTGCCCGCGAAGGCCGCCGCGCCCAGCGGCGAGCGGTTCGTCCGGTCGTAGGCCGCCAGCAGGCGCGCGGTGTCCCTGGCGACCGCGCGCTCGTATGACAGCGCCCAGTGGGCGACCGTCGTCGGCTGGGCGGGCTGGAGGTGGGTGAACCCCGGCATCACCGTCTCCCGCTCGGCAGTCGCGACCGCCAGCAGCGCCGCCCGCAGCGACACCGTCGCGTCGACCGCCGAGAGCAGGTCTTCCCGGAGCCGGTAGCGGATGCACGCGGCCACCTCGTCGTTGCGCGAGCGGGCCGTGTGCATCCGGCCGCCGTCCGGGCCGACCAGGTCGACGACCGCCGTCTCGATGGCTTCGTGGACGTCCTCGCCGTCCGGCAAGGCGCCGTGGCCGGCGGCCTCGACGTCGGCAAGCGCCGCGAGGATCTCGCCGGCCGTCTCCACGGCGAGGACGCCCTGCTCTTCGAGCATCACGACGTGCGCGCGGTCGACCGCGAGGTCGGCCTCGAAGATGCGCTCGTCGGCGGAAAGCGAGGACATGAACGTCCGGACGGGGCCGCCGCTGAAGCGGTCGCGGCGGACGACGCCCGAGTCCTCGGTGTCGTCTCCCATCTACTCGTCGTGGTCCGTGACGGGTTGCTTGTCGGCGCTGCCGGACTCGGCCGCCGCAGCGGCCAGCCGAGCCTGGAAGCCGTGGTACTTTGCGACGCCGGTGGCGTCGGCCTGTGCGATGCCGTCGACAGACTCGGTGTCGAAGGAAGCTGCCGCCTCCGAGTAGGCGGCATTGGGGCTCTCCCGGGCGACCGCGCGGACGCTGCCGCCGTCGAACTTCACCGTCACGGTCCCGGTGACCCGCTGTTGGGTCGTCCCGATGAACGCCGAGAGCGCGTCGGCGAGCGGATGCTGGGTCACCAGGCCCTGGTAGGCCAGTTCGGCCCACTCGTCGTCGACTTGCTGCTTGAACGACCGCTCGTCCTTCGTCAGGACCAGGCCCTCCAGGGCCTCGTGGGCGGTCAAAAGCGTCGTCGCGGCGGGGTGTTCGTAGTTCTCCCGCACCTTCAGCCCGAGCATCCGGTCCTCCATGAGGTCCGTGCGCCCGACGCCGTACGCGCCTGCCACTTCGTTGAGGTGCTCGATGAGTTCGACGGGGGCCATCGCTACGTCGTCGACGGCGACGGGAGCGCCCGCCTCGAACGCGACGGTGACCGTCCCGGCGTCGCCGGACGGCGAGTCGGTCCACTCGTAGACGTCCTCGGGCGGAACCTGGCCCGGGTCCTCCAGGTCGCCGCCCTCGACGGAGCGGCTCCAGAGGTTCGAGTCGATGCTCCACTCGCCGTCGTTGCCCGCGTCGACGGGCAGGCCGTGCTCGGCGGCGTACTCCCGTTCCCATTCGCGGGTCAGGCCCATGTCCCGGACGGGCGCGATGACGTCCACGTCGGAGGCGCGCCAGACCGCCTCGAACCGGAGCTGGTCGTTGCCCTTGCCGGTGCAGCCGTGTGCGAGCGCGTCGCTGCCCTCCTGTTCGGCTACTTCGAGGATCTTCTCCGCGATGACCGGCCGCGCCAGCGCGGTGCCCAGCGGATACCCCTGGTAGGTGGCGTTTGCCTGCACCGCGTCGAACAGCAGATCCGCGAACTCCTCCGTGCCGTCGACGACGTACTGCTGGATGCCCAGCGCCTCGGCGGTTTCACGTGCCTCCGCGAACTCCGCCTCCGGCTGGCCGACGTCGACGGTGACGCCGATTACCTCGTCGTAGCCGTATTCGGTTTCGAGCAGTTTCGTGACGACCGTCGTGTCCAGGCCGCCCGAGAATGCGAGTGTGACCTTCATCCTGGATCCACAGAGCGCGTCGAGGGGCTTAAATTCTTCTTTTTTATTAATGAAATTAAATGATATGGTCGAGACTGACCACGAGAGATCGACAGCAAGCGTCGCAACGGTCGGGGGAGAGAGTAGGTGAGCGGGTCAGCAACCCGCTCGTCGCGGCGGTCGGACGGCGGCGCCGCTCGTGGCGAAAACGAGCGCAGCGAGGTGGCCGAGCGGCGCCATCTTGGGTAAACGGACGTTCCGGAGCCTCTAAAACCCTTTCGGCGGGGCAAAGATTGCGGGGCCGAAACGAGGAGCACAGGTTGCGGGACCGTAACGTCGTCACCCAGCGCCCGCCCGCGAGCCCCAAAGAGAACGGCCACCTTCTTTGCCATGACGCCCGAGAGGGCGGCATGGAATTTGCGATCTTCGGCGCGGGGGGCATCGGCGCATATCTCGGCGCGAGACTCGCGGACGAAGGCCACGAGGTCGGCCTGATCGCGCGGGGCGACCACCTCGACACCCTGCAGTCGGACGGCCTGCGAGTCGAGAGCGTCGCTGGCGACACGAGCGTGGACCTGCCGGCGACGGACGACCCGGCAGAGGTCGGGCAAGTCGACTACGTCCTGTTCACGGTGAAGGCGTACGACACGAAGGCCGCCGCCGCGGATCTGGACCCGCTCGTGGGGCCGGAGACTGCCGTCGTGTCCTTCCAGAACGGCGTCGACAACGAGCGGTGGATCGCCGAGGAGGTCGGCGAGGACCACGTCGTCGGGGGAGTCGCGTACATCTTCTCGACCATCAAGGAACCGGGCGTCGTCGAGCACACCGGCGGGCCCGCGCGGTTCGTCTACGGCGAACTCGACGGCGAGCGGACCGAACGCATCGAGCGCCTCCACGAGGCGCTGTCCGAGAGCGACGGAATCGAGGCGGTGCTGGCCGGTCACGTCCGGGAGGAACTCTGGCGGAAGTTCGCGTTCATCTGCGCCCAGTCCGGCGTGACTGCCGCGACGCGCAAACCCATCGGGCGCATCCGCGAGACGCCCGCGACCTGGAAACTGTACCGCCGCGTCGTCGAGGAAGTCCTGGCGGTCGCCCGGGCCAGGGGCGTCGAGTTGCCCGACGAGACCGTCGACGAGTGGCTGGCGTTCGCCCGCGACCTCGACGCGGAGACGACCTCCTCGCTGTACTACGACCTGACCCACGGAAAGCGCCTGGAACTGGATGCGCTCAACGGGTCGGTCGTGAGACATGCCGAGGAGACCGGTGTCGACGCCCCGGCGAACGAAGCCATTCACGCCGTCCTCCGGCCCTGGGCCGACGAGCGGGTCGAGCAGTCGGACGCTACCGAGTGACGAGCGAGGCAGGCGGTCCAGCCGCGTCCGCCAGAATGGGCAGGCAAGTGTCGCGGAGCGCGCGAGCACCAGCGGAACCGGTGCCGGCCAGGCGGACGTTCGTTCGCCCCGGAGCGATCGTGGTCGGTTTCGAGCCCCGCGAAGACGCATCCCTTACGGCATGTGTGTCTTCTCCCCCCGGATCCCGTCACAGCGGCTCGCTCGTCTCGCGTACTTCGAATCCCGTTGCCCGTTCCGGTGGTTCACTCGCGTTCGCAACAAATGGGCGTGGCGGGAGTCCCGCGAGCGAGCGGGCCTACGTCACGCCCGCGAGCGTGTTACTCGCGCCAGCGAGCAACCGCGAAGCGGGCGTGGCGGGATTCGAACCACGGTCGGACGTGCTCGCTCCGCTGCGCGCGCCCTCCCTGATTCGAATCCCTCGGGCCGTTCTCACGGCTCGCTTCGCTCGCCGGAGAACGGGCGTGGCGGGATTCGAACCCGCGATCGAGAGGTT
>JAZKSB010000077.1:0-8982 GCA_036626315.1 Halobacteriales archaeon
GGGCGGCGGCTGCCGATGGCGGGACGCGACCGCCTGGCGGGCCGGTCGAGGCCGGCCGGACCGCCCCTACGAACATGCCCCAGGACCGTCCCGCCGACTCCAGGAATCCGGTCGAGGACGGTTCGGCGAACCGGTCCGGACCGCCAGTCGAGGACGGCTCGGCAGACGGAGACGAGCCGGACGAGACGGCAGGGCCGGCGGACGAACCGCCGGACGGAGGGTCCGAGGACCCCGGCACCTCCCCAGACGGCTCCAGCTCGCAGACTGCCGCCGACGGGACGACCGACGCCGGCGTTGATGCGTCCCTGTCGCCCGGACCGGCCTCGCATCCGGACGCGACCGGCGATCCCGCTCCGGATGCGTCGTCCGACGGTGCCGACCCGGACGAAACGGCGGACGCGGACGACGGGACCGTCGTCTGCCGGGTCGAGGGATGCGACCGGACGTTCGAGACGACGCACGGAATGAAGATCCACGCCGCGAAGGCCCACCGGCCCGACGAGAACGGCGGGTCCCAGCCCCACCGGGACCCCACCCGGCTCCGGGCGGTGTACGAGGAACACGACACGTTCGAGGAGATGCGCGACGGGCTGGCGGCAGACGTAACAGCACAGACGGTTCGGCGCAACATGATGAAGTTCGGGATTCACAAACCGGACGACCAGCCGTCCGCCAGCCACGCCGCTGCCGCGGCGGCGACCGACCCGGACTCCCCGCAGGTGGATGCCGCCGACCCCTCCGAACCGGAGTCGGACGGGAACGACGACGGGGAGACGGGTGACACGGATCGGGGAGACGACGACGGGGAGACGGAGGAACTGGGTCAGAAGGACAACGACGGGAAGACGGAGGAGCCCAGCCACGAGGACGACGAGGCCTTCGAAATCGAACCCGCGGACCACGGCGACCGGGGAACCGGCGACGTGCCCGTCGACGTCGCGCTCCCGGAATCCGCGTCGCTGCCGGCGGGCGTCGATGTCGACGCCATCGCGACTGCCGCCAGCGGGGCCCGAACCCTCTTAGAGTTCCAGCGGGCCCTGGACGTGGACCGGGAGACCGCAAAGCGCCTGGTCGATGACTTCGATCTCGCAGCGTTCGTCACCGGGCGCCTCGACGACGGCCGGTCGGAGACCGGGTCCGAACGGGACGTCGTGCGCCACATCGCCGAGACCGTCGGCACGCGCTCGGGCGGCGAGCGCGGCGACGGCTCCGGGGCGTCGGCGGACTGATCCGCATCCGCCCGACGATCACTCCGGCGGGACGAGCAGCGTGTCGATGGCGTTCGGGACCACCAGCACGTCCCCGTCCGGCGGGAGCGCGTCGGCGACGGTCTCGCGGGCGTGCATGAGACTCCCCTCGACCACCTCCTGATGTTGGCTGTTCGTGACGTAGACGTCGTGGTCGCGCAGGACCCGCGCAAGCACGAACGCCCGCTGGGCACCCGGCTCGTACCCCTTCGCCATCTCGGCGTACAGCGACGCGGCGTCGCTCGCGTCCGCGAGGCGCTCGGCGAACCGGCGCTCGCCACGGCCCCGTCCCGCGCCCTCCGGTAGCGCCGCCGGGACGACGATGCGGCCGCCGGCCCGAAGCGGGTTCCGGGCGCCGAGCACGACGTAGGTCGCCGCGCGACTCGCCTGGTAGAGGTTCGCGTCCTTCGGCGCGCCGACGCCCGCGACGACGGCGTCGTAGTCCCGGTCGACGGGCACCGACAGCGCCGTCCGTGCACTCTCGGCGAGGCCGGCGACGACCCGCCGGGGCGCGCCGGCGGCGACGTCGAGAATGCCCGACGGTCCGTGGGTGACGTTCAGACAGAAATCCGGACCGGCGACGTCGCCGGCCCGGTCCACGAACGACCGGAACGGGTTGCCGTCGATCCGGCCCAGCCGGACGCATTCTCTTCCGAGCAGGTCCGGCCCGTGCGTGTAGCGGATCTGCGACTCGCCGCCCGCGCCCATGACGACCGTCTTCGCGCCGCCCGAGAACCCGGCGTACTGGTGGGGCTCGACCATCCCCGTGGAGACCACCAGATCGGCGTCGGCGACGACCGGGTGAACGTCGACGTCGACGCCGTCGACCTGCCCGACGGTGACCACCTCGTCGGGGTCGTTGTTGATCGCCAGGTCGGCGTGCTCGCCGAGCAGGTCCGCCAGTTCGGCGTCGTCCAGCGGACGGTGCAATCCCAGGCCGACGACCACGGTCACCGCGTCGGGGTCGACTCCGGCGGCGGCGAGTTCGTCCACGAACAGGTCCACCAGCACCTCGTCGGGGGTCGCACGAGTGACGTCGGTCACCACGAGCGCCGCATCCTCCGCGTCGCCTGCCAGGGTCGCGAGCCGCGGGCCCGCGGGCGACGCCAGCGCGCCCCCGGCGGCCTTCCGGACGTCGACGGGCGTCCCGCCAGGCGGCTCGGCAACCGTCACGGTCCCGGGAACGTCGGCGTCTATCGTCCCCTCGCCGAGTGGGAGTTCCATGCATCGACTTCGGACACCGCGGGCAAAAAGACCCCCAGCCTCGGCGACGGGCTGGCTGTGCGCCCGGCGCTCACAGTATCGTCCCCGATCCCCCCTCACCACTCCGCCCAGTCGACCATCCGGTCATACAGCGGCTCCGACCGCAGCGCGTCCTCGTCGCCGACCAGCACCAGTGACTTCTTCGCCCGGGTGAGCGCGACGTTCACCCGGCGCGGGTCCTCGAAGATCGGTCCGTCGAGGTCCCCGGTCGCGACGAAGGAGACGACGACCACCTCCTTGCTGGAGCCCTGGAACCGGTCGACCGTGTCGACGGTCACCGCGTCCGGGAGCCGGGTTCCCAGTTCCGCGACCTGCGCCCGGAACGGCGCGATCACGCCGACGTCGCCGGGATCGACCCCCGCGTCGAGGGACTCCCCGACAACAGATGCCACCGCTTCGGCCTCCGCAGGATTGGTGTTTCCCTCCCGGGTCCCGGCCGGGTCGACGAATGCAACCGGGTCCGCGAGGCGGTCGGGCAGGGCGTCGGCGTCGACGCCCGGCAGGTCGGCCACCCGCTGGCCGGCGACGTCGCCGGTCGCGGGCCTGAGTTGTCCGTCGTAGAACTCCCGGGAGGGGAACGCCTGGATGCGCTGGGCCATCCGGTACTGCCGGTCCAGGGTGACCGCGGCCCCGGGATGAGCCTCAACCAGCCGCTCGAACAGTGAGGTCGACAGCGCGTTCGGGCCGGGGCCGTCGTCGAGTTCCCGCTCGCTGCGGACCACGGGTGGTAGCTGGTGGTGGTCGCCGACCAGCACGAACCGGTCTGCGAGGTTGATCGCCGCGAGCGTCGCCGGCTCCGTGAGCTGTGACGCCTCGTCGACGACCGCAACGTCGAACGACTGCTCGCGCAGCACCCGCGAGCCACACGAGGCCGTCGTCGCGGCGACGACGGGCGCCCCCGTGAGCGCGGCGGCCCGCTCGTCGGGGTCGCCCTCCGTTTGCAGGCGGAGGTCCTGCATGTCCGGCCGCACGCCGGTCTCGGTGCCGACGCGGACGGCGGCCTCGAAGCCCTGCTCGCGGAGCGCCGCCAGCGCGTTGTCGACCGCGCGGTTGGTGAACGCCGAAAGCAACACCCGGTCGCCGCGCTCGACCAGCGCGCGGACGGTGCGGGCGATGGTGTAGGTCTTGCCGGTGCCCGGCGGTCCGTGGACCAGCGCGAGGTCGTCGGCGCCGACGGCGGTCCGGACGGCCTCGTCCTGGGCGTCGTTGTTCTCGACGAACGTCTCCCCTGGCCTGTCGAAGGTGGGTTCGCGGCGACCGAACAGGAGGTCCTTCCGGTCGGGGTCGCCCTTCAGGACGGCGTCGTGCAGCGCCGTCAGTTTCCGGTCGGCGGACAGTTCAGAGGGGTAGACGTCCAGGCGTCGCAGGGCGAACGGCTCGTCGGCGACGACCTCGACCCGGCTCCCCAGGCGCTCGACACGTGCGAGTTCCGCGGTCCCGTCGAGGGGACCGCCGTCGCTCGCGAGCACGACGTCGCCGACCCGGATCTTCGAGACGGCGTCGGCGGGGGCGTCGGCAGTCAGCCGCCAGCGCCCGTCGGCGAGTTGCGCGCGGTCGCGGGGGGCCAGGTCCACGAGCGCGCGGTCGTCCGCCGCCCGCTCGTCGGCGGACTGCTCCCGGAGTTTGGCGTACTCGCGGTGGGTCGCCCGGCGCTCGCCGGCCACCAGGCCCGCCACCCGGTCGAAGTACTCCCGCTCGCCGTCGGGGACCGGCGATCCGACGCTGCCGGCCTTCGAGGGCTGGTCGAGCCGTCCGGAGACGACCATGCAGGTGTCCTGCTCGAAGCAGCGGTCGCAGTCGGCGTCGGCCTCGTGGCCGCTCGGGACCGTCTCCCGGACTGCCGTCGCCGCGAGGTGGTTTCGCTCCCGAAGCACGAAATCCAGCAGTCCCTTGCCGACGGAAAACTCCTTTGCGGGCGAGAGGTCGCCGCCGGCCTCTGCCCGGTCGAGCGCGGCGTTTTTCGTGTACAGAAGCGTCGCGGTGTCGACGTCCCGCCCGCGTTCGCGAAGCAACAGCGCGTAGCAGGCCGCCTGCACCTTGTCGTGAAAGCGGGGCTCCCGGCGGGTGTTCTTGCCGGTCTTGAGTTCGACGGGCATCCCCCGTCGGACTGCGTCGGCCCGGCCCTTCATGCCGTACCGGCGGCTGACCAGCAACTGCTCGCTGCGCCAGGTGTCGCCCCCGGTTAGCGTGCCCTGTGCCAGCCACCCCTCGATGGCACGGGCGTGCTGGGCGACCTCGCCCTCGACCTCGCCGGCGTCCCGTCCCAGGAGGCCGAGTTCGAGACCGGCCTCCCGGACGCGGGCGGAGACGGCGCCCTCCCGGTCACGGCCGCGCAGCAGGTCGCCGAACACCTCGTGGACGACGGTCCCTTTCACGACCGGGTAGTTCAGCGGGATCCCGCCCAGGCGGTTGAGATACCACAGCCGCGGACACTGGACCCACGACCGGACGTCGGTGACGTCGACGATGTAGGCGGGCTCGACGACGACCCGGGAGTCGCTGCCGGTCGCGTAACCGGACTCCCCACGGAAGTCGTCGCGCTGGAGGTCGTAGGCGGCGAGTTCCATTCCCTGGTCGAGGTGGGCGGCGGTGTCGGCCCAGTCGCCCCACAGTGTCACGCGGACCGGTTCCGTCTCCGGCACCGCCTCGCCGTCGCCCGCCGGGTCGCCGTCCGGGCGAACGCGCAGTTCCGCCAGTCCTCGGCTGCCGTACTCGGTGGCGACCGTCCGGCGCTCTCCGACGTCGGTGACGGTCCCGCGCAGGTTCACGCCCGCATCCAGCGGGTCGGTCCGAAAAACGCTGTCGGTCGCACCGAGACCGGAGCGCCGCCCGCCGCCACGACGCTGCGGCCCCGGAAGCGACATCTAAAATATCCCGGAGCCCCTGGTGCCGCACATGCGGGTTCGTGATTGGCAGGACATCGTGGCCGACGTCGTCGAGGAGGACGCCGATCCGGACGACTGGCGGGCGGTCGGCGGCGACCGCGCGAACGGGCTCGGCGAGGACATGTTCCTCGGGCACCCGGGGGTCGGGGTGTTCATGCTAAAGACGTACGCGAAAAATCCGTTCGACGTCCGGGGCGTCGGCACGCAGGTGGCCCGACGGGTCGACGGCGACCTGGCCGACCTGTTCCCCGAGCGAGACGCCGGCGGGCGGTTTGCCGTCCAGCAGCCGCCCGCGGACGAGGACGAGGCGGAGACGAAGGCCCGGCGACTCGAAGAGGTGATCAAGGCCCACGCCGACGCGCCGACCGAACCCGGCGACCTGTTCGACGACGTGATGGAGGTGCTGGACAGCCCCGCCTTTGGGCCGATGGAGTACGACCAGCACGGCCGCCCCGACCCCCTGGAGGATCTGGGGACGACGTTCGCGGACGCTCGTGAGGTGCTCGACGCCGAACTCGACGAACTCGTTGCGGACGACGGCGTCGACCGGGGGTTCCACTGATGGCTCCCCGCCGGGCGGTGCGGTAGGATGGTCCGGGGCACCTCCGAGGCCGAACGGGACCACTGGGATCGGTTGCTCAGGCTCACGTTCGTTTCCTTCGTCGCAGCGTCAGCGGGGCTTATCGCCCTCCAGGGCAACGCCAGTCTCCCTGAGGTCGGGGTCGTGGCCCTGTTCGGGGCCTGGTTCGGCGCGGTTCTGCAGTGGTATCTCCTCTGGATCGGCTTCAACTGGAGCGGCAAGCCCCGGTAGGCCGGGCGTCGGGGGCACTCTCGAGGACCGCATCTCCCGAGTCCAAACCTGAAGACCTATTGCCGGGGGTGGGCTGGCCTCTACCATGTCCCGTCCGCGGGGCCGACGGCGAGACGAGGCCGCCCGACGCCTCCGGGGCGCGCTGGCCCGCCCCGTCGGAACAGTCGCCGTGATCGTGGCCGTCGCGCTTGCGTTGCGCCTGCCGCTGCTCGGCGACCGGCCCGTCCACTGGGACGAGGCCCGCGTGGGGTGGTCGATCCTGCACTATCGGGCGACCGGCATCTGGGAGTACCGCCCCGTGTTGCACGGCCCGTTCCTGTTTCACGTCGGGCGGCGCCTGGTCGGGGCGTTCGGTGCCTCGATGGCGGCGTTGCGGCTCCCGACGGCTCTCGTCGGCGGGGTCCTCCCGGCGACCGCGCTGTGGTACCGCGACCACCTCGACGACCGGGAAGTCGTCGCGCTGGCGACGGTCCTCGCCGTCGCGCCGCTTTTCGTCTTCTACTCGCGGTTCCTGCGCAACGACCTGCTGGTTGCGGCGTTCTCGTTCGCCGCGCTCGGCGCCGTCCTCCGAGCCCGGGCGACCGGCCGGTGGCGCCACGCACTGGGTGTCGGACTGCTCGCGGGGCTCGCGTTAACCACCAAGGAAAACGCCATGCTCTACGCGCTCGCATGGGCCGGGGCGGCGACTCTCGTGTGGCTCTGGCACCCTTCGAGCCCTGCCCGTCCGGCTGCACCCTCGGCGAGCGAGGCGCTCGCCCGACTCCGGGGCTCGTGGCTGCGAGTGGTCGGCGCAGTCGCTGTGGCGCTGGCCGTCGTCGGCTGGTTCTTCGCGCCACGGGACCAGGGCCCGGGACCGGCCATCGGCGACCTGGCCGCCGACCCGGGGACGCTGCCGGCTGTGCTGGCGGCGGCGACTCTCGAACCCGCCCGGCGACTCCTCGACCTCTGGGTGCTCGGCGGCCTCGGCGAGTGGTCCTATCCGACGTATTTCGGCCTGCTCGTGGGCATGCTGCTGCTGACGGCGCCGGCGACGGTGGCGCTGGCGGCGTTCGGCGCCACCGCCGAGCGTGGCCGCTCCGACGGCCCACGCCCGCTGGTCGCCTTCTCGCTCGCGTGGGCGGGCCTGTCGGTCGTGGGCTATCCGGCGGCGGTCGACCTGGTCGGCGGCTGGACCGTCCTGCACGTCGCCGTCGCGCTGGCAATCCCGGCGGCCGTGGGGTTGGCGGCGCTTCACGAGCGGGCACGCTCGCCCTCGACCCGGAGCCGAGCGAGCGAGGCGGACGCGCGTGCCGCCGTCGCGGGTCTGCTTGCGGTCGCCGCCGTCGTCGCCGCCGGCGGCGGCGCCGCGGTCTACGGGGCGCCCGCCGGTCACTGGAACCCGTACCCCCAGCCCGCACAGCCTGGCGAGGATGTCGAAGAGACGGCCCGCGCCGTCGCCGCGGTCGCGGCCACGAACCCCGGAACCGACGTGGCCTACGTCGGCGCCTACTTTGGCGACGATCCGGCCCGCCGGATGCCGCTGCCGTGGTACGTCAGGGCCGCCGGCGATTCCTCGGTCGCCGTCCGGTCGCCTGCGGAACTGGACGAGAACCCCCCGCCCGTCGTCGTTACGACGACTCGCCACCGCGAACCCCTCGCGGCCACGCTGGAGGGGTACGTCTGCGTCGAACACCGGTTCCGGCCGTGGACGAGCCGTGGTCCCGGCGACCGGTGGCCGACCGAGTCGCTGGCCGGACCCGCGAGCGGGCCGAAGCCGGTGGTCGTGTTCGTCGACCGAGATGCCCTCGACGGCGCTTACGGGTCGACTCTGTCGAGCCAGCGCTGCGGGTGATCCAGTTCCGCGTCGCTCGGAAGGTTGCCCGGCCGCTCCCAGACGACGCCCGCCGCCTCGACGCCGCGGGCGTCGGCGACCGCCTCGAAGAACCGCTTGCCGCGCTCGTACTGGCGTCGCTTCAGTCCCAGTCCGAGCACGCGCTGGAGCAGCCAGGAGACGGGGCCGCTCGCGCGGCGGCGGCGTTCGAGCTTTTCCCGCATGGCGGCCGCGTCCTCGTCGAACGCCCGGTCCATCAGCAGTTCCGCGTACCCCTCGACAGCCGTCATTGCCGTGTTCAACTCCCGGAAGGCGTCGCGGTCGAACCCGCCGGCGGAGAGCGCCTCGACGCCGGCCTCCAGGCGGGTCTCGAGGTGGTCGGAGAGCCACGGCGTCCCGCCGAACTCCGCGGCGTGGGTCACCTCGTGAAAGGCGATCCACCGCCGGAACAGGTCCCGATCGACGTCGAGTTCCCCGGCGGTCCGCTCGACGTTCGGGTGGACGAAATACAGCGCGTGGTCGTCGCCGTCGGCGAGCAACAGCGGGTCGTACTGACCGATCACCTTGCGGGCCAGCATCGAGACCGCGAAACTCATCGACCCGGTGTTGAGGACCCGTGCCAGGTCCTGCAGCGCCGCTCCGCCGAACTCGTCGGGGTCGCGGTTCTCGATGGGGGCCATGACCCGCGCGAACGTCTCGACGTTTCGGTCGATCCAGTGGTGGCGGTTGACGACGGTCGCGCTGGCTGGCAGGTCGAACTCGACGCCCGAGACCGCCCGGATGCGGTCCCTGGCGGCCCGGACGTCTGCCGCGTAGGCCTCGCGCTCCGCGTCGCTCACTGAGAGGTCCCCGGAGTCGGTCGCTGCCTTCGCTGCCGCCGCGACGGCGTCCCAGTCGACGTTGCCATCGCCGGACGCGCCGGCGACGGCACGCACGCTGCGTGCGAGGTTCACGGGAACCCGTCGG
>JAZKSB010000078.1:0-8962 GCA_036626315.1 Halobacteriales archaeon
ACGCCCAGAGTTCGTTCTTGGTGCCGTCGATGGCGACCGTGTCCTCGAATTCGAGCTGCGTGCCGGCGGCGTCGGATCCGTCGGGCGGGTTGGCCGCACCGTTCTCCGCGGCACGGTCGGGGTCGTCGGGCCCGCTGGCCTCCTCGCCGTTCATAATGGACCTCCTCGAGGCGGGCGGATAAGCCCTCTGCTCGGCGGCGCTCACTGCCGTCCAATCCGGTGCGCTCACCGCCGTCCCATCTGGTAGAAGGTGACGCCCGCCCGCCGCAGCGCGAGGATCACCGCGACGGTCATCCCCACGAGGACGGTGGAGATGGCCGCCACCTCGTTGAGCGCGGCGTCGGTGTAGTAGCGACTGAACAGTTCGACGGGGATCACTATCGTGCCCGTCGAGTAGGTCATCAGCGCGATCGTCAGCAGCTGAAAGACGTGGATCAGGAGGAAAAACCAGATGACTGCGGCGGTGTTCGAGAACAGCGGCAGGAACACCTCCCGCATCTGTCTGACCCACGACGCCCCGTAGATCCGGGCGGCCTCCTCCAGGTCGGTGTGAATCTGGACGACGTTGCCGACGGCGATCCGCGAGGAGACGGGGACGAACACGATCACCGACCCGACGGCGATTATCACCAGCGTCCCGTAGACGTCCAAAAGCGGATGGACCTTCCCGAGCCAGAGGGCCGAGAACACCAGCGCCACGCCCATGATGATGCCGGGCACCGCAAGCGGCGTCATCGAGAGGAAGTCGGCCAGCCCCCGCAGCGGCGCCGTCGTCCGCTCGGTGTAGTAGGCCAGTCCCACGACCAGCACGGTGCCGAAGGACGCGCCGCCGACGGCCACGAGCACGCTGTTGACGAACGCCCCGCGAACCGTGGCGTCGCCCAGGACAGCCGCGTAGCTCTCGAACCCCATCGCCGCCGGCACCGGCTGGCCGCTCCAGGTCGGCTGCAGCGAGACCAGCACCATCACCACGAGCGGGAGCACCCAGACGACTAGCAGGATCGCCCACAGAAGGCCCGCGGTCGGCCACCGCCACCGCCCCAGGTCCCACGTCCGGGTCCGGTGGCCCTGCCCGGTCAGGGTCATGAAGTCCTCCTTGCGGTCGGTCACCCGCCGGTAGTACCAGACCAGCACCAGCGTGACGACCAGCAGGCTCGCGGACAGCGCCGCCGCCTCCCCGTACTTCGGCAGCAGCGAGTTCGACGGGTCCTTGATCGCGCCGTGGACGGCGGTCGAGTAGACGTCGATCCCGCGGCGTGCGCCGAGGAACTTCACGATGGCGAACTCCCCGAGGCCGTACAGGAACGTGACCAGCGCCGCGGAGAGGATGGCCGGCTTGATGAGCGGGAAACTGATCGACCGGACCGTCCCGAACACGCTCGCGCCGTGGACCCGGCCGACCTCCTCCAGCGCCGGGTCCATGTCCTGCAGGGCGGGGACGGTGAGCAGGTAGAACGTCGGGATGACGCTCACCCCGACGACGAACGAGATCCCCCAGATGCCGTAGATGTCCAGCGGGAACACCCCGAATCCGAGCGTCTCCTCCGCGAGGGTGGTAACGAAGCCGTTGGTCGGCCCGTACGAGAAGACGTACACGATCGCGTAGACGTACGCCGGGACGGCCTGCCCGGAGAGCAACACCAGTTCCATCGCGCCCTTCGTCGGCACGTTCGTCCGCGCGAACAGCCACGCGAACAGCAGGCCGGCGACCAGCCCCGTCAGCGTCATCCCGACGGCGACCCGCACGGAGTTGTAGAGCAGTCCGGGAACGTCGAAGTTCCCCCCGAGATAGACCGTCGCGAACTTCTCCAGCGTCAGGTGGGCGTCGAACTGGCCGGGAGCCCCCGACCAGACACTGGTCCACAGCAGGAACGCCAGCGGAACGACGGTTAGCGCGACCACGACCACCACGACGCTCCCGAGGATGGCCTTCTTTGTCACGGGTCCCCCCACGCGGTTCGCGATCGGCGAAAGCGCCTCGCCGGCGGCGGCGACCCCGGCAGCCACTCTCGACCACTTGCGTTCGTCCCCGGACGCGTCCGGCCGTATCTTGCCGGCCCCGTGCTGACGTTCGGTCTCCGGGTTGCCGTCGCGGTTCATTCGTCCGGTGCTCCGTACACCTGGATGTCCTCGGGTCGGAAGTACAGCGGGATCTCGTCGCCGCGGTCGAACTCTCTGCCGCTTTTGGTGTGGACGACGAGGCTTGCGTCGCCAAAGGAGACCGTCACCTCGTAGTGTTCGCCGAGCAGCCCCTCCGCGACGACCGTGCCGTCGAGTTCCAGCACTCCGGGTCCCCCGTGGCCGAACCGCCCGACGGACACGTCCGCCGGCCGGACGAAGCAGACCACGTCGCCGTCGCCCCCGTCGTCGTCGACGTAGTCGACGGTCTCCAGCCGGAAGTCGACGACCGGCGTTCGGACCACGCGGTCGCCGTCGGGCGTCTCCTCGACGGTTCCGCGGAACCGGTTGCGCTCGCCGACGAACCGGCGCGTGAACGGCGACGCCGGACGGTCGTAGAGTTGCCGGGGGCGCCCCCGCTCGACGATCTCGCCGTCGTTCATGATCAACACCCGGTCGGCCAGGTAGAACGCCTCCTCCTGGTCGTGGGTCACGTACAGCAGGCTCACGTCCAGTTCGTGGTGGAGCCGCTGGAGTTCGTAACGCATGTTCTTGCGGAGTCCCCGGTCGAGGTTGCTCAGCGGCTCGTCCATCAGCAGGAGGTCCGGGTCGTGGACGAGCGACCGCGCCAGCGCGGTCCGCTGCTGCTGGCCGCCGCTGAGGTCGGTCGCCGGCGAGTTCTTCAGCTCGCGGATCTCGACCAGTTCGAGCACCTCCTCGACGTGGCGCTCGTACTCCCCGCGCGGAACGTCGTGGTCGGCGTGTTTCAGCGGGAAGACCACGTTCTCGTAGACGGTCTTGTGGGGCCAGACGGCGTAGTTCTGGTAGACCATCCCCACGTCGCGCTTCTCGGGCGGTTTCGAGGTGTCTGCCGATTGGACGAGGTCGTCGCCGACGACGATCTCCCCGGCGTCGGGCGTCTCGACGCCGGCGATGCACCGCAGGATCGTCGTCTTCCCACAGCCGCTCGGACCCAGAAGCGCCACGATCTCGTCGGCGCCGACCTCGAAGTCGACTCCCGGGAGATCGAACTCGTCCCCGAACCGCTTTTCGAGCCCCCGGACCGCGAGTTCGGTCTCCGCGCCGGCGGTCTCGGCCGTTGGTTTCACGGATTCTCCTCCCGGTCCGGCGGTTCGTCGGTCGTCGAGTGGTGGTCCCGGTCGGTCGCCGCTCCGTCCGCCGCGACGGCCTCGACGGCGTCGACGATGGGACCGTAGCCGGTGCACCGACAGACGTTCCCCTCGATGGCCGAGCGGATCGCTTCCCGGTCGGGGTCGGGGTCGTCGTCCAGATACGCCGCCGCCGACAGCAGAAACCCGGGTGTGCAGTAGCCACACTGTAGGGCGAACTCCGCCTCGAAGGCGTCCTGGAGGTCCCGGCCCGGCGTCCCCGGATCGATGCCCTCGACGGTCGTGACCGCCCGCCCGCCGACCTTCCCTGCGGGAAGCAGGCAGGACTTCACGGCGTTGCCGTCGATCAGGACCGTGCAGGACCCACAGCGGCCGCTCTCGCAGCCGTTCTTGACGCTCTTCGCGTCACACTCTCCCCGTAGCACCGACCGCAAACTCCGGTCGGGTGCCACGTCGACGGTCGTCGCCTCGCCGTCGAGGTCGAAGGAGACCCTCATCGGTCACCTCCTGCCCTGTCGCGGGCGGTTGCAAGGCTCCGCTCGACGAGGATTTCCGCCAGGCGACGCTTGTAGGCCGCCGACCCCGCCCTGTCGTCGATGGGGTCGACGTCCTCGACGACGACCCCGCTCGCGGCCTCGATCGCGTCGTCGTCTGCCGGTTCGCCCGCCAGCGCAGCCTCGACCGAGCGGGCCCGGACGGTGGTGTCTCCGACGGCGGTGAGCGCCACCCGGGCGTCGACGACGGTGCCGTCCTCGACCTCGACGGCTGCGGCGGCCCCGACGGTCGTCCAGCCACCTTCGACGGGGGCGTGTTTCTCGTAAGCGGATCCCCCTGCGGGCCCCGGCACCTCGAACCGGATCGACTCCAGCAGTTCGCCCGCCCGGAGCGCCGTCCGCATGTGGCCGACGAGGAACTCCGAGAGCGGGAGTCGTCGCGCCCCGTCGCCGCCGACGAGCCGTAGGTCCGCGTTGAGCGCCAGCAGCGGCGCGAGCACGTCGAACGACGGGTCGGCGTGACAGACCGCGCCGCCGACCGTGCCGGCGTTGCGGACCTGTCGGTCTGCGATCACCGCGCAGGCGTCACCGAGCATGCCGACGCGGTCGGCGAGGGGGTGGTCGGCCAGGTCGGCGTAGGTCGTCGTCGCGCCGACCGTGGCCGTGGCGTCCGCCGTCGAGATGCCGGACATGGAGGGGACCTCCGTCACGTCGACCAGCGCGTCGGCGTCGACGAACCCCTGGCGGAGCAGCAGCATGAGGGTCTGTCCGCCGGCGACGACGACCGGGTCGTCGGCCGCGTCGAGTCGCTGCCGGGCCGCCGCCAGACTGTCCGGGGCGTAGTACGCCGGTTCGCCGCCGGCGGTCGTCATTCCGGTCCCTCCCGGAGAGCGAAAAACACGTCCTCGTCGCGGACCGGCGCGTGGGTGAACCGCTCGCCGACCGCGTCGCGGATGGCGTTGGTGACCGCCGGCGCCACCGGCGGCATCGAGGGGGTGCCCACGCCCTTGGCGCCGAACGGGCCGGACGCCTCGTTTGACTCGACTATCTCGACTTCGAACCGGTCCGGCATCTCGTGGGTGGAGATCACGGGGTAGTCGGCGAGGCTGGCGTTGCGCGGCACGCCCCCGTCCAGTTCCAGTTCCGACAGCGTCGCGAACTCGATACCGTGTTGGACGGCGCCTTCCAGTTGCCCCTCGACCATCGCCGGGTTGATTGCGAAGCCGACGTCCTGGGCGGCGACGTAGGCGGCGACCCGCGTCTCGCCGGTTTCGGGGTCGACGTGGACCTGCGCGAAGTGGACGCCGTACCCGATGGGGGCCGTGTTCGTTTCGATCCGCCCGGTCGCCGAGACTGCTTCGTCGACCAGTGCCTCGACCGGGACGGTCCGGCCGTCGGGTCCCTCGACGTGTCCGCCGGTGACGGCCAGGTCCGCCACAGGCAGGTCCCAGCGGTCCGCGGCGCGGGCACGGAGCCGTTCGGTCACCTCGTCGGCGGCCTCCGTCACCGCCCTGCCCATCAGGTAGGTCGTCCGGTTGGCGACCGATCCGTACTTGTCCTCGACGCCGTCGTCGGGAGCGTACCCCGCCACGCGGATGCGGTCGATAGGGACGCCGGTGCTCTCGGCGGCGACCTGCGCGAGCGCGGTTTCGGCGCCCTGGCCGACGTCGATGGCGCCGGTGCGGACCGTCAGCGACCCGTCGGCGGCGAGGACCACTGCTGCCTCCGTGTAGTCGGTGTTGTGCTCGGAGGCCGGGGTGGTTATCTGGCCGCTGGCGGCGACGCCCCACCCGGAGAGCACGCCCTCGTCCGGGTCGGCGCGCAGTTCCTCGAACCGTTCGCGCCCGCGGTCGAGACACGCCCGGAGCCCGCAACTGGTCACCGGCGCCCCGGTGTGGGGGCGTTCGTCGCCCTCCCGGACCCAGTTTCGGCGGCGGAAGTGGAGCGGGTCGAAGCCGGCCCGGCGGGCGAGTTCGTCGAGGTGGGAGTCCAGCGCCCAGGTGATCTGTGTCACGCCGATGCCCCGGTACTCGCCCGCCGGCGGGTTGTTCGTGAACGCCGCGACCCCCTCGTAGCGGTAGTTGTCGATGCGGTAGACGTCGAGCGGCCGGTGCAGCCCGGAGTTCAACACGATGTGGCCGACGCCGTTGGGGTAGGCACCGGTGTCGGCGACCAGATCGACTGCCAGCGCGGTCAGTCGCCTATCGTCGGTCGCGCCGGCCTTCAGGGTGACGTACGTCCGGTGGCGGGTCTCGGTGGCGACGAATTCGGCCTCCCGGTCGAACGCCAGCCGGACGGGCCGGCCGGTCTCGCGGGCGAGAGCACCGGCGACGGGTTCGAGTGTCAATTTCGCGAGCGAGCGTCCGCCGAAACTGGACCCCGCGTGGGGCGGCCGTTCGATCTCGACCTCGCAGTCCCCGAACAGTCGCTCCAGCGTCCGCTCGGCGGATCCGGGATTGCCGATGGTCTCGGTCAGCCGGAGGACGCCGTCGTCGAACTCGGCGAGACAGGCGTGCCGGTCGAGGTTGCAGTGGCTCGTCCGCGGGGTCCGGTAGGTCGCCTCGTGAACGTGGTCGGCCGCCCGAAACCCCGCGTCAACGTCGCCGACCGCCAGGGCGTGGTAGTCGTCGACGTTTTGGACGTACTCTGGGTCGTCCACGTCCCGCGGGTGGCGCTCGGGTTGGCCGAACGCGGGGTCGTCGTGGACGACCGGGGCGTCGGACCGGACGCTCTCGCGGGGGTCGTGGACCGACGCCAGCGGCTCGGCGTCGTAGTCGATTTCGGCCAGCGCCGCCTCGACGGTGGCCTCGCTCTCGGCGGCGACCGCCGCGACCACGTCCCCGTAATGTCGAACCCGGTCGTCGAAGCCTCCGGGGAGGTCGCCCCGGGTGACGACCCCGGCGACGTCGTCCATCGACTCCGCGGCGCCCGTCCGGACCGCCGTGATGCGGGCGTGGGGCTGTCGGGCGCGGACCACTCCCGCGTGCAGCATCTCCGGCCGTTCGAGGTCGGTCGGGTAGCGGGCCGTCCCCCTGACCTTCGCCCGGGCGTCCGTCCGTCGCTGGCTCGTGCCGACGGTCTCGTGGCCGTCGGCGTCCCGGTCGCCGGTCATCGGTCCTCCTCGACGTGCTCGACGAGGTTGTTGAAGTACGTCTCGACGTTGGTCCGGATCTGGCGACGGAGCACCCGCGCCCCCAGGGTCGCCAGTCGCCCAGCGAAAGACACGTCGACGTCGTACTCCAGCGCCGTCCCGGCGTCGGCCTCGACGAGCACCACGTCGGCGTCGGCCTCCATCCTGCTGTTCGTGCGGTCATCGGTCCCGACTCCGGAGAAGGCCATCCGGTCCGGCGGCTCCCGGTCCTCGATTCGGACCGTCCCCTCCATGGTCACCGACACGCCGGCGAAGCCCTGGCGGATCACGCCCTCGTACTCGGCGTCCGATACGCGGCTGATATCCTCGGCACCCATGACACAGGCCGTCAGGACCTCGGGGTCCGTGATCGCGTTCCAGACGGGGTCCCTGTCGGCGGGGACCGTGACGCGTCCTTCGTGGTTCATTTGTTCCTCGTCGCCGCCCGCCCGCGGCGGGGACGGCGCGACGACCGTTCGTGTCCGTGGATAACTGATCCGCGGGCAATAAAACTAATTACTTCTCGACCCCGTCGCAGTCTTGCGATGTAATCCGAATTGACTTTCAACTGTATTTCCTCCCGGGGCGTGGACTCGTCGTTGCTGGTTGTGCGTGTGGTTCCGTCGTGGCTTTTCGAAGGTGCGAGCGCGTGGTGGCCGCTCGCGGGCGCCGTCGGCCCCGACCGTCAGACCCACGTCGCTCCCGCACGGGGACCCGTCCATGGCGGACGACCCCGAACCCGGTGGCGCGCCCGCTCCCGACGACGTTCCGCTGGTCGATCCCGCCCTGCTCGACGGGTCGGCGGGTGAGGAGACGGTCGTCGGCGTCCTGCTCGCGGCGGGGGCGAGTTCCCGGTTCGGCGAGGCCAACAAACTCCTCGCGCCGGTCGACGGCGACCCCGTGGTCCGCCACGCCGCCCGGACGCTGGTCGCCTCCGGCGTCGACCGGACGGTCGCCGTCGTCGGCCACGACCGCGACCGGGTCGCGACGGCGCTCGATGGCCTCGACCTCGCTGTCGTCGACAATCCCGCTCACGAGGCCGGGCTGGCGACCTCGGTCCGGACCGGCGTCCGGGCCGCCGACGGCGCCGACGCCGCCGTCTTCGCGCTCGGGGACGTGCCGGCGGTCCGGCCTGCGTCGGTCGATCGTCTCCTGGCGGCCTACCGGGCCGGCGCCGGCGACGCCCTGGCGGCGGCCTGCGACGGCCGGCGCGGGAATCCGGTGCTGTTCGACGCCCGGCACTTCGACCGCCTGGCAGCCCTCTCCGGCGACGAGGGGGGCCGACGGGTGTTCCGCGAGAGCGACGCCGCGGCGCTGGTCGAGACCGGCGACGAGGGCGTGCTCCTGGACGTGGACACGCCGGCGGCGCTGGAACGCGTCCGCGACCTGCTCTGACCCGACCGGCCCGGCGGCTCCGAACCGGACGGGGTCGTCGTTCACCCGCCGACCACCTCCATCGCGGTCAGCGCGTAGATCTTCGCCGCGTCGACCAGGTCCTCGACCCAGATCGCGTGGCTCAACTCCGAATCGGGGAACGCCTCGGGAGCGCGGGGTGGCCCGAAGTTGACCGACGGGATGCCGGCACCGTTGGAGGCGCGCCACATGCTCGTCAGGTGCGGTGCCGGCGGCGTCGGTTCGGCGCCCCGGACCGACTCGTGGGCCGCTTCGAGCGGCCCGGCGAGGTCCTTGACGGCCTCGCCGGCGACGTGGCCCCGCCTGAACAGGTACGGTTCGACCGTCGCGTCCACGGGTAGGTCCGCGAGGGCGTCCTCGACTTCCCGCCGCGCGAACGCTGCCGTCTCGCCGGGCGGGAGCCGCACGTCGAGGTAGATCGTCGCCGTGCCGGGCGCCGCGGCGGGACAGGTCGGCTCGCCCGCGCGGACGGCCCCGACGCCGGCGATCGGCCTGACGGTGCCGTGCTCGTACTCGCGGGTGTGCCGGTCGCAGTAGTCGGCGGCCCATTCCTCCAGCGCGCGCGTGGTCCGGGCCAGGTCCGAGACGACGTCCGACCGGTCGACCGGATCGTCGACGCCGCCGAGGACCTTCCGGGGGTGGTACGTCGACGACCCGGAGAGAGTCACTTTCAGCCA
>JAZKSB010000079.1:0-8940 GCA_036626315.1 Halobacteriales archaeon
TGCGGCTCGGTCGGCCGGTTCGCGCAATGCTCGCCCAGACGGGGTCCGTCACGGAGGCGCTGGCGGAGTGGGACCGGGCCGGCGTCGAGTGGAAGTACGACGGCGCCCGGGTCCAGGTCCACTACGATCCGGACGGACTTGGCCGGCCCGAGGCCGGTAGCCGTACCGCGGCTAAATCGACCGGCGGCGACTCGGCCGGCGCCGGCACGGATCCCGACCGCGAGGTCGCGCTGTACTCCCGCAACATGGAGGACGTCACCGACCCGCTTCCGGAGGTCGTCGAGTTCGTCGCCGACAACTGCACGGCGCCGGCCATCCTCGACGCGGAGGTGGTCGCGGTCGACGACGACGGCGACCCGCTGCCGTTCCAGGAGGTGCTGCGGCGGTTCCGGCGCAAGCACGACGTGGCGGCGGCCCGCGAGGAGGTGGCCGTCGACCTGTGGGCGTTCGACTGCCTGCACGCCGACGGCACCGACCTGCTCGACGCCCCCCTGACCGAGCGCCGCGACCGCCTGGAGTCGGTGCTCCCTGCCCGAACCTCGGAGTTCCGGGTGGCCGACGACGCTGAAACCGTCGAGGCGATCGAGGAGCGGGCGCTGGCGGCGGGCCACGAGGGGATCATGCTCAAGGACCCCGACTCCGCGTACACGCCCGGCCGTCGGGGGAAAAACTGGCTCAAGCGCAAGCCCGACGTGGAGACGCTCGACCTGGTGGTCACCGGCGCCGAGTGGGGCGAGGGCCGCCGCGCGAACCTGCTTGGGACGTTTCTCCTGTCGGCCCGGACCCCGGACGGCTACGAGACCATCGGGAAGGTCGCGACCGGGATCACCGACGAACGGCTGGCGGCGTTGACCGACCTGCTCGAACCCCACGTCCGCAGCGAGGACGGCCAGGAGGTGGATCTCGAACCCGCGGTGGTCTTCGAGGTGGGCTACGAGGAGATCCAGGCCTCGCCGACGTATTCGTCGGGGTACGCCCTGCGATTCCCCCGCTTTCGGACGGTCCGGGACGACGTCGCGCCGGCGGAGGCCGACACGATGGAACGCATCGAGCGGCTGGCGAACCGACAATGACCGGCGACGCCCTGCAGGCGGCTGTGCTGGACCTGGACGGGACGGTGCTGCGCGGGGACGAGTCGATCCCCGGTGCCGCCGAGGGCATCGCGGCGCTGCGGTCGGCGGGGCTGGAGCTGGTGTTTCTGACGAACAACCCGCTTCGCCGTGCCGACGAGTGGGTGCGGTTGCTCGGCGATCACGGCATCGACGCCGACCCGGGCGCGGTCGTGACGTCGATGGACGCGACCGTCGCGTACCTCCGCGAGCACCACGCGGGGGCGACCTTCCTGCCTGTCGCCGGCGACGCCATCGTCGAGCAGGTCCGCGAGGCGGGCTTCGACCTGACCGAGGAGCGCGACCGGGCCGACGTCGTGCTGGCGGGTTACGACGAGGAGTTTCATTACGACGACCTGCTGGCCGGCCTGCGGGCGATGCGGGCCGGCGTCCCGCTGGTCGGCACCGACCCCGACCGGTGGGTGCCGACCGACGAGGGGCCCATACCCGGGTCCGGCGCCGTGGTCAACGCTGTCGCCGGCGCCGCCGAACTGGAACCGGAGGCCGTCCTCGGCAAGCCCAGCCAGGTGACCGTCGACCTCGCGCTCGACCGGGCGGGCTGTGCCCCCGAGTCCTGTCTGCTGGTCGGCGACAGGCTGGACACGGACGTCGCCATGGGAGAGCAGGCCGGGATGGAGACCGCACTCGTGCTGACCGGCGCCAGCGACGGCGTCGACGGGGACGGTCCGACGCCCGACCACGTGCTGGACTCGCTGGGCGAGGTCGACCGCCTGCTCTGACCGCCGGCAGTCGTGGCTGCCGGCCTCCGTCGGTCGCCCCGAACCCGAAACGCCGGCGCGTGGCGAATCTTTATCCCCCGCTGCCGGCAACCGCCGGGCATGACAGTCACGCAGGGCGCGTTTCGCGTCGACTGGTTCGGCTACGCGACGGCGCGCATCGAGTGGGCCGACGGGACGGTCGCTTACACCGACCCCGGCCGGTACGGGGTCCTGACCGGCGAGTGGACGCCGGACGGGACCGACGCGACCGCCGGCCACCCCGAGTCGGCGGACCGCCGCCCGCAGGACGGCGACCTTGTCGTCGTCACACACGACCACCACTACGACGACGGCGGCATCGAGCGCGTTGCAAAGCCCGACGCCACCGTCGTCGTCTACGAGGCCGTCCACCCGCCGGGTATCGACCGTGACGTGGCCCCGCTGTCGGATCTGCGCCAGGACGTGGTGCGGGTGGGCTACGGGACAGACGAGGTGTTCGCGGACGTCGTCGTCCGGACCGTCGAGGCCGACACCGGCGACGGGAGCGACGACGCCTCCCATCCGGAGGGGTTCGGCTGTGGCTACCTGCTGACCCACGGCGACCGGACCGTCTTCTGGCCGGGCGACACGGACGTCATCGAGGGCCACGGGATGCTCGACGTGGACGTGTTCCTGCCGCCGATCAGCGGCGCCATCACGATGGACGAGCGCGAGGCTGCCGCGCTGGCTGGCGACCTCGACCCGGATCTCGTGGTCCCGATCCACTACGACACGTTCGAGGGGCTGGCCGCCGACGCGGCGTCGTTCACTGCCGACGTCGCCGGGCGGGGCGTCCCGGTCGCGCTGGACGGGAGGTGACCGAGTGCGGGGAGTGCGTGGCCGTCCCCGCTCACGCCAGTGGGTGGTGGGATTGCATTCGAATGTCGACAGTCGGCGGGCGCCACCGTCTCACACGGCGATTCGCCAGGACCTGCCGTGAAATATTTGGAAAGAACTTTACGAAATCCGGGGGCTTCCAGGGTATGGTCGCGGTCAACACCTTCGATGCGATCAAGTACGGGTTCCGACTGATGGGGTATCTCCTGGGGGTCAACATCATCGCCGGCGTGCTCGGCGTGGTCGGGTTCGTGATCGTCGGCGCGGGCACCGGCGGGATATATCAGGACCCCAACCTTCCTGCGATGGTCTTCGGCGGGCTGCTCGCGCTGGTGGCGTATCTGGTCTGGATCGCCGGCCACCTCGGCGTGGGATACAAGGTGATCGCCGACGCGGTCGGGGCGGGTACGGCGAGTTCGAGCGCCGACGACGCCGACCGGCGCCAGGACAGCAGACGCCAGCAAGGCCACCCCGCCCAGGGACAAAGCACGGGCGCGAGCGGGCGCCGGGACGCCGCCAGCGAGCGTTCTCCGAATGCCAGCGCCGGCCAGCAGCGAAATGCCGCCGGCAGCCAGCGTCGAACGGATCGGGGTCGCAACCAGCGGACTCCCACGGGCGGCCAGCAGCGGGGGAACGACAAAAGTCGACGACGGGACCCCGGGGAGGGTCAGGAGTCCAGTTCCGACGGCGACCAGCGGTCGGACCGATGACGCCACCGGCTACAGCACGCCCATCTCTTCGAGTCGCTCGGGCAGGTAGGTCTCGGTCACGAAGTCCAGTCCGTGGCTGGCCAGCGACTGCTGTTCGGATTTCTTCTCCAGGTCCAGCTGGAGTTCGATCTGTTCGGTCCAGAACTCCGTCTGGAACCGCGGATCGTCCAGTTCCGACTCCAGGGCGTTGACGTCCGAGTCGCTGAGCGGGTCGGTCGGGAGTTCGTACTCGACGATGTCCTCCGGGCGGACGCCGACGAACTCCGCCTCCGGGGTCGCCAGGTACTTCGATAGATGTGCGGACTTGATCGAGCCGTAGGCTACGGAGCCGTAGATTCGGTACGACCACGGGTCGCCGTCGGTGAAGACGGTCACTGGCAGCCCGAGTTCGTCGTGGAGCCGCTTCGTGAGCCGGCGAGTCGCCCGGGCCGGCTGGCCCTTGAGGTGGACGACGACGGCGTCGTACTCCTCGTCGAAGCCGTTCTCGACCAGCCGGTCGCGCATGCCGCCGGTCTCGACGGCGAGCACGAACCGGGCGTCGTGGTCGAGAAACTCGATGGTGTCGGGGTTGTTCGGGATCTGGTAGCCGCCCTCGCCGACGTCCTCCTGGCAGTGGATCTCCCGCTCGCCCCGGCGGGTCTGCTCGCGGATCCGCAGCGGCCCCATGACGGTCGCGCCCGACTCCTCGGGACGCATATGGAAGTCCTCGCGTTTGACCTCCGAGACGATCTCCAGGTCCTCGATGAGTTTGTCGGACTCGCTCTGTTCATTGAACTGGGCCTCGTTTTCGTCCCAGGACTCGCTGAGGTAGTACAGTTCCCGCAGGGTCGAGGAACGGTCCTCGTCGAGTTGCTGGGCGAGAAACTCGATCGTGTAGACGGCCTTCAGCAACTTCCGGGCGCCCCGCACCGAGTTGGCACTCCGGGTGCTGGTGCGGTCGCCGTACACCCAGACGTCGCTTTCCTCGTCGTACTCGATGTTGCTCTTCGAGCGGGTCGGCAGGGTCATCCGGGGGATCTCCCCGCCGTTGAGCTGGTCGTACAGGTCCGCGGCGAGGTCGACGAGCTGTTCGCGGGCAGTACGGTCGGGGTCGGTGTCTGTGCTCATTGGTCCACCGTGAGTTTGGCGTCCTCGACGCCCTCGACGGTCAGGTCGAAGTCGGCGTCGCCGTCGACGTCGTAGCGCAGTTCGGCGTCCTCGCCGCTCGGTACCTCCGCGGTCCACTTGACGAACCACTCGCCGTCCATCTCGACGACGGTCGCCCCGTCGCCGACCTCCGGTTCGGCGGTGACGATGTCGGTAAGTTCGAGCGTTTCGTTGCGCTCGGTGTGGTTCTCGACGGCCAACCGCACCGTTCCGTCGGCGACCTCCCGCTCGATCAGGACGTTGTTCATGATCCTGGCGAGCGCGTCGTCGTAGTCGGGCGGCCCATCGCCGACGACCTCCCCCAGTTTTTCGGCCATCTCAGGGAGGATCGAGGCAATGACGTCCTGCTTGCGGCGGCGCTTCTCCAGCGAGCGGCGCTTCTCCAGGTAACTTTTCAGCTCCCGGGCTGCCTCCCGGATCGCGAGTTCGATCTCGTCTTCGATCTCCGGGATGTTGGCGACGGCGTCTTTCGACTCGCTGGTGAACGGGACGTTCGTGGAGGCGACGTGGATCATCACCACGGCGGGGCCGTTGGGGATGCCCGAACCGCCCGGCTGGTCGAGGTTGTAGTTTCGCCAGCCGATCGACTTGACAACGTCGGTGATCGAGCAGGCCCCGCGCTGGTAGACCAGCGGCACGCGGTTGGCAAACCGCATCACGTCGACCTGGCCGTCGGCCTCCAGTTCGCCCCCGTAGGCGATGCCGGCCTCCGCGATGAACGGATCGCCGCCGTGGACCTCCGCGTCGCGGGTCGAGGCGGCGTAGAAGTCGGCGTCGAACTCCTTGCGCAGACCCGCCTCCACCAGATTCGAGCCGATGGGCGACAGACACGACGTCGGCGGCGCGATGATGTCGACGCCCCGCATCGCCTCCAGCAGGTCGCTGGCGGCGTCCCGGTCGTCGGACAGCGACGAGACCGACGGCACCTCGTCGGGCACCGTCCGGGCGCGCTCCCAGAGCGCGTCGACGACTTTCTCGCGGGCGGTCTCGCCGAAGGTGGCGGCCTCGTACTTTACAAGGCGGTCGGCGGCGCTGTCGACGAACCCGGCCAGTTGCTCGCGGGTCACCCGGTCGCGTGCACCGTCCCCCTGCTGGATCTTCTTCGCCAGGCGGTCGGCCAGTCCTTCGACGGTGGCGTCGTCCTTGCGCTTGCTGGTCACGTCGTCGACGACCCGGTAGAGGTCCGCCCGGCGGCGGCCGCCGTCTCCCGTGTCGCCGGCACTCGCCCCGCCGTCGTCGGGTACCGCCTCGCGATCACCGGTGACCGCCCGCCAGCCGGCATCGACGGCGTTCTCCCGGACCGTGGCGCCGAACAATTCGGCGTGGTCGTCTTCCACCTCGTCGGCGACCTCGTCGACGAGGGCGGCCAGTTCGTTGCGCGCGATGTGGTCCCGCCCGCCCACCTCGTCGGCGAGGTCGGCGGCGAACTGCTCGGTCGCCGTTGCTGTCTTGTTGGCGACGGCGTCTGCGACGGCGGCTTCGAGATCCGCGTCCTGGTGGGCCGACGGCGGGGACCACGCCAGTCCCCGCCCGAAATGCCTGTCGCGAAAGGCGTCGATCACCGAGTCGGCGGTCTTCTTGCCCACCCGGGTGAACTCCGACTGCAGAAAGCCCGAGACGGTGCGGGAGTTGGTCGACTCCAGCATCTTCAGAAGCGTCCCGAGTTCGACGCCGTGGGGGTGGGGCCGGATCTCCTCGGTCTCATCGGGCATCTCGTAGTCGTCGGCCCGCTCGAACTGCAGGGGTTCGTCCAGCTTCGGCCCGTCGAAGGTGATGCGGGCGTGGGGATTGACGATGGCCGTGTGCTGGATATACCGCATCAGTTGTTTGCGCGCTCGGAGGTTGGCCTCCATCTCCAGTTCGATGCGGGTGCCGTGGGTTCGGTCCCAGGCGGTCGTCTCCTCGGTCCGGATCTCGGGCTCGTTGGTGTCGGTGTCGATTATCAGCTCGAAATAGCTCGCCTCGCTTGTCCCCTTCGGCCGGGAGGTGATCTTCGCGGGCTTGCCGGAAGTGAGTTGGGCGTACAGCACCGCCGCCGAGATTCCAATGCCCTGCTGGCCCCGCGCCTGGACCCGGGTGTGGAACCTCGATCCGTACAGCAGTTTCCCGAAAATGTTGGGGATCTGCTCTCTCGTGATGCCGGGCCCGTTGTCCTCGATGATGACCCGGTAGTAGTCGTCGACCTCGGCGACCTCGACGTAGATGTCCGGCGGGATGTCGGCCTCCTCGGTGGCGTCGAGCGCGTTGTCGACCCCCTCCTTGACCGCGGTGACCAGCGCCCGGGCATCGGAGTCGAACCCGAGCATCTGCTTGTTCTTCTCGAAGAACTCGGCGATGGAGATCTCCCGCTGGCTTTCGGCCAGCTCCTCGGCGATGCCGGCCTCCTCGCCGAGCGTCGACTGAAACGAGGGCATCGTATAGCCCAACGTATCGCTGGCGGGGTTAAAACCCCACCGGTACCGGGGTGAAAGTGAACGACGGAGCGGGGCCAAAGTGAAACCGGGGGTCCGGCCTCTCCCCCGACCGCCGGATCGGTTCGGTCCGGTCCGGTAAATGTGACGACCCGCTCCACCGGCGTCTCTACCCGCCGCGACGAAACGGTTTACACGCGTGCCGTCGAGTGACACGCCATGGCGACGCTCCCGGAACTGTTCGTCCGCGTGGCGGGCACCGCGCCGCTGGGGCAGGCGTTCGTGGCTGGACTAGTCATCGCGGGGATGAACGCTGCGGGTGCCATGCTGGTGTTCGTCTTCCGGGACCCGCCAGAGCGGTGGCTGGACGCGGCGCTGGGGTTCGCGGCGGGAGTGATGCTGTCGGCGTCGTTCACCAGCCTCATTCTTCCCGGCATCGAGTACGGCGGCATCCTCCCGGTCGTGGTGGGGTTCGGGCTGGGCGTCGTGGTGCTCGACCGGGCCGACCGGTGGGTTCCCCACGTCCACATCCTGGTCACCGGCCGCCAGCGGCCGGACGTCGGCCGTGACAACCCCGACCTGGAGGACCCCGATTCGCGGCTCTCGTCGGTGCTCCTGTTCATCGTCGCAATCACCCTGCACAACATGCCGGAAGGCCTGGCCGTCGGCGTGGGGTTCGGGTCGGGCCCCGAGCAACTGGGCAACGCCCTGGCGCTGATGCTCGCGATCGGCATCCAGAACATCCCGGAGGGGCTGGCGGTGTCGGTCGCGGCCGTCAACGCGGGATTCGACCGCGGGTTCTACGCGATGCTGACGGGGGTGCGGGCTGGTCTGGTCGAGATTCCGCTGGTCCTGATCGGCGCCGGCGCGGTGCTTGTTGCCGGCGCCGTCCTCCCCTACGCCATGGGGTTTGCTGCCGGGGGGATGCTGTTCGTCATCAGCGACGAGATCGTCCCCGGGACCCACGCTCGCGGCAACGAGCGCTGGGCCACCATGGGCACGATGCTCGGGCTGGTGGTGATGCTGTACCTGGACGTGGCGCTGGCGTCGCTGTCGCTGTGAGCGGGCGTGACACTCGCGTCGTGGGCAAGGATGGCACTTGCCGCTTCGCATGTGCGCACGACGCGTCCGCGCGCACGCGTGGCTTTTATCAGGCGTGGGCTCCTACTCGAGATCAAGTTCTCACATGTCTGAGGAAAGTGAATACGGAGCCGGCCAGATCACGGTCCTGGAGGGCCTGGAGGCCGTCCGGGAGCGGCCGGCGATGTACGTCGGGGCGACCGAAGCCAAGGGGTTGCACCACCTGGTGTACGAGGTCGTCGACAACGCCATCGACGAGGCGCTGGCCGGCCACTGCGAGACCATCTCCGTGACCGTCCACGACGACGACTCGGTGACGGTTGCCGACGACGGCCGGGGCATCCCCGTCGACACCCACGAGGAGCACGACCGCCCCGCCGTCGAGGTGATCATGACGGTGCTGCACGCCGGCGGCAAGTTCGACAGCAAGTCCTACCAGGTGTCCGGCGGCCTCCACGGGGTGGGGGTCTCGGTGGTCAACGCCCTCTCGGAGCGCCTCGTCGTCGAGGTCAAACGCGACGGCGCCCTCTGGCGGGAGACGTTCCGTCGGGGCGTTCCCCAGGAGGGACTGGAGCGGGTGCGGGACCTCCGACCCGAGGAGACCACCGGCACGACGGTTCGATTCTGGCCCGACGGCGACATCTTCGAGACGACCGAGTTCGCCTTCTCGACGCTTTCGAGCCGGCTTCGCGAACTCGCGTTCCTCAACGAGGGCGTCGAGATATCCATCGAGGACGAGCGCGACGGGACCGCCGAACGGTTCCTGTACGACGGCGGGATACGGGAGTTCGTCGAGTATCTCAACGAGACCAAAGAGCCGCTGCACCGGGCCGTCATCTACTTCGAGGACGACGAAGCCGCCCCCGAGCATCACGACGGCGGGACCGAC
>JAZKSB010000080.1:0-8786 GCA_036626315.1 Halobacteriales archaeon
GGGCGCTGACCGCAATCACCCAGGCCCAGTTCTGGGATCTGGACCTGCGCCGGCGCCACGACGACGTCGAGGGCGTGCTGTCGGTCATCATCTCCGACTGGCCGGCGCCGGGACCCGTTCACGGCAAGCCCGCGAAAGACTGCACGCCCGCCGAGATCCGAGAGGAGGTCTGGGCGCAACTTTCGGATCACCTCGACGGCGAACTCGACGAGGACCTGGTCGTCGACTGGTTTCTCGACCCTCAACTCCGCGAGACCGACGACGGGATGGCAAACGACGCCCCGCTTTTGATAAACACGGTGGGGTCGCTGAAACACCGCCCGTCGGCCGATCCGGGAATCGAGCGCCTGTTTCTTGCGGCCGATTACGTCGAGACGAACACCGACCTTGCGTCGATGGAGTCGGCAAACGAGGCCGGGCGCCGGGCCGCCCGCGCCGTGCTCGACGCCGAGGGTGCCGACGCCAGCCGACCCGCGGTCTGGGACCTGGAGGAGCCGAGGGTCTTCGATCCGCTGAAGGCCCAGGACCGGATCCGGTACCGCCTCGGACTCCCACATCCGGCCCGGGCTCGCCAGCAGGCAGAGAACACGATCAGGGCGCTACTGTCCTGACGGTCGTCATCGACTCGGCCGAGTCCGGGAGTCGGTCTGTGGGCCGCTCAGTTCCGACCGGAGCGCCGAGCCCCGACCACCGCGGCCGCGAGCAGCGCGACCAGCGCGATCCCGACGCCGAACCCGGGGACCCCCGCATCGGTCGTCCCCGTCGCGGTCGACGTGTCGGTCGCGTTGCCGACCGCGCCGGGCGAGGCCGTCGGCGTGTCGTAGCCGAGATACGCCCGGACGGACTGGACGTCCATCGCGGGGAACGTCCGGTTCCACTCCCCGGGCATCTTGATGGTCGTGTCCTCGTCGGCGACCGACAGCGCCCGCACGTCCGAGCGGCTCGGGTCCGCTCCGACGGCGTCGGTCACGCGCACGTACGTGACCGACTCCTCGCCGTCCATGCGCCCCACGATGGCAGTCACGTCGCCGTCGTAGCTGTCGTCCATCGCGTCCTGCAATGCCGACATGTTCTCGAAGTTCGCCGCCGCCCGCAGGGTCACCGATCCCTCCGACAGGGAGGCGTTCAACTTCGCGCGCCGGAACCCGGCCTCCCGGAGTTTCCGGAGCGTCTCCGCCTGCTCGGAGTCGGTGGCAGAGGCGGCGCCCGGTTGCAGCAGGCCCGCAAGCAGGTCCTCCTCGCGCACCGTGGCCGAGACCTCCGTTTCGATCTCCCCGTCGACCGTCTCCGCACGCAGGCGCATCTCGGTCTCGGCGAACTCGATGTCCCGCGACTGGAGTTCGTCGACGTGGGCCGCCCAGTTGGTCGTCTCGGCGTTCATTTCGAACTGGACGGTCGCCTCGGCCTCGTCGGCGGCCATCGACCCGCTCCAGGTCACCGTCCGGGTCACGCCGGACGCCTGCTGGGCGGCCAGCCGTTCGCGTGCGCGTTCGATCTGTTCGCGCTCGTCGTCGGTGAGGTTCTTCGCTGCGGCGGCCACGTCAAGCACCGCCGACGCCAGCTCGTCGGTGTTTCCGAGGTCGACGGTGGCTTCCATCGTCGCCCGGGTGCCGGACGTCGCGACGGCTACCTCGATCGTCTCGACCTCGACGGCGTCGATCTTCTCGGCGATCGCCTCCGCCTCGCTCTCCGAGAGCGTGAGGTTCTCCTGGTCGGCGAGCATCCGGGTCAACTGGTCGGCGACGCCCTCGTGGACGTCCCGGTACTCGACGGCGTACTCGACGACGAGCCGGTAGGTGCCCTCGTCGGTCTCGGTGAACTCGTAGGACTCCAGGGTCACCTCGCTGGTCCCGCCGAGCATCTCCGCCGTGGCGTTGTACTGGGCCTCCAGGGTGCGGGTCGCGTTCTCGCGGGTGTCCCACCTCGATTTCACCCACTCCGAAACCGTGTCCTCGCGGTCGACTTCGAGGTCGTAGCCGGTGTCGGTCTCCGCGATCGCGACGGCGTAATTGCCTTCGGTGTCGACCTGCTCGGCGCCGTCGGCGGTCAGACTCGCCGAGAACTCGTACCGGTCGGGCGCGACGTGGACCCGTCCCTCCGTCGACAGCGAGGCCGCGCCGGCGGTCGCTCCGGCGCTCTCGTTTTCGACGGTCGCGTCGAGCGAGACGGATGCGCTGGACTGCTCGTCGGTCTGGACGGCGCTGGCCTGGAGGTCCATCGTCTTCACCGCCTCCGGCCGCTCCACGGCCATGGACCCGTTGCCGACGAACTCGTCTCTGGCGAGCGTCGCCTGGAGCGCGCCGGTCACGTTCGAGTCGGTCTCGTTTTCGACCAGCAGATGAACGAGTCCCTCCGAGACGTTGAGGCCGACGCGGCCGGCGTCGAAGTCGTCGTCCTCGCGGTAGGCGAGCACGAGATCGCCGTCCTCGGTCACGTAGATGGTGTCGGCCGTCTCGTTTTCGGCGGGCGTTTCGGGGGCCTGCTGGGAGTCGACAGCGGATGGCGGCCCGTCGCCCGTCGAGTCGGTCGCGACGGCGGGCACGGCCAGCACCGACCCGACCATCAGCACGGCCAACAGCAGAGCGATCACCGACGTTCGTCCTGACATGGGCCGATGTTGTTGATGCAGTTCTAAAATCCTTCTGACCGGTCCCGACGGCACAGCGTTCAAGCCGGAAGAGCCCGACCGGAGACCATGGAGGAGGCGCCCGGCGGGACCCCGGTCGGCGTCGACGACCCCTACGACCACGTCGAGGTCTGTGACCACCTCACGGACGACGGTCGCTGCCGGTTCGCCTTCGAGCGGATGGAGCACGACCCCGCGTTCGCGCGCAGGCGCCGTGCCGACGAGTTCGCCTGTCCCGTGGTCGCGCCGGAAGCGTCCGAGGGCGACCGGATCGAATCCGGCGACGGCGACCCCGACGACTGGGCGTGGGCGGACTGTCCGCACTTCCGCTCGCGGGCCGGCGACCGCGAGTGTGTCAGATGCGGCCTCGGCGAGCGCCGGATGGCCCACGACGACGAGCGGCCCCTGCTGGAGGAGCACCACCTCTCGTACGCGTCGGGCGGCGAGGAACTCGCCCACGAGATCACGGTCTACCTCTGTCGGTGGTGTCACGCCAAGGTCCACAACTCCTGGGCCAGACTCGACGACGACGCGTCGCCGGATCCGGAGGCCCTCGCGAAAGCCGAGGGCCGGCGAAGCCGGGAACTCGACGAGGCGACGTTCCGGACCGCGGGCGAGCGCTACGGAGCGGACGGTCGAGACGGCGGCGGGACCTGACTCGCCGGCCCCGTGGCCGCCAGCGACCGCAACGGAAGCGCTTATCCGGCGGTGTCGGCTACGGGCCTTCAATGCGAATCGACGTCATCGACAACCACGGCCAGTTCACCCACCTGGAGCGGCGGGCGCTCCGGGACCTGGGCGTGGCGTCGGACCTGGTGGACAACGACACCCCGCCATCGGAGATTGACGCCGACGGCCTGGTGCTGTCGGGCGGGCCGAGCATCGACGACGTCGGCCGCATCGACGAGTACCTCGCGATGGACGTCCCGGTGCTGGGGATCTGTCTGGGAATGCAGGCGATGGCCCGGGAACTGGGTGGCGACGTCGGCAGCGGCGACTACGGGGGCTACGCCGACGTGACCGTCGACGTGCTCGACGCGGAGGACCCGCTGACCGGGTCGCTGGCTCCCGAGACGCGGGTGTGGGCCAGCCACGCCGACGAGGTCAAAGAACTGCCGGAGGGCTTCGAGTTGACCGCCCGCAGCGACGTCTGCGACGTCGAGGCGATGAGCGACGCCGACCGGAACCTGTACGGCGTCCAGTGGCACCCCGAGGTCGCCCACACCGAGGAGGGACGGGCCCTGTTCGAGAACTTCGTGGAAATCTGCCGGCGCGCACGGTGACCGCGATGCGCCGGGATTTATAGCCGATACCGTTCCTGTTTCAACTATGACCGCGACGCAGGGGAACCTGGCGAGTCTCTCGCGGTTCATCTTCAGTGCCCCCAACTGGTACTCCTCGCTGGGGTTTGCCATTCTCATCGCCGCCATCGCGGGCGTGGCGGCGTTCGACACCGGGACGGGCGTCCTCCCGTGGAACGACGCCCTCGAGGGCGTCTTCTACATCGGCGTCCCCACGGTGGTCGCCAGCGTCGCAACCACCGGCGTCGACCGGTGGCTGGACGGTCAACTCACGCCGAACCGGTCGTCGCTGCTGGCGCTGTTCAGCGAGCTCGTTCTCGTGGTTCTGATGGTGGCTGCCGGGGTGGTGACGCTGCTGACCTCGTTCGGCCAGACGTTCGTCATCCACACGCTGCTGACCGGGCTGGCGGCAATCTTCGCGCTCCGGCTGCTGGTGATAAAGGCCATCTCCCGGACGTCGTGGCCGGTCGCCGCCGTTCCGGCGAGCATCCAGACGGTGACCGCCGCGGTGTTGCTGTTCGTTTACAGCGGCGCCATCAGGTACTTCGAGGTCAGGGGACCGCTGATCGACGCGTTTCTCTCCCGCGCCGACGAGGCGCCCGCGGAACTCACGCTCGTGGCGCCCCAGGACTTCGTGCTGCTGGCCGGGCTGTCGGTCGCCTATGGCGTCGGCGTCTGGGCGTTTCTGCTCGCCATCGACTACCCCTGGCGGCGGGCGCTCGGTGCGAGCGTCCTCGACTTCGGGCGGGGGTTCGTCGGCTACATCGCGGAGGGCTCGGACGAACTGGAGGAGTTCTTCGCGTCCATCGGCGAACGGGCCCAGGTGCCGGTGACGGTGCTGGCGTTTCGGCGCCTCGACGGCGGCGAGAAGGCCCGCTTCGTCCTCCCGATGATCCACCCCGGACCGATGGGCAAGATAGGCGGCGGCAACCTGCCGGCCAGGGTCGCCACACACGCCGAGGGGCTGGCGTTCCCGCCGCACGCCACCGCGGGCCACGACTTCAACCTCGTCACCGAGCAAGAAGTCGACACGCTGATCGACGCCGCCGAACGCGCCCACCGACGCATCGAGTACGGCCGAACCGCCACCGGGAGCGCCCGTGTCGAAGCCGGGGACACCAGCGTGCTCGGACAGGCGTTCGGCGACGACCTGCTGCTGGTCGCAACGTTCGCGCCGGGGTTTGCCGACGACGTCGAGTTCTCCGTCGGCCTGTCGGCGGCCTCGGAGGCCAGCGGGCACGGGTTCGACCACGTGATGCTCGTCGACGCCCACAACAGCAACGACGGCCTGGAGGGTGAGGACCTCGGTCACGTGGTCCCCGGCGACGAGCGGTCGTTCGACCTCATCGAGGGCGCCGGCAAGGCCGCCGCGCGACTCGCCGACGCCGACCAGCACCCACTCCGACTCGGCGTCGCCTGGGACGAGACCGACTGGGAACCCCTGGACGGCATCGGACCGCTGGGCGTGCGTGTTGCGGTCTTCGAGGTCGACGGCGAGACGACCGCCCACGTCCTCGTCGACGGCAACAACATGGAACCCGGCGTCCGGGGCCGGATCGTCGAGGCCGTCGAGGCGGTCGACGAGGTCGAGGTGACGACCACCGACACCCACGTCGTCAACACGGTCGAGGCCGAGAACCAGGTCGGCGAGGCGATCGACGTCGAGGAACTGATCGAACTGATCGATGGTCTCGTCGGGGCGGCGGTGAACGACCTCGAACCGGTCGAGGGCGGCATGGCCACGGAGCGCGCCGAAGTGACCGTGTTCGGCAACGACCGCACGGAGACGCTCGCAAGCCACGCCAACGCAATGATCCCGATCGGCGCTGCGCTGGCTGGCGCGAGTATCATCGCCGCCGTGGCGCTGGCGGCGCTGGTGTTCTTCTTGACCTGTGGCGGGGCGACCCGCTTTTCACTCCGCGAACAGTTCGTCGACCGCCGCCCGCGCGGCAAGCGCCGCGTCGTCGGCGACCCGACGTTCGTCCGCCGGGGCGTCCGGCGCACGGACGTACACCTCCAGATCGAGGACGCCGTCCTCGAAGGTGACGCTCACGTCGTAGTCCTCGACGTCGCCGCGGTCGAGTCGCGAGAAGACGACCTCCTCGACGGCCTCGGCGGCCGTCTCGACGACTTCCGCGTCGGTCGGCATCTACGTCGGGCCGCTCGGGTCACCGATGCCGCCCGGCGGGCCGCCGCCGCCACCGGCGCCGCTGAGCAACTGCTGGAGTTCCTGCTCCAGTTCCTCGAACTGCTCCTGGACGCGCTCCTCCTGCTTTTCCAGCGTCTGGACGCGGACCTCCAGGTTGCTGACCTTCTCTTCGAGGTCCTCCTCGGCGGTCTCGTAGTCGGTCGCGACGAACAGCGACCCTACCTCCCGGTACATCTCGGTGTCCTCGTCGACGTCGTCGAGTTCCTCGAGGGCGGTCTGGGCCTCGCTGAGGCTCGTCTCGGCCTGGTTCTTCTGGACGGCGACCTGCTCGGCCTGCTCCTGAAGTTCTTGCAACTGCTCGACTTTCTCCTGTGCTTCCGGCGGGAGATTACCTGCAGCCATACTCCCATGGAAACGGGCCGGGGTGAAAAAGACACGGTTATGGTCCGCGGCGGGCGGACGCCCCGGTTCGGGCCCTCAGCGGGCCGCAGCGGCGGCGCGCTCGGCGACGCCGACCAGGCCCAGCCACGTGTTCAGGCCGGCCCGGAGTCCGACGAGGTCGCGTGCCGCAACCTCGACGGTGACGGTGGCGCCGTCGCGCTCGACGGTCGCGCGCGATCGGTCGCCGTCGATCTCGCCGACCTCGCGGCGGACGCTGCGGGCGACGACGACGGCGCTGTCGGCGTCCGGATAGTCGAACGAAAGCGAGGCGGCGTGGGCGGCGACCACGCTACTCGACGTCGATCTCCTTTACGTCGGGCGCGCGCTCCTTCAGCAGCACCCGGTGGCCGCAGTACGGACAGCGCACGCCGCCGTACTCGTCCAGCGAGACGCTGCGCTTGCAGCGGGCACACCGGTAACTCATTCGTCTCCGTCCTCGGCGAGTGCGGCCCGGATGGACCGCGTGACCTGCTTGCCGCCGGGGGTCGTGGGGCTGTAGGCGCCCCCCGCGAACTTGTGTCCACAGCGGGAGCACTCCCAGATGCCGGTCCCCGTCCGGGAGACGCGTTCGGAGCCACAGTCGGGACACTCGTGGTCCCCCCGCATCTCCTCCTCGATGTCGGCGACGCGCTTGCGGGCGACCCGGCCGTAGCGCGCACCGAAGCGGCCGGCGCTACCCGTGCGTCCCTTCTTGCCTTCGGCCATAGTGATTGTCAGTTGCGCCAGCGACCTAATAAGGCCTACGAGTCGGTCGTCGACCTGAACGGCGGCAGCAAAAACATTGCGTAGCCGACGACCGCAAGCGCCGCGAGAAACCCCAGGGCCGGCAGGGGCAGCAGTGCGACAAGGCGCTCGACGCCCGGCGACGGCGCCAGAAGCGGCGCAAACCGCTCCGCTGCGACGCCGCCGAACGCGAACGCGGGGATCGACGCGAGGACGAAGTCCGCTCTCCGCGACATTCGGTAATTACATATAATTACCACCGGATAGGCTTTGTGGTCACGGCCGGTTTGCACGCCCAGGTTCGCGTCCGTACCCGCCGAGCTCACTGCAGGTCCGCGTCCGAGAGTGCCTCGTTGAGGTCCTCGCTGATCCGCTCGCCGGTCCGGCGGTCCTTCGCGGTGGTCACGACCCGGTTCTCCTGGACGCTGGACCCCTCCCGCAACAGCAGTCTGACGTTGCCGTTCTCGTCGGCGCGGGTCGCCTTCGCCCGGACGCTCCCCCGCGAGCTGCTGCCGCCGGCCTCGATGGGGCCCGGGATCAGTTTCTTCACGTTGGGGTGTTCGGCCACCGTCTCCACGGCCCGTTTTCCCGACCGGCCGCCGATGAGCGTCGAGTGGCGGCCCCCGATCTTCTCCGCCGGCGCCAGGTCGACGACGTCCGGTGACCGCCTGCCGTCGCCGCGGGCGGCCTCGACGGGGGTCTCGTCGGGAACCCGCCGGAACTCGTAGTGCAGGTCACCCCGGAGCACCCGGATCACCTCCCGATTCCCGGCGACGAACACCGAATCCGGGCGCTTGCGGCGCACCTCGTCGGCGATGCGGCCCGCGAAGTTCCGCAGTTCCACCACGCCCGTCTCCTCGCCGTCCTCCGGCGTGGTCGTGATCGTCGTCTCGCCGACGACCTCGTCGTCGTACAGCATCGTCAGCGTCGCGCGGTCGCGGTCGCAGTCGACGACGACGGCGTCGGCGTTTGCCGTCCGACAGACCAGACAGTAGTCGCCCGGTCGCTGCAGGTCGGACGCACACTGCCGACACTCCATGTCGCCGGATAGCCGGGCGCGTGGGTTAACGCCCACGTTTCGGTGGCGCCGGATGGCCGGGCGCGTGGATCGTCGTCCCCCTTCCGCCGTGAAACTGATGCGGTCAACTCATCGCAAGCGGGTCCGTCTTCAGGTACTCGCGCAACAGCACGGTGGCGTAGGACCCCTTCGGCAGCGAAAACGAGAACCTCAGCGGGTCCCGGTCGACGGTCAGGTCGGTTTGCACCAGCACGGCCCGCCGGGTTCCCGTCGAGTGAAACTCGCCCGGCAAATCGAAATCCGCGGGCTCGATCCCCATGTCCTCGAGCACCGTCCGCTCTATCTCGCCGGGCTCGCCGTCCGCCAGTTCGGTCCCGGTGCCGACCAGCGGCGCGGTGACGAACGCCCGCCCGCGCTCGCAGTGGCGGGTGACCGACCGGACCCGCGAGGTAGTGACCCGCTGGGTCCGGTCGACGTCCGGCAGCGCGAAGGGAGCGTCCGCCGCCGCGTCCGCAAAGCAGACCACGT
>JAZKSB010000081.1:0-8674 GCA_036626315.1 Halobacteriales archaeon
GGCCGGCTTCGACGGCCTCCTGTTCGAGGGCCAGGCCGACGAACCGGTGTACGCATACGTCGAGGACGGCGAGGTCGAACTCCGGGACGCCTCCCACCTGTGGGGGATGACGGTCCACGAGGCCCGCGAGACGCTGGAGGAGGAACTCGACGGCGAGTACGGCAAGAACCTCAGCTTCATGGGCATCGGGCCCGGCGGCGAGAACGAGGTGCGGTACGGCTGTATCATCAATGAGGACGACCGGGCCTCCGGTCGCGGCGGAACGGGCGCGGTGATGGGGTCGAAGAACGTCAAGGCCGTCGTCGTCAAGGCGTCGACCGACATGCCCGAACCCGCCGACGAGGAGACGTTCCGGGAGGGCCACAAGCAGGCCATGCAGGTCATCCGCGAGTCCGACATCACCGCTCCCAACGAGGGCGGCCTGTCGGTGTACGGCACGAACGTCCTCACGAACCTCACCGAGGAGATGGACGGCCTGCCCACCCGCAACGGCAAGTACACCTCGACGGTGGCGGAGGCAGAAGACGACCCGAGCGAACCCAACATCGAGGCCGAGAACACCTCCGGGGAGTGGGTCCGGGAGAACATCCTCGTCGACGAGCCCACCTGTCACTCCTGTCCGGTCGCCTGCAAGAAGGAGGTCGAGGTCGAGACCGAACTCGGCGGCGAGACTCAGGAGGTCCGCATGGAGAGCCTGGAGTACGAGCCCGCGTTCTCCTTTGGCTCGAACTCGATGAGCGACGACGCGGAGGTCACCGCCGTCCTCATCGACCGGTGCAACAAGTATGGCATCGACGCCATCGAGGCGGGCAACATGCTCGCGATGGCCATGGAGATGTCCGAGAAGGGCCAGATCGACGAGAACATCGACTGGGGCGACCACGACGCGATGTACGAGATGCTGGAGCGCATCGCCGAGCGCGATGACGACCTCTCGGACGCGCTCGCGATGGGCGCAGAGCGGGCCGCCGACCGGTTCGACGCCCACGATTCACGGCTCGACGTGAAGGGCCAGACCATTCCGGCCTACGACCCCAGGTCGCTGAAGGGGATGGCCATCGGGTACGCCACTTCGAACCGCGGGGCTTGCCACCTTCGGGGGTACACGCCGTCCGCTGAGATTCTCGGATTCCCGGAGGCGTCCGATCCCGCGGATCCGGAGGGCAAGGGCGAACTCCAGGTGGCGTTCCAGGACCTGCACGCCATCTCCGATTCGTTCGACATCTGCAAGTTCAACGCCTTCGCGGAGGGCATCGAGGAGTACGTCCTGCAGTACAACGGCATGACCGGCCGGGACGTGACCGAGGAGGAACTCCTGGAGGCCGGCAAGCGGATCTACACCCTCGAACGCTACTACAACAACCTCGTCGGCTTCGACGGCGAGGACGACGACCTGCCGGACCGGTTCGTCGAGGGGGCCGACGACGCCATCCCCGGCATGGGCGCCGCCGAGGGCCAGCTCGCCGAACTCGACGAGATGAAAGACGAGTACTACGAGGCCCGCCAGTGGGTCGACGGGGTCGTCCCCGACGAGCGCCTCGCGGAACTCGACATTGAGGTCGGTCCCGGCACCGGCGTCTCAGTCGACGACGCGACGGCGGACTGACCTCGCACCCCGTCGAGTCGGTTCGCCGTGCCCGACCGGCGACCCGAGCGGGACGGACGCCGCGTGCGGTTTCGGCCCCCTTGTCGGCGGTCGCGTGAGGAGACCCATCATCCGCCGGCCCGCATCGCCTTAAACGAGAACTCCTCGACGAGTCGCTCGACGGTCTCCGCCTCGCCCTCGAAGGCCGTCCGGACCTCGGTCACCTCGATCGAAGGACCTATCGAGACACGCGTCGTCGACAGGTTGACCGTCCAGCCGTCGCCCTGGACGCGGTCGACCCCGGCGGCGGCCTCGGCCGTCTCCCCGGCGCCGTCGACGGGCGCTCCCGCCTCGTCCACCGGTTGGCCGCCCAGACCTTCGAGGTAGTGGATCGCCAGTCGCTTCGAGATGCCGCGAAACTCCTTGACGACCTCCATGCGGTTACCTCCCTGCAGCGGGCGCGAAGGCGCTCGCCGCGTGGCGGGATCTACTGCGAATCGTCTCCGTGTCGACCGCCTCGCGAAGCGCGGCGGAATGCAGAAGTTCGAGGCCCATATCCCCTCGTGGGTCGGCAGTCTCAAGAGGGCTCCGCCCGGCGGGTCAGTTCTGTCTGATGCCGTCCTCGACGATGCGGGCGTTTCGCTCGCGGTCGATGCGGTCCCCCAGGTCGCCGTGGTCGTAGATCTGGCGGATGATCGCGGCGTGGAGGTTCCGCCAGGCCATCGCGTAGATGGGCGACTGGCCCCAGGCGCGCAACTCGACGATGAACTCGTCGTAGGCCTCCCAGCGGTCCTCGAAGCGCTCGACGATGTCGACGACGCCGGCCACCGCGTCGTCGCCGCCCTCCGCGAGCGCGGCGTTGATCTGCTCCTCCCAGCCCACGACCGCCTTCCCCATGTCCTGTTCCGCGTCCGCACCGTCTTCGGGCAGCGATTCGAGGATCGACTCCGGGATCGTCAGCTCGATGTCGTCCATGCGTTGGCTCCTCGGCGGACGGGGATAAATGTGGGCTTCCCCGTGCCGGACGCCGTCTCTTCGAGCATTCGTCCGTCGGCACCCCTGAAAGGTCGGTCCGTCGGCACCCCTGAAAGGTCGGTCCGTCATCACTCCCCTCACGAACCGCCGGCCGGCTATCCGCCCGCGACGGGCGGGAACACGCTGAGGACGTCGCCGTCGCCCAGTTCCGTCGCCAGTCCGTCGAGGTGGATCACCTGCCGCCCGTTTTTCATGACGGTCGCGAAGTCCCGGAGGCTGCCGTCGTCCTCGAACAGGTCCAGGTCGGGATGCTCCGCCGTCATCGACTGCAGGACCTCGCCGACGGTCGCGCCGGCGTCGTACCTCCGGTAGACCGTCTTCCGGCCGACCGCCTCCCGGAAGGTCGCAAAGAAGCGCAACTCGACTTCCATGCTCGGCTTGAGGGGGCGGAGCGGCTTAAATTACAAGCGTGGCAAGCGTCCCAGGAGACTCGACCGGGCGCCGAGACGAACTACACCCCCGAACAGCCGGCAGGAACACTCAGGGGCGTCCGGGACCAAACGGCTGACACGAACGCCGCCGCGCGGGGGACCGCTCCGACGACGGCGACCCAGCCATGACCGAATCGACCGTGACCCTGACCCGGGACGCCCACGAGAAGATGATCGAGCACGCCCGGGACGGGCATCCGCTGGAGGTTTGTGGCGTCCTCGGCGGCCGGCGGGGCGACCCGGTCCGGGTGCGGACCGTCCACCGGACCGAAAACGTGGCCGGGAACCCCCGGCAGACCTACGTCGTCGATCCCGCCGAGCAGTACGCGGCCATGGAGGCCATCGAGGACGCCGGCGACGACGTGGTCGGGTTCTACCACTCCCACCCGGACGGACCGCCACGGCCCAGCGCGACCGACGCCGCGCGGGCCACCTGGCCGGGACGGACGTATCTCCTCGTCGACCTCGCCGGGGACGAACCGACCGTCGGGGCCTGGCGATGGACCGGCGACCGGTTCGAGCGTCAGGCCATCGCGGTGCGCTGAGCCGGCGGCGCGGGTCGTCGACCGGAGAAGGAGGGAACGGGCGACCGGCGACCGCGGTCCGGCCCGCTCACTCGATCTCGTAGTCGTGGGGGTCCTCGTCGGAAGAGAGCACGAGTCCCTCGACGCTCGCGACCTCCCGGACGGTTCGCGAGGAGTCGATCCCCCGGGTCAGAAACCGGGGCGTGCCGGTGCCGTCGCCGTGTTCCTCGCCGTTTCTGACCCGGAACGCCTCACGGACGAACCCCAGAAGCGCGTCGTGGCCGTCGAGCAGTTCGACGCAGGCCCTGTACCCGTCGCGGGCGGTCACCAGCAGGTGGGTCGTCTCTGGGTCGATGCGGGCGGCCTCCAGAAGCGGCCAGAGCCGAAAGCCGCTCCAGCGACCCTCCAGGATCCGGCCGGTGTGGCAGTTGATGGTGAACGACGCCGTCTCCCACTCGAAGCGGTCGCGGACCGCGGGCGTGTCCGCAACCCGGACCGTCTCCTCGCCGCGCACGGTCACGCCGATCGCTTCCTCGGTCGCCATCGTCCGTCCGTTCGACCGCGTGGCTCAATAGGCTACCGCTCGCCCGTCGTCTGAGGGCGGGCGGGAGACGCTTCGCTCGCTCGTCGTCTCGAAACGACCAGCCACCACTCCGGTCAACCCGTCGTCTCGAAACGACCAGCCACCGCTCCGGTCAACCCGTCGTCTCGAAACGACCAGCCACCGCTCCGGTCAACCCGTCGTCTCGAAACGACCAGCCACCGCTCCGGTCAATCGTCCGCCGGGGTCGGGACTTTCTCCAGGTACTCCTCGTTGACCACCCACTCGCCGTCCTCCTCGATCATGTACTCCCCGTAGTAGGGCACGCGGCCGGCGACGGTCTCGCGGAACGTCTCCCGGATCTCGGGTCTGGTCATCTCGCCCATCGAGCGGTGGTCGTCGGTGCGGTTGAGACAGCCCTTGAGCTTGCCGTCGTGGGTCACCCGGACCCGGTGGCAGTTCGCACAGAACTCCCGGTTTTCGACGGGGTCGACGATCTCGACCATCCCCTCGCCGCCGTCGCCCTCGACGTAGTAGCGCCGGCGGCTGTGCATCTCGCGGCGCTCGATCCGGTCGGCCCGGTCGGACAGCCAGTCGTGGACCCGTCCGATGTCGACCGCCCAGTCGGGGTTACCGACCAGTTCCGGCATGTACTCGATGAGCTGGAGTTGCAGCCCTTCCTCGTCCGCGACGTGGTCGACCATCTCGGGGATGTAGCCGGCGGTGCCCTCGAACACGACCATGTTGAGTTTCACGGGCGCCAGCCCCGCGTCCAGCGCCGCCTCGACGCCCTCGATCACCTGCTCGTAGGCGCCGCTTTTCGTGACCCGGGCGAAGTCGTCGGGGTCCAGCGCGTCCTGGGAGACGTTGACACGCGTCAGCCCGGCCGCCCGCAGGTCCTCGGCGCGCCCGTCGAGGAAGGTGCCGTTGGTGGTCAGCGACGGCTCCATGCCGTCGGGGGTCCGGCGGACGATCTCCTCCAGGTCCTGACGCAACATCGGCTCGCCGCCGGTGAACTTCACGGCCTCGACGTCGAACTCCCGGGCCACCTCCAGAAACCGGACGACGTCCTCGGTGGACATCTCGTCTTCCTGTGCTGCCATCGGCCCCCGCGTGTCGCCGAGTCCCTCGTTGTGGCAGTAGACACAGTCGAAGTTGCACCGGTCGGTGAGCGAGACGCGGATTTCGCTGACCTCCCGCCCGAAGTCGTCGACCAGCATCAGTTGCCGATGGTTTGTTCCCGAAGGTCTAAAGCCTGTCTGCGGTTGTCGGCTCGTGAACACGCCCGCCGCCGGTCAGCGAAGGAGGGTTGACGGCTCCGGACGGTCGGACGTCGCCGCCTCAGTCCCCGGCGACCCCCCGGTCGCCGACGGGTTCGCCCAGGTCGGGAACGACGCCGTCGGACCGCCAGCCGCGCACCTCGTAGTACTCCCGGATGGCCCGATCGAGGTCACCCTCGACGTACTCGCGATAGGGCAGGTCGTCGTCCTCGGCGTCGAATCCCCGGCGGTTGTTGAACGCCCGCTCCAGGTCGACCACGCGGCTGCCGACCGCCAGCAGGCGCTCGTAGTCGGCGTCGAAAAGCGCCTCGAAGCGATCGGGGGTCATCGTGGACCGGGAGAACCGACAGACGATCCCGGAGTCCTCCAGCGCCCGGACGTTCTCCTGTTCCGCGACGGCAGCGGGCTTGCCGTCCAGTCCGCGCTTGGGGAACGACTCGTCCTCGTCGACCAGGGGGTACTCCCAGGCGTAAAAGGTCGAGTACATGTGGTCGGCGCCGCGGTTCGCGACCGCGTACGCCAACCCCTGGCCGTGGAGGGTGCGCCCCTCGTGGGCCGCAAAATCGAGGTTCTTGACCGTGTAGTCGTCCACCCCGAGGTCGTCGTGGATCCGGGCGATGCCCTCCGCGAGTTCGTCGCCGATTCCCTCCCGGTAGGCTATCTTCTCCAGCAGTTCGTGGATCAGTTCCGCGTTGCCGAACTCGTCTTCGGCGGCCAGGTACGCCGCGACGGTATTGCCGGCGGAGATGGTGTCCAGCCCGTAGACGTCACACTGCTCGTTCGAGCGCATCACCTCCACGACGTCGTCGACCCCGACGTTCGAGCCCAGCGAGAACGTGGTCTCGAACTCCGGCCCCTCCGTCTCGACGCCGGCGGCCTCGTCGCGCGTCGGGAGTTTGCAGGCGAACGCACACTGGGAACACGTCGCCTTCTTGTACGTCTTTGCCTCGACGGCGGCGCCGTTGATCCCCTCGACCCCGTCGAACTGCAACTCCGACCAGTAGTAGGACGGCAGGCCCTCGACCTCGTTTGCCAGGTCGACCACGCTCGTGGTCCCCTGGCGCTTCATGATGCTGTCGGACGTGGCGGCCTCGCGGTGGATCGCCTCGGCGGCGTCCGGGAACTCGCGTTCGTGGTCCGCGTCGCCGTCGAACGTGACCGCCTTCACGTTCTTTGCCCCGAGGACGGCGCCGAGTCCGCCCCGCCCGAACGCCCGGGACTCCGAGGTCATGATCGAGGCAAAGCGGACGCGGTTCTCCCCGGCGGGACCGATGGCGGCGACGTGGTCGGGCCCGAGTTCGTGTTCGTCCTCGAGGTAGGCGGTCACCTCCGGGACCGTCGCGCCGGCCAGGTGCGGGACCGGTTCGAACTCGACGCCCTCGTCGGTGACGTGGACCGCCAGCAGTTCGTCGCTCCGTCCCCGGATCTCCACGGCGCCGTAGCCCGCGGCGGCAAAGTTTCGGGACATGAACCCCCCGGCGTTCGAGGAGGCGATGCCCCCGGTCAACGGCGAGACCGCCGTGGCGTTCATCCGCCCCGTGTACGACATCCGGGAGTGCTGGAGCGGTCCCGTGGTGAAGTACAGCCGGTTTTTCGCGCCCAGCGGGTCGGCGTCGAAGGGAAGCCGGTCGAACGCCAGTTTCGTCGCCACGCCCCGCCCGCCGACGAACGATTCCAGCACCTCGTCGACGTCGACCGTCTCGGCGCGTCGGTCGGTCGCGTCGATCGACAGCAGCGGCCCGGTAACGTGTCGCATCAAGCGAAACGGTTCGCCCGCAGACGGGTTAAACGGTTCGGACAGCCACCGGGGTCGCGACACGGGGCCGGATAGCCTGCCCACCGGACCGACAGACGAATGGAGCACTTGCTCGACGGCGTCCGGGGGAGCGTCAACCGCTCGTTCGAGCGAGCCGAGGACGTCGGCGAGGACGCCCGCCGCGAGGCCATGGAGGCCCTGGACGCACTGGAGGCCCGGGTCGAGGAACTTCGCGAGGAGTCGGGCGACTGACCGCGGCGGCTCGGCGCCCCGGCTCCCGGAGCGACTGGGGCGACTCCGGTCGTTTCTTGTCGGCGCGGCCCCGAGACGCCGGCGATGGGTGACTCCGACCGCCTGCCGGGGACGGTGCCGGACCGCGATGCCGTCGAGGCGCTCCGCGAGGACGACCGCCTCGGCCCGCTGGTCGAGCGCCACGGCCCGGTCGGGGTGGCGCCCGCCGCCGACCCGTTCCGCCGACTGGTCGTCTCGGTGCTGCGCCAGCAGGTGTCGATGTCCGCTGCCGCGGCCATCCGCGAACGACTGTTCGACCGCATCGAGGTGACCCCTGCAGGCGTGCTGGCTGCCGACGAGGCCGCCATGCGCGAGGCCGGCGTCTCGACGGCGAAAGTAGAGTACCTGCGGGCGCTGGCCGAGCGGTGGCAACAGGAGGGATACTCGGTGGACTACTTCGCGGGGATGGACGACGAGGCGGTCGCCGAGGAACTGCAGCGCGTGCGGGGCGTCGGGCCCTGGACCAGCGACATGTTCCTGCTGTTCGGACTGGGTCGGCCGGACGTGTTCCCGGTCGGTGACCTCGGCATCCGGGAGGGAATGCGGACGGTCCACGGCGAGGACCTCGCCCGAGCGGAGATGCGCGAGCGCGCCCGGCAGTGGGAGCCATACCGAAGTTACGCGAGCCGGTATCTCTGGCTGGCCGTCGACTGACCGCCGGCGGCCGTCTTCACGCACCGGCGTCCCGTCGGCCAGCCGCGTCCCGCGTCCGACCGGCGGGCCGGGCGGCCTACTGCGACCAGGGCTCCGGCTCGATCCCGAGCTGGATGACGACCGGGCGGTAGCCGAACACCACCACGGCGATGACGACGAGTTCCGGCCAGAACTGCGCCTCGCCGACCGCGAGCCTGAACAGGGCGACCGCGCCGTACGCCAACAGCAGCATTGCGAGGTAGTGGGGAGCGAGCGCCACCAGCGTGTCCGTGTCCATACCCGATCACGGGGGCGAACGACCATCAATGTCCGGCTTAGGGTACCGGAATCGAGAACCGACCCGCCACGGTCGGCGCTGGCCCCGGCGCCGCTACTCCTCGCTTTCCTCCTCGTCGACGTCGGCGCGCTTGCGGATGTCGATCTGGTAGTGTTCCAGGATGTCCCGGCCCAGAAGCAGCGGATAGTCCATGTGGCTGCGGTCCTCGATGCTGGCGGTGACCGTGTGCTGGGTGCCGCCGATGCCGACGACGATATCGACGACCGGGCGGCTCTTGCCGCCCTTCACACTGCCGGACCT
>JAZKSB010000082.1:0-8595 GCA_036626315.1 Halobacteriales archaeon
ATCGACCCGCTGGCGAGGCCGTAGCCCCAGGCGGGGACCAGGCCCCCGCCGGCAAATGCCGTCCGGTTGCCCAGGACGGCGCCGATCGCCATCACGCCGAACCCCGCCCAGCTGATGACGAGCACCTTCCAGAGTTCGGCGGTGACCGCGAACGCCGTCAGAGCCAGCAACGCGACGAACGAGACGATGCCCAGTCTGGAGTACCGTGCCATATTAATAAATCTGTTTTTTGAATTAATAAGAGGCTCGATTTTCGGCGGGCTCGGGCGCGGGGTATTCAGAGCGGGGTCGGCAGCGCTACTCTCCGGCGAACCGGTCGCGAAGGTCGTCCTTGCGGATCTTGCCCGTGCTGGTGAGGGGCATCTCCTCGACGACCGAGATCTCGTCGGGGATCCACCAGTCGTTGATGCGGCCCTCCTCGGCGGCGGCCCGGAGTCGGTTCCGGATCGCCGCTTCGTCGACGTCGCCGTCGGCGGGCGTGACGGCAGCGACCGGCCGTTCGCCCCACTCCTCGTCCGGCCGGCCGACGACCGCCGCGGTCGCGACGCCAGGAGTCTCGACGACGACCGATTCGAGGACGCTCGTCGGGATCCACTCGCCGCCGCTCTTGATCGTGTCGTCAAGGCGGTCGAGTATCCGCAGTCCGCCGTCGGGCGTCCGGCGTCCGACGTCGCCGGTGTTGAACCACCCGTCCTCGAAGGCCGCCTCGCTTTCCTCCGGCAGACCGGGGTACTCGTCGGGCACCCACGGCGCGCGGAACTGGATCTCCCCCATGCCCTCGTCCATTCCCTCACGGCGGGAGAGTCGGAACTCGCCGAACGGGACCGGGTGGGTCACCCGCCGCAGGTAGTCGTACCCGCCGTGGTCGCGGGCGCGGTCGGTCCAGATCGAGATGGCCGCCGCGAGCATGTCCGTCCCGCCGTAGATGGTCGAGAACTCGATCCCGCGGTCCCGCATCCGGGCGGCGAGGTCGCTCTCGACGGCGCTGCCGCCGGTCAGAACCTTTAGCTCCGACAGCGATCGGTCGCTCTCCAGGACCTGCCGGACCATCGTCGGCACAAGGTTCGTCCACGTGGCGGTGCCGTCCTCGGCGGCGGCGGCGAGCGACTCGGGGTCGAACTGCCCCGCGAGCACGAGGTCGGCACCCAGGTACGGCGCGATGACCGTCGATCCCCACGAGAGCAGATGGAACATGGGGATCCCGGGGTAGAGGGCATCGTCGCCGGACAACGAGGCCGGGGTCTCGTACTCCGCGAGCTGGTGGGCGATGGCGAGGCCGCCCTGCACGAAGTCAGCGTGGCTGTACCGGACCGGCTTGGGCCTGCCGGTCGTCCCGGAGGTGAACAGGGCGACGGCGTCCCGCTCCTGGTCGACCGCCAGGGACTCGGGGGTGCCGCCGCCGACGTCGCCGACGTGGGCGGTCGCCCCCGGGAAGTTCTCCGCGAGTTCCGCGAAGTCCTCAGAGTACAACAGCGTCGTTGCGCCCGCCGTTTCGAGCGTGTAGCCGATCTGTTCGGGCGGGAGGTTCAGGTTGACCGGGTAGGCGACGGCGCCCAGCCCGGTGATGCCGTACAGCAACTCGAAGAACGCCGGCGTGTTCCAGTCGGCGACGGCGACCACGTCGCCCGGACCGACGCCGCGGTCGGCCAGTGCGCCGGCGCGCCGGCGCGCGTTCTCGTGGGCTCGTTCGTAGGTCAGTTCGTCGGTGCCGTCGGAGACCGACGCCTCGGGGAACAGCCTCCGGGCGCGGTCGAGGATTGTGGGAATCGTGTACATGGTCGTCACCTCGTGGTCGGTTCGTCGGGGAGACGGTCGGGCGCGACGTCGTCGTAGCGGACGACGGCGTCGAAGTACTCCATCGCGAGCGCGTCGCCGCCGGTCACCCCGCGGGCGTCGTCGCCCCCGAACGCCCGGCGGACGAACAGTTCGGCGACGACGGCCTTCCGGGCGTCGCCGTCGTCGATCTGGTCCTGGGCACGCACGAGCAACAGGGCGGCGGCGAGCACGTCGTAGACGTACTCGGTGACCGCTTTGGCCTCGTGCTGGGCGTACCGGTCGTCCTCGCTCGCCAGGGTCAGCAGGGCGGCCTGGAGATCCTCGAACTCGTCTTCCACGGCGGCGGCGAGCGACCGGAGGTACGGGTGCTCGACCCGGTCAAGGTACTCCTCCACCAGCGGTATCAGCGCCTCGTGGGCCGACTCCGTCTCCATCGCGCGGAGTACGTCGAGCGAGAGGATGTTCGAGGTCCCCTCCCAGATGGGCAGCGCCTGGACGTCCCGGTAGAGCCGGTGGGTGACGAAGTCGCTCACGTAGCCGTCTCCGCCCTGTATCTCCATGGCGTAGGAGGCCGTCTCGACGGCGGTCCGGGTCGTGACGTGCTTCGAGACCGGAACCAGCAGCCGCATCAACCGGAACGCGCGGTCGTCGCCGTGATCGCGCTCGTAGCGGTCCAGCCACCGGGCCGACTCCATCGCGAACGCCAGGGCCGCCTCGTGGTCGACCGCCATCTCCACCAGGTCCCGCTGCATCAGCGGGAACTCCCGGATGCGCTGGCCGAACGCCTCCCGGTTGGCCGCGTGGACCTTGCTCTCCAGCAGCAACCGGCCGATGATGCCGACCGCACCGACGGAGTTGGTGACCCGCTCCCAGTTGAGCATCGTCGTCATGTACTTGAACCCGCGCTCGGGTTCGCCGACGAGATAGCCCGTGGTCCCGTCGAACTCCACCTCGCCCGTCGGCACGCTGTCGGTGCCGAGTTTGTCCTTCAGCCGGCGGTAGATCTGGTGGTTCAGTTCGCCGTCCGGCAGTTCGTGGGGAACGAGAAACAGCGACAGTCCCTCGGTCCCCTCGGGCGCGTCGGGGCGACGGCCCAGCGCCAGCGTCCCCCGGGCGTCGATGTTCGAGCAGAACCACTTCTCGCCGGTGAGTTCGTACGTTCGGGTATCCAGGTCGCCGCCGTCCTGGCTAACCGTCGCCCCGGCGGGCGAGGCCGCCGGGACCTCCCTCGGCGTGACCGCGGGTTCGGCGACGGTCTCGTTGGCGCCGACGTCGCTGCCGCCCTGCTGTTCGGTGAGGAACATCGCCCCCTCGATGACAGCGTCGTGGTCTCGAGCGGTCAGCCCATCGAGGTACGCGTCGTAGTGGCCGGCGTGGTCGTGGTTGCGCAACACGAGCGCGGCGCCGGCGGTCATCGACTGGGCACAGACCAGCCCGGTGTCCGCATACGACAGCAGCAGTTGCTCGGTCAGCGTGTGCAATAGCCCCACCGGTTCCTCCCGATCGGGCGGCGCGTCGAAGGCGTCGGCGACGATGCCGTGCTCGTAGATCAACGCCTCGTTCTCGAACTGGTCGGGGTGGTAGTGGACCTCGTTCAGCAGGTCGCCGTGCTTGTCGTAGGTCTGCAGTTCCGGCGGGTGGTCGTCGATCCGGTCGGCGTTGTCCGCGACGGTGTGGCCGACGATCCCGCCGAACGCCGCGAGTTTCCCCTCGGCCCACTCGAACTCCTCGTCGGGATAGAGCCGCTCGGCTTCCGCCTGCAGCGGCGGGTTCATCTCCCAGTAGTTGAGGTGTCGCCCCTCCTCGTAGTCGCCGTAGTCGAACGGTGGCTCCGGCATGTTAACTAGACACATTGAACACGGAGCGGTATCAAGATTGGTAAACCTCAATTCCGGGAAAACGATTTTAGCAAGCAGGCGGGCGATTCGGCGGAACGAGTGCGTCGGAGTGGTGCTGTCCTCCGGAGCGTGCTCCCCGTGCACTCTCGCCGCCGGTCGCGACATGCCGACGCCAGCACGTCCGACGTGACCGCCAGGCGTGTTACCCGTGCACGCTCGCCGACGGTTGTGACGGACCACGCCGAAATCGGGGCCACCGACGATGTCGACGGGCGTGCTACCTGGAACCCTCGCCGCCGGTTGTGACAGCTTCACTTGCTGAAACGGCTCTTTGAGGCTACGGTGGGCCTTTAGTCCACCCGCCATACAGCAGTACACATGACAGGGTGGATGATTCGACCACGATGGCTGGTCCGGGGGGGCCGCCATGCCGTCCGGCACGCGGTCGCCCTCGTCGAGGGAGCGGCGTTCTGGGTCGCGAGCCTGTTTGCACCGGTCTGGGTGCTGCTGCCGGCGGTCCGGCCGGAGCCGTCTCCGACGGTCCTCGCGGTGCTGCTCGGGGCCCACCTCGTCTCGCTGGCCGTCGGCTACCGGCACAACCTGCCGCGGGACGACGCCGTCGGCACAGGGAACGGGAGGCGGTGAGACGATGGCGGCGACCACGCGCGAGCGGAGCGACGAACGCAGACTGGCGGCGTACCTCCGCTGCCGGACCGAGCGGGACGGCGAGTTCTACTTCAAGTCGAAGTTCGTCGCCGACGAGGTGGGCCTGTCGCCGAAGCGGATCGGGCAACTGATGGGGAAACTGGCCGACGACCTCGACGGCATCGAGATCGAGCCGTGGTCGTACACGAACGCGACGACCTGGCGGGTTGCGCCTGCCGGACGGTCGTGAGCGGATCGGCGTGTTCGCGGACGTGTGAACGCGGCGCATGACACCGAAAATACTTATTGGGAATGTTACATAGCCCCGCCTGCCAGGGGGAGAGTGACCCACCCCACCCACATCTTCGGTACTCCCTTCCCTGGCACTCCGCTCCGGGGCGACCACGGACGGCTCGCGGTCTGGCCTGTCGACGTCGCCGTGACGGACCGGCGGGCAACGGGCGGTTGACTGCTGATGGTTAGCCTTGGGTTCCCACCGGGCGGTCGCACCCGTGACGCCCGATCACGTGGAACCAATAGGTTCGTTGTAAGAGCCAGGACCGGGATTTGAACCCGGGAACTCCCGATTACAAGTCGGGTGCTTGGACCGCCCAAGCTCTCCTGGCGCAGTCGGGCCTAGCCGGGCTCAATTTGTATGTGTGTCGCTTTTCGTCGGCGTCGCCGGGGCTCATCCGGCGTCGTCCTCCGCGTCGTCGTGTTCGCTCGCCATCTCACCGTCGTCACCCTCTTTCATCATCTCACCGTCGTCACCCTCTTTCATCATCTCACCGTCGTCACCCTCTTTCATCATCTCCACCCGGTGCGGCTCGTAGCCGTGCCGGCGGTAGAACCGTCGCGCGGCGTCGTTGTCGGCCATGACCTCCAGCGCGACGGCCTCGGCACCGGCCTCGACGAGGCGTCGCTCGGCCAGTGCCAGCAGGTCGCCGCCGATCCCCTCTCCGCGGCGGTCCGGCCTGACCCAGATGTTCCGGACGACGCCGCGCGAACGGGTCCGTTCGAGGTCGCCGGTCTCGACCCCGAAACTGACGAAGCCGACGAGGTCGCCGCCGTCGCGGGCGACGACCACGTCGCCGGACAGGAGCCGACCGCCGATCGCCTCGCGCATGGCGTCGCGGTTCGCGTCCGCCCGCAGCGTCGAGCCGTGGTCGCGCTGTTCGGCGGCAAGCGACACCCAGGCGTCGAGTACGTCAGCGAGATCGTCCAGCGTCCCCCGCTCGATGGACGTCACGGTTACTCGCGGCGGAGCGCGTCGACCCCCGCCAGCGGCTCCCCGGTCAGCATCCGGAGACACGCCCCGCCGCCCGTGCTGACGTGGTCGAATCCCTCGATGCCCAGGTTCCGAAGTGCCGCGGCGGTGTCTCCCCCGCCGACGATGCTGTAGTTCGCGCGGGACGCGGCCTCGTAGATCCCCCTGGTCCCGGCGGCGAAGCCGTCCCGCTCGACGACGCCGACCGGGCCGTTCAGCACGACGGTCCCGGATTCGTCGATGATCTCCTCGTAGCGTTCGACGGTCCCGGTGCCGACGTCGATTGCCGGCTCGTCGTCCCGGACGCCGTTCCCGATCACGACCTCGTGGCGGTCGCCATCCCGGTCGACGGCTACGTCGCGGGGGCGCTCGATGCGGTCGCCGTACTCCGCTAGCAGGTCGACTGCGCGGTCGATCTGGTCCCAGTGGCCCTGCTCGTAGATGAATTCGGAACTCCGGTCGCCCAGGTCCACGCCGTCGGCGATGAGAAAGACGTTGCCAACGACGCCGCCGGTCAGCACCCGGTCGGCGAGGACGCTTTCGAGAGCCCGCTCGGCGACGTCGAGGGAGTCGGGGACCTTTGCGCCGCCGAGTACGAATGTCCTCGGGCGGGGCGTCTCGTCGACCGAACCGACCACATCGACCTCCTCTTCCATCACGCGCCCGGCGACGGCGGGAAGCACCTCGGGGAAGCCGACCAGCGAGGGCTGCGAGCGGTGGGCCGCCGCGAAGGCGTCGTTGACGAAGGCGTCGAGGACCGGGGCGAGTTGCCGGACGAGGAACGTCTCGGCGGCCCGCGGGGGGTCGAACTCCATGTACTCCTCGCTGTAGAAGCGGGTGTTCTCCAGCAGGACGACCTCGCCGTCGTCGAGCGCCGTCACGCGTTCGCGGGCGGCGCGTGAGAACGTCGCGTCCTCGTAGTCGACCGGCGCGTCGAGCAGTTCGTCCAGCCGCTCGGCGTGGGCCGACAGCGGCGCAAACTCGTCGCCGCCCGGCCGCCCCTGGTGTGCCAGCACGGCAACCCGGCCCCCACGCTCGGCGAGTTCGGCGAGCGTCTCGACGTGGGCCCGCAGCCGCGCGTCGTCGGCGATGGCTTCGCCGTCAAGCGGGCTGTTGATGTCGACCCGGACACCGACGCGCCGACCGCGAACGTCAAGGTCGTCGAGGCTCGGCACGGTCATGTGTCCGGGGGTCCGTTCGGTCCCGGCAAAGGTGTTTCTATCACGGGCGCTATCATCCGGAGACGGTCGGTCGGCCGACCGTGAGCACTCGTTTTTCCAACGGCGGAGATCGAACGGAAATATTTGCGTAGATCTACCCAAACTATTTCCTAGGTGGGTTGCAACAAGTCAATGGAGTATGCCTGACAGACAACCACAAACACGAAGGCACTACATCAAGGCAGTCGGGACTGCGAGCGTCGCCACCCTGGCGTCGCTTGGCGGCTGCCTCCAAAGTGGCGGCACGCAAACGGAAACCGGCGATGACGGCACCATCGAAGGACCGATTCCAATGGGTTCGATCCTCCCGATCACGGGGGCACTCAACGCCTACGGCTCGGGAATGCAAGCGGCCGTTCAGCAGGCAGTTGACGACATCAACGAGGCAGGCGGCGTCCGTGGGGCGGACCTCAAACTGTACACCCGTGATAGCGAGACCAAGCCCCAACAGGCCGCGCAGAAGTACAATTCGCTGGTGAGCAGCCAGAACATCGTCGGGTTCGTCGGTGCGGCCTCCTCCGGCGTCAGCACCACCATCGCCGAGAACCTGGCCAGCGACGAAGTCATGGAGATGTCCAACGCGAGCACCTCGCCGGTGCTGGCGACGCTCGGCTACAAAACGGTCGACGACGAAGAGGTGAAGCTGTTCGGTCGCACCGCCCCCAACGACGGTCAGCAGGGCCTCATCATGGGGCGGATCATGAATCAGACGATCGAGGCCGACTCGGCCGCGTTCCTGCACGTCGCAAACGCGTATGGGAAGGGGCTCGCAGATAAAGCGAAGGCGGCGTTCGACGGTGAGACGACAGCCGTCGTCGGCTACGACAAGAAGTCCCAGGACTACACGTCGGTGCTGGACACCCTTCACGCGGACGATCCCGATGCTATCGGCATCGTCGGGTACCCGGAAAACGGGAAGACGATCCTTCAGCAGTGGTCGGCCGGCGGGTACAACACGTCGGCGAGTGACTGGGTTCTCAGCGAGGGCCTCAACTCGAAGGACTTCTTGCAGGAAAACAGCGACATCACGTCGGACATGTGGATCTCGGCGCCCAACCCGGAACAGACACCCGGGGCCGAAACATTCCAGGATAAACTCGGCGATCAGGCCGGCACGCTGTTTGCCCCTCACGCCTACGATGGGATGTTCCTGATGGCGCTTGCCATGGAAAAATCCGGCAAGGCCGACGCCATCTCGATCGCGAAGAACATCCAGTCGGTGTCCCAGCCCCAGGGTACGAAGGTCACCGTCGGGGAATTCCAGGAAGCCGCCGACCTGCTCGCCGACGGCGAGATCATCGACTACCAGGGCGCGTCGAGCCCGGTCAATCTCAACGAGAACCTGGAACCGCTGAACGCGTTCGCGATCCTGCAGGTCAAAGGGGACGGAACGCGGGAAACCATCGAGGAGATCCCGCGGAGCTACTTCGAGGGGAAACTGTAGCGTCGCGCCGACGTTCGATTTTTTATGGTTGACGGGCCGATCAGCAGTGCCTCCGAACGTCGTTCGGCCGGCAAACGAGTCCAGCAACGCGGTCAGGCTTCCGAATCTACGTCACCGCGTTCCGTGTCGCCGTCACCGGAGACCGCGCTGCCGCCGCCGCCCCCGAGATACAGCTCCTCGACCTCCTCGTTTTCGAGTAGCTCCTCGCCGCTCCCGGTGAACCGGTTCTCACCCATCTCGAGTACGTATCCGCGATCCGAATTGCGGAGCGCTTCGCGGGCGTTCTGCTCGACCATCAGAATGGCAGTTCCCTCTTCCTCGTTGATCTCGACGATCTTCTCGAACGCCTCGTCGACGAGGTCCGATGCCAGTCCCGCCCTGGGTTCATCGACGAGCATCAGATCC